>MUGD01000002.1 GCA_002900555.1 Thermoplasmata archaeon M9B2D | reverse complement strand
TTTCATTAAAATCCAAGAGCTGAAGCATTCCTATTCACTTTTTTTCTCCGTTTTCTTTGAAGCAGTCTTCTTTTTACTGCTAGACGGTTTCGTGCCTTGCTTCTTTGCTTTCTTTGGTTTTTTTGCTGCTTTTTTTTGTTCTGTAGGTTTGTCTTCTTTTTTTATCTCAGTTTCTTTCCCAGGTGCTTTCTCTGCTAATGGCGCTGATTCTTCTTTCTCCGTTGGCTCTTCTTCTTTTGCTGCTTTCTCTTTTTTCTTTTTAATCTTTACTTCACCCTCACCAGTTGGGACGATATCGTAGCCTTCCGCACCAGGTACAGCTTCCTCTCCTTTTTCTTCCTCTCGTCGGAGAATGGGAGTTTTCTTCTCTTTTTCCTCCTTTAAGAATTCCCGTCGTGATTTCTTCTCGCCAAGCTCTGGGAGCGTTGCCTCGACGACACCGTCTTCAAATTTCACTGCACGTACACGAATCTTGCTTGGAACCCAGTATTTCCCAAATGTCCAGAGTTGTTTGTTTAACGAATCGTCAATCCAGACGTTTTTTTGCTCTACCTTCATATGTTTCATGAGAAAATGCCGGACGTCATCGACTGCTCGGGGAACAGCTCGGGAGGTAGGACCGATTTTCGCTCGTCTCAGTGGAATGATGTATATTCGCTCAAGTTCTTTTCCAGTGTCTTTCTCAGCCATATGTATCAACCTATTTTGAGTTTATTTCTCCGCCAGTTTCGTGTTTTTGGATGACGAGTAAATCGTCGGTTTGTACGAATCATGACCCATGCCGGCACTCGTCGATTACTTTTTGTTGCTTTTGATAACCGAAATTTCCTTGCTAACGACTTATGACTTGACATTTATATCCCTCTTCTTCGGATTGTGATATCACGTTTTTTCGGGAGTAACTTTGAGAGTAAATCCCGTAACTGCTCATCATTTATCTTATTTTTGAGTCGACCAGATTGGGCAAGCATGATGAGCTGATTTTCCAAGTTCTCTGCAAGCTCTGGGCGAGCAGCCCTAATACGTCCAAGGCGTTCCCGTGCGTCGTCCATAAGGATAGCACGGAGGATGACCCGCTTCTGTTCTTCGTATTCCTTCTGCTGAGCTTCTTCGAAATTCTCTTGTTGGAATATCGGCTGTTGCTGTTGAAGTTCACGCAATTTCTTCTTCCTGATAGCTTCTATATCATCCATAATGGTTCTAAAACCTCAAGAGGAACCTATTGCGATCACCTATTTAATATTTTTTCAATTCAGGGTAGGCTTCAAGAAGTGATTTTTTCACTTCAAAGGAAGTGTTATCAAGAAACTTAACTCCCTTAGGCGTAAGCATGCGGCCTTTGCCTTTCAACTTTGTGACGTACCCAGCGGTTTCTAATTGTTGCAGGGCATGGCGAACAATTGCCCCACTCCCCGCTTCTGCTTTATTGGGCTTTGACCCGCGATTGCGTTTTCCACCATATTCTGCTCTAATATGCTCAATACCCATTGCTTTGTTTATATATAATTTTCGTAGAATGGATGCGCATCGTGTATGCCACCAATCCTTTGTCTCTGGTGGATTTTCTTTCGAAACGCCAGTGCGAACATATTTACTCCAATCTGGTGGTACGATTGCAGATTCATTTTGTAGTTTTTTTGTTAGCGCAGAGATTAATTCTTTAGCAGGAATATCATATGCTGTGGTCATAGGAATTCTCTTCCTTTCTCGTGAATGTGGGTATCGGTAATAAATGATTTGATATTTATATCTATCCGAGCATTCTAGTACCGTTGAAAACAGGGGAGGATATTAATAAAAATTGATGAAAAACAGACATTGAACGATTACCTAAAAACATTACGAATGATACATAAATCAAGATAAGGGGAGAAAAAAAGGGTTTCGTACCAAGAAACTTTGTGATTTTTGATTTTTTAATTCCAATCTGGAGCGGTGCGTGCATGTAAGGGTATACGACTAAATTTCTTACATTTCATACAATATATAATAACAATCCCACGATGAATACGGACACGACAAGTCAACGGTGGAAGAAGGTAATGATAGCAGTGTTTACAAAAACATCGAGCATATTGTTTAGGGATTGGGACAAGGTATTTCATCGAAATCTTTCGAGCAAGTTCAACATACCGATTGGCTAACTGAAGTTTCCCCTGCAGAGCAGAGATTTCCGCAAGAGAAAAAAGATAGTGTATTCGTCGGAGGGCAATGCTCCGATACATCTTCTTTTTTGCATCATATTTCCGTGGCATACTCAACCAAAGATGATATCTCAGTTATAAAACCCTTATGCGAAAGAATCTAAAGAAAGTGACAAAACAACAATGAAGAAAAAGAAAAAAAAAGAAATGAAGAAAGAAGCAAATTTACTTCTTCTTCAGGTATGGAAGCCCTGTTCTCTTATTGACACCAACGGTATATCCAGTTGGTAAATCGCAATTGGTTCCACTTTTTGGTTTTCTTTTGCTGAAGAAATAAATCGTTTGATTTCTTCCGCCTTTAAGCTTTACGTTTCTTGTGTATAAGTTCCAACCCTCGTACGTGTATGGCATAATACACCTCCTGCCAGGAATACGACTCCTGGAATTTAAACCTTTCTTTATTTTCCTCCTGGTACACTGATAACACGTGCGAGGCTGACACGTTTTAAAAAGAAGCATGAACGATACTCCAGATAGAATGAAATAAAAAAAAGAGCCGGTAGTTGTCGCCCACATTTATGAATCACGTAGGTGTTTTAAACGTTTTCGAAATGTACCAGTGCAATCAACAACATTTTTCAATGCCAGAGCCATGATGGAGTATGAAAAAAAATTCAAAAGCACATCTGGTCTTTATCGGCTTAGGTCTCTATGATGAGGCGGATATTTCATTAAAGGGGTTACAGGAACTTAAAAAATGTGATAAGGTGTTTGCTGAGTTTTATACCACAATCCTAGGTACGTTCGACAGAGAATCCTTTGAGGAACGTATCGGAAAAAAAATTGATGTACTGTCAAGGGAAGAAACAGAGAAAGCGGATAAAATCATTGACGCGGCATCACAGAACCATGTCGCGTTTCTTACGGGAGGGGACCCAATGATTGCAACAACGCATGTCGATCTGCGCCTTCGTGCAATGAAACAGGGGATTCCAACAACCATTATTCATAGCGGGAGCATTGTGACTGCGGTTCCTGGCCTTCTTGGCCTGCAGAACTACAAATTCGGTAGGACAACGACACTCGCATTTCCTGAAAAAACGTATTTTCCAACAAGCCCATATACAGTAATATACAATAATAGGAATTTGGGGTTGCATACGCTGGTACTGCTTGATATTCAAGCTGAGAAGAACCACTATATGACAGCAAATCAAGGTTTTGAAGTGCTTTTAACAATGGAGGAAAAACTTAAGAAAAATCTCTTGACACCTGATACCCTTGCGTGTGTCGTTGCACGAGCAGGAGCAGAAAATCCAATGGTTGTGGCAAACACGATAGGGAAACTCCAAAAAAAGACGTATGGTCCACCCTTGCACACGATTGTAATCCCTGGTGATCTGCACTTCATGGAAATCGAAGCCTTGGAACTCTGCGCTGGTTTACCATCTGAAATAAAAAGAAAAATACAAAAACTATAATAACCCTGCATATTATTCCGCCCATTAACAACAAAGGGGTATGGATGCAGCAAGAAAAAAACGACTTCGTCGGTCTTATCTATGGTGATGTTGGTTCAACAAAATTTAACTTCACAGTCGATAACCGCAATATCCGCAAGTTCGATTATATTGCCGCGCCACACGAAGAAGGGTATGTGCTTGCGCAGGTTATGGATATCAAGGGATACTCAGATCTGAAATTTGAGGATGCCATCACCATTAAAAGCAATGGGTCTGTTCCTCCTATTAAAAGTGATATTTCTGCATATGCAGAAGTGATTGGATATAGGGATAAAGAAGGCCATCTGCAGGCACCACGCAGTCCGTTTGAGGCAGGAGCCCAAATCACACTTGCTGGGGAGGATCATATCCGACATGTTCTTGGTTTACATGCGGAGAAAGAAAATGGGGCGTATCTTGGTCTTCTCAAAGGACATGATCTTCCCGTGTACCTTAACATTGATTCGTTAGTGCAGAAGCATATCTGTATCCTTGCGAAAACCGGTGGTGGAAAAAGCTATGCATGCGGCGTTCTTATTGAGGAGCTCCTGAAGAAGAAAATCCCGCTTGTAATCATCGATACACATGGCGAATATATTTCCCTTGGTAAACCGAACAAGGATAAGAAAGATCAGAAAAATATGGAGAAGTTCGGCATAAAAGCTACCGATTACGGCAGCCAAATTGTCGCGTTCTCACCACTGTCCAGCGGGGATGGAATGACACATTTGACGCTAAACGGAATGAACCTCGAGGGACGAGAGATTCTTGACCTTTTACAGGCTAAACTCTCCGGTCCACAGATAGCAGTTCTGTATCAGACCATTAAGGAACTTAAAGAGTTTAAACAGGTCTACAGTATTAGAGATATTATAGAAGCAGTAGAACGCACAAAGAGCAATGCTCGATGGAATGTCATAGCCTCTTTGGAATCATTGGATTCCATCGGTGTCTTTTCTGAGAAAGGAACCTCCACAGATGAACTTGTGCAAAAAGGAAAATGTTCGATTATCAACATGCGAGGTGTCCCCCCAGACATCCAAGATGTGGTGGTGGCACGGCTAACCGAAGAGCTGTTCAAGGACAGAAAAGTAGGAAAGATCCCTCCGTTCCTGTTTGTCGTCGAGGAAGCGCATAATTACTGCCCCGAACATGGAATTGGTCATGCGGTTTCCTCAAGCATGCTTCGTACGGTTGCTTCCGAAGGGCGAAAATTCGGTATGGGGCTTTGCGTGGTCAGTCAGCGTCCTGCGAAAATTGACAAAAACATCATCTCTCAGTGTAATACCAATATTATTCTTAAGGTCACAAACCCAAATGACCTCAAAGCGATTATTCAATCCGTCGAAGGACTCACTAGCCAAACCTATGATGAAATCCAGCGGCTGCCCATTGGTGTGGCGTTGATTTCTGGTGCTTCAATCCAGATACCAATTTTAGTCGAGATACGGACGCGAGAGACCGATCATGGAGGGAAGTCCGTCACCGTCTTCAAAGATATTGACCCTTCTGATTACAAGGTGAAAATGCCCAAGATGCCGCCACCGCCATCACGACAAGAGGCAAAACCAGGACAGAAACCAGGGAATCTTCAAAAAAATGTCACAGAGAAAGCTATAATGGTAAACCGTGTGGCGAAAAGGCTTGGCTGGGTTACAACCGATGACCCTGACGAAACCATACGAATACTTAGTATAGAAGCAGAGGAAATGAAGGAGAACGTTTACAAGTATCTTGAGTCACTCGCACAACTGGGTGCAAACTTTTGTCATAAGGAAAAACCCAGCTGTCTACACTGCCCCATGGTAAATGGGTGTCGATATCATAACGGCCATAGTAAGAAGTCTCAGATGCAGAAACCCAGGTTAGGAATATTCAAACGTGACAAATCAAGGGTCGTATGATAAAAAATATATGGTTTCTGTCCTTCGCATGCACGCTTGTTTTGGTGGTTTTTCTCTCTGGGTGCGAGATGGTTTTTCCACCAACAACCTATCAGGCGACTGCAACAAAAATCAGTTATGATATCTCCTATGGCTATCATGTGGAAATCAGGGGTAGAGGTTCTTACCAAATCACCTACTTATGTGATATCCCGGAGGTGGCTTCCGGAACCATCGCGTACGATCTTCTCTATAAGAACGAATATCAAATCAAAACATTATTCGATAACATCTGCATTGATTGGAACATCTCTGGGACAGATCAAAGAACGTTTGATTTAGGAGTGACCGCCAGGGTTGATGCTGCAGGGTATTATATTGCTGACTTGAATGGTGCTGATGCGCTTACGCTTATGGAGATTCAAGAGAGGTATCCAGAGGTTTTCGATCAATACACACGGGTACAGGCAAATGAGACCATCCGGTTTATCGATCCATATGATCCTGATATTATCTCAATTGCCACCAATATTTCTCAGGAGGCACAGACCACAAATTCGTTTCTGGTAGCACAATCATTGTTTTCTTGGTTGAAAAAAAATATCCAATATCAAATCCATCCTGATCAAGGTGCAGTACGCCCCGCTGCAGTCACCCTAGAAAGTAGACAGGGTGATTGTGATGACCTATCATTTCTCTACATTTCTCTGTGCAGAGCAGTTGGTATCCCTGCACGATTCATTCGTGGGTATCTCTTAACGGAAAATATAGATGGATCAGTATCCGCGACTGCACACGCATGGGCAGATGTATTTGTTGGTGTCTCGGGCAGTCTGAGCGGGTGGATCCCTGTTGAATGTGCCGGTAGCTCTACCTCTATTGAGATTAACATTCATCAGAATTTTGGGCTTGAAAGCGTATCTCATCTAAGGTTATATACCGATGATGGGAGCAACGATTCCCTGGAAACTTCTCTTACAGGGATTTCGTATGTCACTCGCGACCCAAATATCAGTATTATTCTTCACCCTTTTGCGGAAATAAGAAACTACCATGTACTTGAATCAAAATATCTTGTTATCACAGATAGCAACATCCGATATTACGATTAAGCTTCAAAAACAAAAACATTATGTCTCAGAACGGGTTTCAGAAATTTTGTGGTTGTGATTTTTTTGGTCGATGACAAAACCGCAGAAGAATTTACAAAATACATGAAGAAATTCCCTGATTTGTATGTCTCGCTTTCAGATATCGTGAAAAAGTATACAACCTCTTCACGTCCGTTTATTGTTGATCTTGGTTGTGGGCCAGGGTTGCTTTCTCTTGAAATCCTCAGACAAATCCCAGATGCGACTGTTATAGGTGTTGACCCGTTGAATAAGATGCTGTCATTAGCAAAAAAAAACGTAAACGATGCGGGTATCGAAGGCTTCGAACTTCTTCGCGGCGTTTCAGAAAAAATACCTCTCAGAGATGCAAGTATCGATACACTCGTAAGTCGGTTCAGTCTTGCCTACTGGAAACACCCTGATGTGAGTTTCTACGAGATGCACCGCGTCTTAAGACCAGGTGGGAAAATCGTATTTGAGACGTTGAATCGGGATTTTCCAAAATGGAAACTCTTCTGCATCAAAATAGGGATGTTTGTAAAGAATGCAGGAAAAGACGTTATCAGGTATCATGTTGATGCGTATAAAGTAGCATATACCATGGAAAATGTTGAGATGTTCTTTAACAATGCAGGATTTATCATCCTTGAAAAAGAGGGGAAGAAAGGCGAATGGAAATTTATCATCGTCGCAGAGAAACAATAGGGTTATGCTAATTTCCTGTAGTAGCCGGGTTTTCCCGATAGTATCCTTTTATGCTTTACATAAAATATAAATAGTTTATAATTGTAATATTTCTTAGGGATATATGAAAATTATTTCACTGCGAAATAACCATTCAAAAAAATTACTAGCAGTAGGTATGATCCTTCTTTTTTGTGTAATTTCTGTTTCCTCAGGATCAACTGGTTCCCAGAATTACAACGATAATGTACAGAGTATCCTTATGTCCCCTGAAGAAAAATCTCTCTATCTTCTCCGGGTTGAACATTATTTATATGTCAACGCGTCAGAGGATGTTGGAGTATTTCATATCAGATTTTCCTTTCCACCTGATTACGGATATCAAGTTCCTGTATTCCTAGAAATTCATAATGATAGTTCTCTATCAGCGATTGAGCACTATGCTATTATAAACGATACATTTCATCCAAATACAATTATCAATTTTACAATAAAACCTATGAAAAAATATGATAGTGTCTTGCTTCATTTCTCCTGTTGGGTTCTTATGATTAATCATGATTTTAGCGATCTGCCGCCCTACATACAATTTCCAAAAAAACGTCATTTACCAGAGGATACTACGATATGGCTTGTATCGACAAAAGTAGTCCAGCTCAACAGTCTTCTTATCAGACATAAAGCATGGCAACTTCGTGGTTTTAGTAATAATCTTATTCGATACGCGGGTAGGATCGCCCCTTTTATTAAATACCATAGATATGCTTTTTTTGTCTTTGGACTGCGCACCGGTCTTTTACTCTCCCAAGATGCAAAAACAACGTTATTGATTAACGGGGAGAACGTCGGACGAGGGCATCTCGCTTGTGCGTTTTTACGGTTATATAATGTTCCCTCGAGAGTTCTTCTGGTAAACAACGACCAGGGGTTCTGGACACAAATGCATTATATGGTGGAATATTATTGTCAAGGATATGGATGGGTACTGCTGGAAACAACCTTTGGAAAAACACCTTACGCAACATATCATCAGGTCATAAACAGAATTTGCTATCCCGAGGATGAGGAGGATACAAAACGAGATTATATCTTTCCTTTTATGAAAGGGGAAGAACGATGGTTATGGATCGATACTGATGATGTCTCTCCCTATTACGTTGATTGTGATAGAGGAAGTAAAAGTCAAATGTTTACCGAAACAAACATCAGTGTAGATTCTATGATTGCATCGTATGCCTTTGTTTTAACTCAAATGGTATTCCGATACTATCAAGAATTTCTTGGTGCTAACCTCTCAGTTGAGAATTTAGCACATTTTGAAAATGCAACAGCATATCAAAAACAAGGAATCCTTGCATTACAATACTCTTCTGATATCGATAGCTATATCCTGTTTCTGAATAAAGCCTATGCTGAATATCAAGAAATTGAAAGCTGATGTGTTTTAATATTCACCAACGAGAAAGCCGAATGCATAGTGCCTCTTTTGTTTCTCAGAAAACCGTGATTTTCTCTCATGGCTGATTTTTTTAGGTAGTTGCTTTCTGACATGTTTCTTTGGCATAGAGATCGTCTCCTATATTGTGTTGGTGTGAAGTTTGTATATAAAGATACTGTGGCAGAATATCAAAACGTGAAATCAAAACGCATCAATTACATTTATTAGTCTCTGAAAGTATTGACGTACTTATGTCTGAATACGAGTGGAAAAAAAAATCACGACCCTTATGGTCGTATGTCTTTTCTCTTATTCCTTCGTTGATTTTTATTGTTGGACTTATTCCAGTAATTATCGTTTTTTATTTCTTTTATCGGTATTTGCATTTCTTTGAATTTTCGACCCTATGGCATTTCTTGCTGTTGCCATTCATTGCATATTGTGGTGCTGTGTTTTTATTCCTCTCCGAGCTGTATATCACCGGTGGTATCATACGACTTTTCAACATCACCTACAAGCCTGGAACGCACCAGTATTCATTTCGAAACAAGGAGACTGTCAAATGGACGTTGGTATGTGTTCTGTATACCCCATTTCGAAAATTCCTTGAGATATTTCCGCTTGGTAGAATTAAACAAACCTACTTACGATTCCTGGGAATGAAAATCGGGAGAAATTCACTTGTTGGAGGAGTCATAAAAGACCCGTGTCTCACAGAGTTTGGAAGTAACATCACAATGGGAGAATATGCGATTATCTATGGTCATATCCATAACATGCAGTATGAAACGATTTTCATGGACAAAATTAAAGTAGGCAATAACTGCGTGATTGGTGCTGGAGCCATTATCATGCCTGGTGTTATCCTTGAAGACGATGTGGTTGTGGCGGCAGGTGCTCTTGTAACAAAAGGTCAAGTACTTGCCAAGGGGAAAACATACGCAGGGATCCCTGCAAAAGAAATAGTAAAAAAACCTATGGAATAATTATATAAATAGGTGTTTTCTATATATATCTACTATTATTAGAAGATAAAAGGGGATAACTATGAAAAAGATAATAATTCTTGTAGTAGCGGCAGTTCTTTTTATCTCGCCGTTTGTAGCAGCCTCGACAACGATAAGTACCGAGAAAACATCGTCTCAGGACATCATGCCTAGCAAACGAATAGAATTTACTCATACAGTTTTTATCGAAGAAGCAACCACAACCTGGTGCCCCAACTGTCCAAATGCAGCGGAGGCGCTGTATTCCCTGTATAATGGTGGAGAGTATCCTTTTTATTTTGTTGCATTAGTATCAAATCAAAACCCTATAGCAAAAAATCGTTTTTGGTTACATTATCGTGGCATGGCAATCCCAACGCTCTTTTTCGATGGTGGATATAATCAAACCGTTGGCGGGGGGTCAACCCCGGAACAAGCCGAGCTGTATTACCGTCCGTTCATCGAAGACGCAGGTAATAGAAGCGTCAACCCAATTGTACTTACCAGTAGCGTTATTGGTCATGGAGATGCAACATTGGACATTACGGTGACTGTGAAAAATAATGGTTCGAAGCCATACCTTGGATTTGTCAGGTCATATGTTACAGAAATCACATCCCGATGGATCAACTATGCTGGAAACCCGTATCATTTCGGGTTCCTCGATTATGCACTAAGAAAAATAGTATTTCTCGGACCGCAAAAATCCAGAACATTTAGCATGACCTGGAAAGGAGCCGCACAACATGGTAACCTGACGTTTCCAGACATCGTTGACAACAACATAATGGTAATTACAACCGTCGCCCATTGGACGCCACATATCGTCCAAGAAGTTGAATACATTGGTACGCACTTTGCGTTTTATGTTGATCAAACCGTTGGAGCAACAGTACAAACAGAAGAATAAGAAAGAATATCAGACGAATCGGAAAGGATGACAAGAGTGCATTTTTACAGATAAAGTAGGGGATATATTTATAATCCATTCTTATTTTTCCACATAACAAAGTTCAAAGAATCGTCGGTGTGATAATGACAAAAGAACGATACAGAAGGCAAACCCTTGTCAAAGAGTTTGGTCAGAACGGTCAAGAGGTACTTGCAGCAAAACATGCGGTTGTCATCGGCGGGGGCGGACTGGGAAGCAATAGCGCAAATCTTATGGTGCGCATGGGTATCGGCAGTATTGATATCATTGATTATGATACCATTGAACTAAGTAACCTGCATCGAACATCTGTGTTTTCAGAAGAGGATCTCGGGAAATCAAAAGCGTTGATTCTTAAGGAGAGATTACAAAAAGTCAATAAAAACGTTCGAGTCAACGCAATAAACCAGAAAGTAACACCAGAGAATATCAGACCTCTTCTTTCTGCCGCTGATGTTATCATTGATGGGACCGATAGTATTCCACTGCGTTTGCTTATCAATGAAATATCAATACAACAGAACATCCCGTGGGTTTATGCTGGAGTCTATGAAACAGTAGGGATGGTGATGGGAATACTTCCAAAAAAAACACCATGCATCCAGTGTGTCATTCAGAGCATCACTGAACCACCGCTGCAGGAAACTCCAGTTCTTGGTAGCCTGCCAGCAACGATTGCTGCAATCCAATGTAACGAAACAATAAAAATACTCCTTGGTAAACACCCGAAAGGATTAATTATCTACGATGTATGGAACCAGTGTTTTGACATAATGACTATCCAAAGAAATCCCATCTGTCCAATCTGCGGAAAAAAATAAATATATGAAACGGGTGAATAGTGTGAAAATCACTCTTAGGATCTATGGACGATACAAAGATATTGCTGGAAAGGAAACAATACAACTTGAAATCATAGAAGGCAATACCCTCAGAGATGTTATTGATGTTTTCGTAAAACACTATCCCGTGACAGAAAAAGATAAAAGCCGTATGATAGTAACGAAAAACAAAATGTATACCTCCTACGATACGATGATTACTGAGGAAGACGAGGTAACAATAGCACCTCCCGTAGTCTCTGGTGGATAGATGTGATGAAAGAAAAAAGATATGCATCATTAGGGTTTTTATTAATTATATTGGTACTTCTAACAACATCAGTCTTAGCAGAAAATCTTGTTATCGTAGATTTTTATTATTCGGATACCTGCGGTTCGTGTAAACCTGCAATAGCTGTCATTGATAATATAACAACGCACTATGCAAAAAATTACTCAGGAAAAGTCATTATTAACAAAAAGGAAATCAGTAATTCAACGAATCGTGCCGAAATGATTGAACGGGGGCTAAGCTATCCTTCTGTGATAATCAACAATGAAACAAAAGTACCCAAAGCAAACTTGACGTACGACGAGCTAACCGAGATAATCGATGGATACATCTTAGATCTGAATATTCATAAGACATTTGACGAAAATATGGTATCCATCCCTGGAATTGGAACCGTGAATCTGACAAGTCTAACCCTTCCAGTGCTAACGATTGTACTTGCAACCCTAGACAGCTTTAACCCCTGTGCCTTTTTTATTCTTATCTTTCTCCTCAATCTACTTTTATACCTCCAATCAAAACGAAGAATGCTGCTTGTCGGTGGAATCTTTATCTTTTTCTCAGGATTGTTCTATTTCCTGTTCATGTTTGTAATGTTCAACACGTTGTTAATTACGGCAACATTCATCAGTATTATTTCTGCAGCTGTTGGAATTGTCGCTGTTTGCATAGGTCTACTAAACATCAAGGATTTCTTCTTTATGAAAAAGGGACCTAGTCTAAGCATCCCTGAAGAAAAACGACTTTTAACATTTAAGAGCATCAGAAAACTTGTAAAATCACCCTCACTATTCACCATGTTAGGAGCAACGATTTTTCTTGCGGTGAGTGTAAATTTTTATGAACTTTTGTGTACGCTTGGTTTTCCTATGATTTATACTGCAAGACTTACCGAGGAAAACCTTCCGCTTGCAGGATATTATATGTACTTGTTTCTCTACAACATCGTTTACGTCATCCCGCTCATCGTCATCCTCCTTGTATTCACTTTGACGCTTGGGAAAATGAAATTGACCGAACTACAGGGTAAACGGCTAAAACTAGTATCTGGTATCATGATATTCTCATTTGGTGTACTCTTCCTTATCGACTATACCATGCTTGAACATGTAAGCACCCCAATCGCACTTTTGGGACTAAGCATCCTCCTGACATTGATTATTTCATTTGTGTATGAAAAATATAAAAACAAGCAAAAAGAACAACATCCTCCTGAATTGGACGATCAGAACGAACGATAACTATGCCTACTTTTCTGATATGACGCTCTTTTCTAAGGCTAAAAAATAAAGATATGGGATTTTAAAGATCCCCTGGAAACGCACCAGTTAACAATGCGTACTCTTCAAAATCTTCTACCCAGTCAAACTCCTTGTCAATTTCACTTTCGTCCATTTCCTTTGCTTTTTCAGCTATATGTTTCTGCTGTTCTTCGATAAGCTTCTCAAGAGGAGCAAATCGTTTCGCTTTTACCACAGGGTAGGACAGCACGGTATCTGCTCCTTCCAAAGTCCGTATTTTCTCTCGAACGAAGGTATTTACGATCTCTGGTGACTCCGCTGCGACATTCATCACGATATCCTCATCACCAAGACTATACGATATATAGATGGGAAATAGGTTGTACGAATATTTGTAATTCAGTAAGTATTCATAGATAGATTTGTAATTACGTGGATGTGTGTAGATGCGGATGACATATCGATGAATCTTTGCTGGTCTCTTTTTCGGGATGGGGAAGAACACTGGTTTCATCAGCGATACGGTACTGGTATGATGGCATTCGTTACATTTTGAGAGTGAGTCGACGAGAAAATGTGCGATATTGTCAGGGTCATTGACATTAAAAACAACCGCAACACTCATCATTCCTTCTGCCTGCGTTGCATATAATGGGGTCACATATTTTGATGTTTCATCTTTAATAATATGATTTTCTACATAGTCCCATATTTTATCAAGATTGCTTTTTGGTGATAACCTCACGATGACCATCATAGAATATTCCTCCAAATTTAGTTAATTATCTGGTAAAAGACCGAAATAGGAGGTAGTATAAATAATTTTGTAAAATTTTAGTGCGATAAAACGTATTTATATCTATTATATTTTATAAAAAATTTTTTGTTTTTTCAATGAATGTACTGTTTTTGTTGTGATAATATCAATCCCAGTATTTGCAACGTTTTTAATGATAACTTGATGAGATTTAACTGGAGCTTTTAATGTCGTTTTGTGTACCTCCTCTAATACGGTAAATATTTTATCTTTTGGAATCGGATGTGTACTTTTTACGCTAACAAGGGGCCATTCTCCACCCTTGACACGTATCGAGGAGGCCACCATTCGTCGTGGGTCAAAGACTTCATTTCTTGCGTATTCAATACCTTTTTTACATTTATTTCCATTTAAAACAACTAGTCGTTCTCCTTGTTTTCCAATGATTATTTTACACCCAATCGGACAGACAGTGCATGTAATCTCTTTTTCATGTGTCACTGATAGTCACCTCCACTTGGTCATTGGTCTGAAGAATCTCTGTAGAGATATGTGCATCAATACGAATCATGCTTACCGGATTGACGCCAAGTAGTTTTTTCTTCAACAGTTCTTTTTTTCCTACCGTCAACCGCAATATACTGATGCCTCGTGGTGCATCAGCTCGTAACGTAAAATGAACAGTGCCAGATATGGATATTCGTTGAGGAACAACATATCGCACACCACACCCAGCATGGACAGTCAACCCTTTTTTACTGTCTTGTTGGATAGACTGTTTTTGTAATGAATATTCTGCAGCATATTCTCCGGTTTTCTTTGCATCAAAAGAAAGCATATCCACAGTATCATACACCTGAAGGCAATTCCCACACGCAAACACTCCAGGAATCGTTGTTTCCAATCGTTCATCGACAATCGGTCCGCCAGTATGATCATCAATTTCAACCCCGGTAGTTTTCGCAAGCTCATTTTCCGGAATAAGACCAAGGGAGAGAAGAAGCGTGTCGCAAGCAATCTGCCTTTCAGTTCCCGGAATGGGAGCCATTGTATCATCAACTTGTTGGATTGTTACCCCCTCCAATCGTTCCTTTCCCGCTATGGAAGTGACGGTTTGGTTGAGATACAACGGGATTTCAAAATCATCTAGGCACTGAACAATATTGCGAGGTAAACCGCTTGCAAAGGGGAGAAGTTCTACAACCCCCATAACGTGTGCACCTTCAAATTTCAGTCGTCGTGCAATAATCAACCCGACATCTCCAGATCCAAGGATAACAATTTTTTTACCAGGCATGATATTATAGAGATTGATTAATCCTTGGGCGACACCAGCAGTATAAATACCACTAGGACGAGAACCTGGAATCATCGACTGCCACCTTGTTTTCTCACGACATCCAGTCGCAAGAATCATTGCTTTTGTTTTCAATTTATACATCCCTTTTTTGTTCACCGCGATGATTTCAAGTGATTGATTAAATTGTAATACCATGGTTTCTGTAAGACACAAAATCTTTTGTGATTGTACCATCTCTATATATCTCTCCGCGTATTCAGGTCCGGTCATCGAAATCCCAAATTCCTCTACCCCAAATCCATCATGGATACACTGAGGCAGAATACCACCAAGCCATTGATTTCTATCCAGGACAAAAACACGATTTGCTCCATGCTGTTTCGCAGAAACCGCAGCAGCGAGTCCAGCAGGCCCCCCTCCAATCACGACAACATCTGCGTCCTGCTCAATCATTGCGTCTCCTCCCGGACCCGCCCAGTGAAAAGATGTGAATTCGGGGATTTTAACTTTAATTGTCTTACATCCGTATGAAACTGCTGTTCCATAATACGAACGATATGCTGTGTGCAAAAGCCACCCTGACATCTGCCCATCCCTGCTCGACAGCGATATTTCACGGAAGAAAATGTTTGTGCTTTTAATGGGTTTGAAAGAGCGTCGATTACTTCTGCTTCAGTCACCTGTTCACAACGACATACAATCCTCCCCCATCGTTCATCTCTTTGAATCAGACCAGATCGTTCGTCTAATGACATTTCAGAAAAACGTTTTCTTCGTACTGCTTGTGTTCGTACATGGGTTTTTTTCTTCAGATCTATCCAATGGGAAATCATCTGCGCCACTTCTTTTGCGATAGCAGGTGCTGCGGTCAATCCAGGTGATTCAATTCCAAGCAAATGTATCAAACCAGGGATGTTTTTACTTTCTTCAATCCGATAATCTGCCCATCCACCAGTTCTTTGGGATGCAAGTTTACACCGAACACCAGCGTAGGCATTGATGACCGCTTTCTTGTGTATTGCTGGAATAATTTCTTGTGCTTCTTGTAATAACAAGCTCATCATTTCTTTGGTGGTTCTGGTATCAGAAAAATCATCGAGAAATTCTGCACTGGGACCCAGGAGAATGTTCCCGTCAATGGTTGGGGTGATATGCACGCCAAGGACACCAAGTTCCTTAACCGGAACCGGATATATCATTGATCGAACCAATGAGCCATATGTCTTATCTAAAACAAGATACTCTCCTCGGCAAGGGTATATCTGGAAATCTGGGGTTTCTATCATTGAAACGATTTCTCGACAGTTCAATCCAGCGGCATTCACGACGACATCTGCCAAAAACTCTCCATTGTTTGTCCCTAAAACAAAATAACTTGACTTTTTTTTCAAATAGAGCACTTTAGTTTCAAGTAAAAACCGAACATCATTTTCTACAGCATTCTCAGCAAGCGCAATCGTACATTCATATGGGGCAACAATACCTGCGGTCGGGACCCAGAGTCCAGCGATACAAGAGACGTTTGGTTCATTCCGTTTTACAAGCAATCCATCGTGAATCTCCAAACCAGCTACGCTGTTGAGATTCCCAATCTTTCTTAATCGTTCCAGCTCTTTGATTTCATCTTCATTCTTTGCTATGACATATTTTCCAGTCCATTTCAATGGAAATCCAAGTTCGGTCGCTAGCAATTGAAACATTACGTTTCCTTGGACACAAAAACGAGCTTTGAGAGACGATGGCGGCGAGTTTATGCCACTGTGGATAACACCGCTATTTGCCTTACTCGTTGCAGATGCAACATCGCTTCCCATTTCAAAAACAACGACATTAATTTTGTAATGGGATAATTCCCAGGCAAGAGCAGAGCCAATGACTCCTCCTCCAATGATAGCGACCTGAAAATTTTTCATTTGACGGAGAATAACCATGCATTATTTAAATAGAATAGTCATTGACAAAAGTTGATACTCACCTATTTTTATCAAGGGAGTATTCATACCTACTAATGGAGGGTCACCCATGATTGTTGATGTCCCCTACGGCACAGAAACCATAAAAGTTCAAATACCCCCGCCCTATGAAATACTCAGTCCCAATAAAGTAAAGTGTAAAGACGAAAAGAGAATAATAACGGATGCCTTACAGCATCCTATCGGGAAAGAAACGTTTGATGAATTTATCAAAAAATCTGAACGATTATTAGTTATTGTCAATGACGCGACACGACCGACCCCTTCATCTAAAGTCCTTGAATATCTCCACCCTTTACTTTCTTCGCATCCTGCGGTGAAGTTTCTTGTAGCAACTGGAGTTCATCGTGCCCCTACAAAAGAGGAATATCAATACATTTTCGGGCGTTTTTATGAGCCGTTTAAGGATCGCATCTACGCGCATGACGCCCGGAAGGAATCAGATATGATATATCTTGGAAAATCCAAGAATGGGACCGAGATGTACATCAATAAGATGGTTACCGAGAGCAGGAATGTGCTGGTCATCGGTAGCGTTGAACCACATTATTTTGCAGGATACACAGGAGGAAGAAAATCGTTTCTCCCTGGTGTTGCATCGTATAAAACCATTGAAATGAACCATAAGCTTGCGTTAAGTGAGAACGCTTGTTCGCTCGCACTTAAAGGAAACCCGGTACATGAAGATATGGTTGATGCCATGAACGTCCTGAAAGATATCAATGTTTTCTCAATACAAACAGTGCTTACTGGTGATCATAAAATCTATGCTGCAACAAGTGGTGACCTCCTAAAATCGTTTGAAATGGCTATTCAATTCGCCACTAAAGTATTCTGCGTCCCACTTCAAAAGAAAGGAAATATCGTCCTTACGATAGCGCCATACCCGATGGATATTGATTTGTATCAATCCCAGAAGGCATTGGATAATGGGAAGTTAGCCTTAGAAGAGGATGGTATTATTATTCTAATCTCGAAGTGTCGTATGGGTATTGGGGAAGATGCGTTTCTTGATCTTTTCTGCAAAGCAGAGACTCCTCAAGGAGTTTTAGAGATTCTTGGTGATGAATATAAACTAGGGTATCATAAAGCGGCAAAAATGGCTGCAATCGGAGTGCATGCTCAAATGTGGACTGTCACTGATCTCCCTGATGACATTGTAAAGAAAGCTATGCTAAAACCCTACCAAAGTATTCAAAAAGCAATAGATGACGCAGTAAAAATAATACAATATAAAGGAAGAAAACCACATGTCATTGTCATGCCCTCTGGGAGCCTCACTATCCCTGTACTCCATGGGGGGACATAGATGGATTTTCACTGGACCGAGGAACAAAAACTCTGGAGAAAAACCGTACGGGAGTTCGCCCAAAAAAAGATAACGCCAAAGGTCCGAGAGATTGACACAAACAAGAAAATCCCAGAATCACTCATTAAGGAAATGGCGTCACTAGGTTTACTTGCCCCAACTGTTTCAAAAGAATATGGAGGCGCAGGAATCGATTGGACAATGGCGTGTATCGCAGCAGAAGAACTTGGACGTGCAGATATCAGCCTTGCCATACCAGTATTGTATTTGGTAGAAGCTGCATGGGGGTTTATCTTTGAACAATACGGCACACCAGAATTAAAAGCAGAGTATCTGCCAAAAGTAACTGCAGGGGATGCATTTCTCGGGATTGCAGTCACTGAACCAGAAGGAGGTTCTGATATCGTTGGTGCACTAAAAACCAAGGCAGAAAAAAAAGAGGACAAATGGGTCGTGAATGGCGAAAAGATGTTTATCAGTGGCGTCAATGAATCTCGAACAGGGGGTGGTATTCACCTGACACTTGCACGAACAAATCCAAAGACGGGACATAAGGGATTTTCATTCTTTGCGATTCCCCTAAAAGAAAACCCCCGAGTTAAAACAACCCTCTTGGAGGATATGGGGCGGATGGGTATTTCGACCGGTGGCTTTGTCATGGAGGACGTCGAGATACCAGCGCAAAACCTCATCGGGGAACTCAATAGAGGGTTTTACTACGCCATGGAAGGGTTTTCTGCAGCGCGAGTGCTTATTGGCGCCACCTGTGTAGGCACCTCTGAGGCAGCACTACAATTCGGAGCAGATTATATTAAAAACCGAAAGGCATTTGGTCGTCCTCTTGCAACATTTGAAGGAATACAATTTCCCTTCGCAGAACATTTTGTGAAAATAGAAGGCGATAAACTCCTAACATATCGTGCAGCATGGCTTTTAGATCAGATGTATACAAAGAAAACAACGACACATCATGAGGTTGCTTTGGCGGCTGCGACATGTAAGCTTAGTGCTCCGCAGCATGCGTTTGGCGTGATGAACGAAGTGGCAGATTGGCTTGGAGCTGCCGGATATACAAAAGAATACGATATTGAGATGGGCATCCGAGGTGTTCGATCGTACTCCATTGGTGCGGAAGGGACAATGAATATCATGAGGATAATCATCGCACGGGAGCTTTTAGGAAAAGAATTCTTACCCTACAATCAACTGGAACAAGAGAGGTAATCAGATAATATAATTTTCACAAAAACCGATATCACCAGTGGTTTTTCACATAAATTGTTTGAACATTGACGAATTCTTTCATCCCATACCAGGATAATTCACGACCAAATCCGGAATGTTTGATTCCTCCAAAAGGAAGCCGGGGATCCGAGTGTACGATTTCATTGACGAACACACAGCCAGCTTGTATTTCTTTTATCAGCTGCTTGCCTTTTTCGAAATCTCTTGTCCAGATGCTAGAGCCAAGGCCATAAACGGTATCATTTGCTTTTCGTATTGCCTCTTTTTCATCTCGTACTTTTATTAACGCAGCGACTGGCCCGAACGTCTCCTCAGAATACAGCGGCATTCCGGAACGAATGTTTGAAAGAACAGTCGGTAAATAATAATAACCTGGCGTATTTTGTACTCGTTTCCCTCCAACGAGAACACAAGCACCTTTTCGAACAGATGCTTTCACTTGAGCATCAATTTTTCGTAAGATGTCTTTTCGGGCAAGAGGACCGATATCTGTTGATCTATGGTGAGGATCTCCAATTGAAAGTTCTGTTACTTTTTCAGTAAAACCATCTCTGAACTCTCGAAATACTTTCTGGTGGATGATGAAGCGTTTTGCAGCGATACAACTTTGACCAGTGTTAATCATTCGGGATTTGACTGCTTGTTTTACCGTATAGTCGATATCCGCATCATCAAGGACGATAAATGGATCGCTTCCACCAAGTTCTAACACAACCTTTTTCAGATACGTCCCTGCCAGTCCAGCAATACACCTACCTGCGGTATCACTACCGGTCACAGTCACTGCAACCACACGATTGTCTGCTAGAACTCTCTTGACCGACTTTGATCCAATTAGGAGCGTTTGAAATGTATGAGAAGGGGCCCCCGCATTTCGAAAGACCTCCTCGATTGCACGTGCACATTGAGGCACATTTGAAGCATGCTTCAAGAGGACTCCATTTCCAGCCATTAAAATAGGAGCCGCACATCGAAAAACCTGCCAGAAGGGAAAGTTCCATGGCATTACCGCAAGAACAATACCAAGGGGAGAACAGCGGATATAACTTGTATTTTTACCGGTTTGGATGTATTCATTTTCTAGTAATTTTTCCCCATATTTAGCATAATACTCACAGACCCAGATACATTTCTCAATTTCAGTTTGCGCCTGGGTGATAGGTTTACCCATTTCAGTAGTGATGAGTCGTGCATATGTTTGTTTATTTTTTTTAAGAATTCGGGACGCGTTTCTAAGAATTTTTCCCCGATCAGAATATTGAAGGTTCTTCCAACAATCAAAGGCGTGACTAGTTTTTTTCACCTGCTCCTGTATTTTTTTCGCGTTCCATTCCTTGAACACTTTCAATGTCTCGCCAGTGGAAGGATCAATTGAGTATAAGACCATAGGTCATCACGTCACTGGTTAAGGAATCATATGAAGAGACTTAAAACCTCGTCTCAATCATCTAAATGATTTTTTTCTAGACATTTTTTCAAATCAGTGCGACCGATGTTGATGATTTAGGAAAATGTTTATTAAACGATATCTTTTTCTATGACTGATGCAACAATGACGGAAGACGCGATACTAATAAAAAAAGGGGAACAAAAAAGCGAAGTAAAAAGACCAGGAAAACTGTATCGACTTATTGTAAAATCACCTCATATAGAGGCGATTATCGCTGAACTAGATCCTCACGCGGAATCACGATGGTTCCAACATGATGGTGAAGAAATGCATATTGTCCTTAAAGGACAGATAGAATATACGGTAGGTGAAAAATCGTACAAACTAAATGAAGGAGACACTCTTTGGCATATTTCCTCATTGAAACATCGTGCAAGAAATATCAAAAATGAAAAAGCGGTTTACATCACCATGGGAACACCACCGACATTTATGTGGAGTACGCTGTAACATACATACCTCCTCATCATAGTTTCATTTCACTTTTTATGAATGGGTGCGATAAACGAGGTGCATACCGATGAAAAGTAATGCCATTGAAAGCGGCATCATTGAATTAATAAAAAAGGCAGAAACAGAATTACCCAAGGATGTCATTATAGCGCTCAAACAGGCGTATGATCGTGAAGAAGGTATCGCCAAAATACAGATAGAGACCATATTAAAAAATATTGAATTGGCAAAAACATCTGGGCGTCCAATGTGTCAGGATACGGGTATTCAAACGTTTTTTATAACTGCTGGGTTTGATTCCCCATACTTGAAAACTATAAAGGGGATTCTTTTTGATGCTGTGAAAAAAGCCACCATAGAGATTCCTCTTCGACCAAACACCGTGGATCTATTTACCGGGAAAAACCATGGTGACAATACCGGTGATTATATCCCTTCCATCACCTGGGACCTTTTACCTGGAAGCGACATCAGAATAACAGCCTTGCCAAAAGGGGGAGGCAGTGAAAATATGAGTCGACTTGGGATGTTGAAACCAGGGGTTGGTATCGAGGGTGTTAAGAAATTCATTGTTGATGAGGTGATGAAGGCAGGGGGGAGTCCATGCCCACCGACGGTCATCGGTGTTGGTATTGGTGGTGGTGCTGATATATCACTGAAGCTTGCCAAAATCGCTCTTCTGAGACCAGTTGGTAAACGACATCCAGAACAGACCATTTCTACAATTGAACAGGAAATAATTGAAAGAATAAATGGAAGCGGTATCGGTCCCATGGGACTTGGAGGAAAAACCACGGTTCTTGACGTACATATAGAGAAAGCACATCGACATCCGGCAAGTCTCCCTGTCGGAATTTCGGTGCAATGCTGGGCAGATCGACGTTCAAGCATGGTGATTCATGCTAACGGAACCTGGGAGGTGGAATAGATGGAATATCATCTAACTTTACCGGTTTCACCAGATTTAATTAAAAAATTGCATATTGGCGATGTTCTTTACATCACAGGTGATATTTTTACTGCAAGAGACGAAGCCCACAAAACGATGCTTGAGAAAGAAAAAAACAACCTCCCGTTTGATCCTTCGTCGATGGCGCTGTACCATTGTGGACCGCTTATGAAAAAAACTCCCAATGGCTGGGAGGTGGTTTCTGCCGGACCGACAACCAGCGGAAGGATGGAGCTATTTGAAGATAAATTCATAGAAAAATTCGGGGTACACATTATCATTGGTAAAGGTGGTATGGGAGAAAAAACCAAGAAAGCGTTACAGAGACATAGCGCCGTTTACACCGCATACACCGGTGGTGCAGGGGCCTTAGCTGCAGAACGTATTAAAAATACACAAGCAGTGTATTGGCTTGAAGAATTCGGGATGCCGGAAGCCGTCTGGATTTTCACTGTAAAAGAATTCGGCCCCCTCATCGTCGCTATGGATGCTTTTGGTAAATCAATTTATAGGCAACTAGAGTAGATATGTGATAGGGTTTTATCGCTCTATTTCAAAAGATATCTTCAGTTCAGCACGGTACAACATCAACTTATCATTATCTATTTTTACATCAAATTTTGTGACTTCGGCTCGTCGTATCTTCCGTACAGTCTTTGCTGCTTCGATGACAGCATTTTCAGCCGCTTCTGAAAAACTTTTTTGGGATGTACCAACAATATCGATTATTTTATACACTACCATCTTTCATAGCACCTTCATAATCAATAGCGTACATTCCCTACTTAATACTTTTTATAATGATGCATATGTTAAAATAAAACATCTCGTCAGTGCAGCGATGAGTTTGACAAAAGAGACTCCGAGAGGATGAGATATCATCTCACAAGATACCGGTTATTTCTTCTTTTTCTCTGCATCTTGTATTTCTTTTTTTATCCAGGATTCTACCGCCGTTCCATGGAAAAGTTGTTGTAATTCTTCATCGAACGTGGATGGTTTTACAACCATGATCCACCCCTTCTCATACGGGCTTTTATTAATTAATGTACAATCATCCTCTAATCCGGTGTTAACCTTGGTAATCTCACCGGACACAGGCGACACAAATTTCCCTACCCATTTCGCTGATTGGATCTTCCCGCAGGTTTCACCTTGCGTGACCTCATCACCTTCGAAAGGAAGATCGATGTAGGTAGTATCGCCAGCGCTTTTCTGATAAAAATCGTTCATCCCAACACGAACAGTTCCATCAGATTCGACTTTCACCCATGCATGCTCTTTATGGTAGTATAACTCATCTGGAAAATTATATCCTTCAATTACTGCCATTGACAAGACACCTCCATGTTTCTACATGCTATTCGTTTCTGGTTTAAATATCCTTTTCTTTTTCGATTATTGTAGTAGAGGAGCTAGCGAGATTTTCATCTATATTTCTCAACAAGGTCAGCAATTTCAGTCGGAAAACTAGCTAGTTTTACGCCTGCTTTCTCAAATGCTTTAATCTTCGATTCAGCGGTCCCTTTCCCTCTGGAAATAATGGCACCAGCATGCCCCATTCTCTTGCCTGGAGGAGCGGTCCTGCCTGCAATGAATGCAAACACAGGTTTGTGAATATGCTCGGTAATGTATTCAGCAGCATCCTCTTCAGCAGTCCCACCGATTTCACCGACCAAAACAATAGCTTTTGTCTCCGTATCTTTCTCAAACGCATCCAAAGCATCAATAAATGTCGTCCCTATAATTGGGTCGCCACCAAGCCCCACACAAGTGCTCTGACCAATGCCCCGTTCGCTTAATGAGTTTACAATCTCATATGTAAGCGTCCCTGAACGGCTCGCGACACCAGTTGTACCTTTTAAAAAAATACCTCCAGGTAAAATACCTATTTTGGTTTTCCCTGGACTTGCAATACCCGGGCAGTTGGGACCAATCAGTACCGCTTGCTTATATTTTGCATAATGCACAAAGTCCATGGCATCGTGAAACGGAATATTTTCTGTAATCACCACGACTGTTTGTATTCCTGCATCCAATGCTTCAAAGACCGCGTCCTTTGCAAATCGAGCAGGAACCAATACAAGCGATGTGTTTGCCTTGGTCTCATCAACAGCATCTCTAACTGTGTTAAAGACTGGGACACCCTGAACATCTTCCCCTGCTTTCCCTGGAGTAACACCTGCAACAACCTTCGTGCCAAATCGTAACATTTCACCAATATGAAACACACCCTGATGACCGGTTGCTCCCTGCACAACAACAGTATTTTTTTTATCAACAAAAATCGACATGTCTCTATTCACCTGCCATTGTACTTGTAATTTTGGCTGCATCTTGTAAACTTGTTGCAGTGATCAAGCCAGCGTCTTTTAAAATCTCCTTGGCGGCATCTTCGTTCATCCCTTTAATCCGTGTAATCACCGGACAATGGATTCCTTCCTTGGTAATAACCGCCTTAACTCCCTTTGCCACGGTATCACACTTGGTAATCCCACCAAATAAATTCAAAAAAATCACCTTGGGTTTTGCTTTCTTCATTAATTCAAATGCCTGTTGGACCTTTCCAGGATCATCGGTACCACCGAGGTCTAAAAATACACCGCCGCGTCCTTGATAATGTGTTAACGCATCCAGTGTCGCCATAGTGAGTCCTGCCCCATTCGCAATCACCCCGATATTTCCCTCAAGTTGAATAAACGAAATTCCTTTTTCTTTTGCATCTTTTTCTAACGCAGTAAGCTCAACATGTTCTGGGACAATATCAGGATGACGGTACAATGCATCATCATTGATAATGACTTTGGCATCAAGCGCGATTATTTTGTTGTCTTTTGTTTGAACCAAAGGATTAACTTCTACAAGTTCACAATCGTATGCCCGGAACAGTTGATACACGCGTGAAATAATTCGGCTTACTTCTTTTTCGACGTCCCTACTAAGTTGCAAGCCAGTCAGAATTTGACGGATATGGAACGACTGGATCCCGATCAACGGATTAACCCATACTTTGATGATTTGATCATCAGGAACACTTTCTATATCTATGCCGCCTTCACGGCTTGCCATAAGTAACGGCATTCGATGACTTCGGTCAAGCACGATGCTAAGATACAACTCTTTCTCGATAGCTATTTTTTCCTCAGCAAGAACTTTCTCAACATGATAGCCACTAATGGTCATAGAAAGGATGGACGCAATTTTTTCTTGTGCTTCTTTCTCATTGCCAGCTGATTGAATCCCCCCTGCTTTCCCTCGACCACCAATAGGAACCTGTGCTTTCAGAACCACTGGAAAATTTATATTGAATCTTTTATTTTCTCTTTCGAAAATTTTTCCTTTTGGAACGGCGATATCACATTTTTCAAACAGCTGCTTCCCCTGGTACTCAAAAAGTTTCATGGCAGTGGCATACAACTTCAAATATTTAAGAGCTTTTTAATCCAAAAATCGCAACCGACAATTTTATGCGTTATTGGAGCAAATTTAAAATCCTTAATATGAACTAGTGTATTGAACCCATATGTATATATGATAGGATCTCTTGCAATCCATCGATTTTCCTTTAAAATTTGCATTATCTTCATCAAATCAGCTTTATAATCATCATAATCATGATATACGCTTATCATGACCGCTTCAAACATTCTACATGCAAAAAAAACTGTAGAATCACTCATGAGAAATTCTGTTTCATCATTCTCTATATTAGGGGGATTCCTAGGATCAAAACGTATATGATAAAAAGTTAATATCTCAAAACCAAGTTTTTTGAGATCTGGAAGATAAAGTTTTCCGAATAAATTTCGCCTTTCAAAACCTCGCCTTAAACGAGAAACAGTATGACGTGATACGCCAATTTCTCTTCCAATATCACTATCGGACCGTTCCGGATAACTTATCAACATACAAAACACATTTTTTTCTGTATCCGATAATGTGACAGGTTCAGTATGGTGAAACGCAAGATTTTTTTCTATTCCTGTTTCATCTACAGGTAATGCAAAACTTTTCCGAAGCAATGGTGCAAAATTAAAGAACCGATAAATCTTGCTAATGTTAAAAGGGAATACAACCATAGTGGGATATTGATCCTCTAATAGTCCCCTTCCCCCAAAGGTCTGAGTTCGTATATCATTAATACGTCCGACAGTTGCGTATTCCTGGGAAAAACTCAACGAGAACCCTTTGTCCTGTTCTCCAATTGAAAAAAAGATTTCTTCAAAAATTTCAATGGTTTTTTCTGTGATTTCAATTCGTTCTTGAAGTGGTATCAATGGGCTGAAATTTGTGTATATCACGACGAGCATCTGACAACCAGTATTCTGAAGATATGGTATGTTTAGTTTTCGGATCAATTCTTTTTCTCTTAATCGATGTCGTATAGACGTCACCGTCGAATGTTTTAGTCTTAATTTTTCAGAGAGTTCCTTGTCTGTGAGCTGAGGATATTTCATGATCCCATAAAACAAGGTTTTTTCTTTTGATGTTAATTCGAAATGTTTCATTTGAATAAAAAGAAGGAAAATTTATATATAAACCTTATTGTCATTCTAACAACAGAAAAATAAATAATTGATAAAATGGTTAAAAAGTAATTAAATTTTAAATAAATATACAAATATTAAGGAATTTTTTAGATTTTTGATAATAACGCCAAAAACATTATATGGGACAATAGATATTCAATTATCACTTGCGGGTCGAGGCTTGTTGTCAAATGACAATAAACACCATCAGCTGGGAAATAAACAAATTAATATTTTTTTTAGTTATGAAATTTTCCAATACCTTGAGAGGAAGGCGTTATGACGAAAAGCCATCAAATCGTTGTTGAAAAATCATTGGGAAACAAAAAGAAAGCAAAAAATAGCAAAACATCGGCAGGAGAGGTAGAAGTTTTTATTATGGGAAAAAGCTACAAAGTTCCTGCAGGTCTTACGATTATGAAAGCGTTAGAATTCGCTGGTTATCGTTTTGTCCGTGGCTGTGGTTGTCGCGCAGGGTTTTGTGGCGCATGCTCAACGGTGTATCGCATTGAAGATGAACAAAAATTAGGATTTGATCTTGCATGTCAGAAAGTCGTTGATGATAAAATGTACCTTGTTCAACTCCCATTTGTACCTGCTTCAAAAGCAGAATATGATATTGATAAACTTGAGCCTTCAGATACAACTCTTATCACTATGTATCCTGAAATCGCACGTTGCGTTTCGTGCAATACATGTACAAAATCATGTCCACAAGACATCGAAGTAATGAAATACATTCAAAACGCCATACGCGGAGACATCGTAAAATGTGCTGAAATTTCCTTTGATTGTATCCAATGTGGGCTTTGTGCGATGCGATGCCCAGCAGACATTAAACATTATCATGTATCTCAACTCGCCCGTCGTCTCCGTGGGAAATATCTCGATCAAAAATCAAAGAACCTCATACAGCGATTGAAAGAAATCGAAGACCGAAAATACGACAATGAAATAGATCGACTAATGAAAATGGGGAAAAAAGAAATAACAGAGTTATACAAAAATCGAAAGATTGAAGCTGAAGAACTTGTGGCTCCCGGGGGCGACTGACCATGAAACTGACAGACGGCTACCCAGATTATATGTTAAAATCGATTGCTCTTGTCGAAGAAAAACGAAAACGGAATATGTCACAACCGGTAAAACCAATGAGTTTGAAGGAACGGGAAGATATCCTCACAAAATACCACCCAGATTATATGGAAGGTACGCGGCGTCAATTACGTATCGGTGTTGATAAAGGACAAGTGTTCTATAATGGCATCGTAGATCTTTTAGAAGCAAAACCTATTCTTAATCCAAAAGATGTTGATTTAAGTAAAATTGATTATGATGTTGATCTATTGATAATCGGTGGTGGAGGCGCGGGTACCGTTGCTGCCTTGTTTGCCTATGAATCCGGTATTGCATGTGATAAAATTTTAATAGTGACCAAGCTTCGCCATGGCGATGCAAATTCGATGATGGCACAAGGTGGAATTCAAGCAGCAGATCGCCCTGAAGATAGCCCTGCTCTTCATTATCTTGATATCTATGGTGGCGGACATTTTACCAATAAACCGGAGCTTGCCCGTGCGCTTGCACTTGATGCACCAGGAATGATAAAATGGCATGAAGATCTTGGAGTCATATACGACCGACATGAAGATGGGGAGTTCCAAGAATTATCAGGTGGAGGGACGTGTCGGAATCGAATGCATAGTGCAAAAGATTATACAGGAATGGAATTGTTACGAAATATCCGTGATAACGCACGAAACCTCAAGATTCCTATTTTGGAATTTTGTCCGGTCGTTGAGCTTCTTATGGACGATAAAGGAAGAGTCGCTGGAGGTGTGGCGTTTAATCTTGAAACCTTTGAGTATTATATCATCCGGGCAAAAGCAACGATTCTTGCTACAGGTGGTTCCGGTCGTCTGCATCTATCAAATTATCCAACAACGAATCACTATGGGGCAACCGGCGATGGCCTTGTAATGGCGTATCATGTTGGTGCAAATCTTCTTGATCTTGATACAATACAGATTCATCCAACCGGTGATGCATACCCTGAGCCCATCGTTGGTATTCTTTCAACAGAAAAAATCAGAGGGCTTGGGGCGATACCAGTAAACGCGGATGGAGACCCGTTCGTATTTCCCTTGGAACCGCGTGATGTAGAATCGGCAGCGTTTATCCAAGAATGTAAAGAAGGTCGAGGTATAATCACTCCTACGGGAATGCCTGGTGTATGGCTTGATACACCGATGATTGATATCATTCATGGCGAGGGGACCTGTGCATCAAAATTGTCTGGCGAGGTTAGAAAATTCAAACGGTTTGATATCGATATGACTAAACATCCGATTCTCGTATATCCCACTCTCCATTATCAGAACGGTGGTGTTGAAATCAACGAAAAAACTGAGACACTGGTTCCTGGTCTGTTTGCTGCAGGGGAAGTAACTGGTGGGGTACATGGTAAAAACAGGCTTATGGGAAACTCACTGCTTGACTACAATGTTTTTGGCCGCCGCGCAGGTATTTATGCTGCAAAATATGTAAAAAAGGCTAAAATAGGGAAATTGACATTGAACCATCTTGATACTTATATTAAAATGCTTCATCAAGCAGGTATTGACCTGAAAAAAACTGCACCGATAATTCTTCCAGAATATCGGGGTGAAAAGGCAATCTCTCGGGCACTTGATATATTCTGAGGTTCCACTATGATTGAAGTAAATGAAGACTGGTGCAAAGGCTGCAACATCTGTATTGAACGATGTCCTGTTGAAGCATTAGAACAATCAGATATCTTAAACAAAAGGGGTATACGTCCCCCGAGATTAAAGCAAATCAATGAATGTAATGAATGTCGTCTCTGTGAACTGTTATGCCCTGATTTAGCGATCATGGTAGTGCCTGAACCTGAAGGGAAAAAGAGACAACAAAAAAAGAGTTTATTACGACCCGTTGGAGGCCGAAGGTAAATGATCTACAAACGAGACCAGAAACGAATTCGAGAGGTATTAGGGAATAACAAACAATTTCTCCTTGGTGATATGGCCTGTGTGTATGGTGGTATCCTTGCAGGATGTTCATTTTTTGGCGGATATCCAATCACTCCGGCATCAGAAGTCGCTGAGGGAATGGCACGTCTTCTTCCACGTGTTGGTGGAACATATATTCAAATGGAAGATGAAATTGGGAGTATCGCTGCTGTTATTGGGGCAGCATGGGGAGGCGCAAAATCTATGACTGCGACATCAGGTCCGGGGTTTTCACTAATGATGGAAAATTACGGATATGCGGTCATGACTGAAACCCCTTGTGTTATCGTTAACGTTCAAAGAACAGGCCCTTCAACTGGACAACCAACCCTCGGGGCTCAAGGAGACATGATGCAAGTCCGATGGGGAACACATGGAGACATTGAAGCCATCGCACTTGCCCCCAGTACCGTTCAAGAATGCCTAGATTTCACTATTGAAGCCTTTAATTTATCAGAAAAATATCGAAATCCTGTCTGTCTCATGACAGATGGAGAAGTCGGACATCTCAGAGAGCGGATTATCATTCCTGACGAAACAACCCTCACATTACTCGAAAGGCATCCTGCAACAATAGAGAAGAAAAAATTCATCCCTTTTACTGAATCACAAACCAGAAAAAGCAAGGTACCTGATTTCCCAACTTTCGGAACAGGCTATCAGACCTATGTTACTGGCCTTACCCATAATGAAAAAGGATTCCCTGCCACCGATAAACAAAAAGACCATGAGAAGCTGGTGAAACGAATTACCTCAAAGATAGCTGATGACATAGAGAAACTGACTATGGTCGAAAAAATACGCCTTGATGACGCAACCATCGCATTCGTCACCTATGGAGCCTCTGCTCGTCCAGCTGAAACAGCTATGGAACTAGCTAGGAAGAGAGGACTGAAAGTAGGACTCCTGCGGTTAAAAATTGTCTGGCCTTTTCCAGAAAAAGTCATCCATACGCTTGCAAAACAGGTAGATACCATTATCGTTCCAGAGATGAACCTTGGGCAGATTGTTCATCCTGTCCGTGAGGCAGTGTGCGGGCAATGCGATGTCATAAGTGCACAAAAAATAGGTGGAGAAATGCATCTTCCTGATGAGCTCCTTTACCACCTGGAGGGAAAATAAGATGGTTGAAATAAAAACAGCTGAGGAACTTAATAAAAAATTTCTCAGAGATGGAATGTGGCCTACTATTTTCTGTAATGGGTGTGGTCATGGGGTGGTCTTGGAATACACCTTATGGGCACTTGAAGAACTTGGGTGGGACATGAACAAAGTTGTGTTCGCATCAGGTATCGGCTGTTCCTCCCGATTACCAGGATACATTAAAGCAGATGGTCTACATACCACCCATGGGAGAGCACTTGCATTTGCCACAGGAATAAAAGCAGCAAACCCTGATTTGAAAGTCATTGTATTTACAGGAGATGGTGACTGTGCAGGGATAGGGGGAAATCATTTCATTCATGCAGCACGGCGGAATATCGACATGACCGTGATTATGATTAACAATTTCATTTACGGGATGACTGGTGGACAACTTGCACCAACCGCACCACTGGGGAGTATTGCAACAACAGCACCGTATGGCAACATTGAACCACCATTTGACATCTGCAATCTGGCAAAAGCCTTAGGGGCAAATTATGTCGCTCGTTGGACCGTATCCCACCCCTATCAACCTATTAAGTCAGTGAAAGCTGCCTTGGAAAAAAAAGGGTTTTCCCTTATTGAATTTCTTGCACCATGTCCGACTGCCTATGGCCGGAGAAACAAACTGGGAGATATCAAAAAACTCTGGGAGTGGTATGATAACAATACGATCCTCATCGAGGATTATGAACGAATCATGAACTACGGGACGGAAGAAGAGAAAAAACAAATACGCAACATGTTTCCCATCGGGGTATTTCAGGATTTTAATAAACCTGGGTTTTTCGAGGAATATGAAAAGCTTGTGAACCGACTGATGGGACCAGAAAGTGCTTCGCCTTCATCACAGAAACAAAAGGTGGTGGTGAAAGAATGAAAAAAGAAATTCGCATCTGTGGTTTTGGCGGTCAAGGTGTTATCTTAGCAGGATTTATCATCGGAAAAGCTGCAGCAGTTTTTATGGATTATGAGGCCGTCCAAAGTCAATCGTATGGCCCTGAGGCTCGCGGTGGTGCCGCACGCTCAGAGGTTATTATCTCTGATGGGAAAATCGGGTATCCACGACCGATAAGTGTGGATTTGCTCGTCGCTATGTCCCAGGAATCATTCGATTCGTATCGCTCCGACATCCGTGATGATACTCGTATTGTGGTTGACCCTGATTTGGTAACAAAACATGAAATCGGTCGACCTGTCTACAAAATAAATGCACAACAAATCGCTGAGAAACTAGGAAATAAAATCGTGACTAATATCGTGATGGTAGGTGCTGCCACAAGCATCCTTGGTTTATTAGAACCTGAGGCAGTAAAAAAAGCGGTGATTGACAGTGTCCCAAGCAGGTTTAAAGACCTTAATGTCGCTGCATTCGAAAAAGGATTAGAGGCAGGAAAGAATGCCCTCAAAGAATTATAACCAGAAAATTGATCATGACTTGGGAATACCCCTCTGCGATGATTATTTCTTCGACGACCCCGAGGTTATCGAACAAGAAGAAAAAATGCCAAAACTAGAAAGTACGATCCAAGGGATTTCCCAGATGTTAACCCGAAAGAAAAAACGGATCATTTATGGGGATGTCCTTATTATCGGTGCGGGTATCTCCGGGATGCAATCCGCACTAGACATCGCTGATAAAGGCTACAAAGTGGTAATTATCGATAAAACATCCACAATCGGTGGAGCGATGGTGAAGCTTGACAAGACATTCCCGACCAATGATTGTTCCATTTGTACAGCTGCGCCAAAAATGGTAGAGCTTGCTCGTCATCCAAACATTGAACTTATCACCTATGCTGAATTGAATAAACTAACCGGCAAGAAAGGGGATTTCACCGCACAAATCTGGAAAAAAAGCAAGTATGTCGATCCGGACAAATGCACTGGATGTGGGGATTGTGCGGACGTCTGCCCTGTAGAGATCATCAATCCCTTTGATGAAAAAATATCAACCAGAAAAGCGGTCTACATCGAATTTCCCCAAGCAGTTCCCATTGTATATACCATCGATATCGAACAATGTGTTGGTTGTGGTTCCTGTGACAGGGTCTGTGAACCAGACGCGATTAGTTTCCTAGAAAAATCAGAAGAAATCGAAGTCCACGCCGGAAGCATCATTATCGCCACAGGTTTCGAGGTATTCGAACCAACAGAACTTCGGAAGGAATATGGCTATGGGAAATACGAAAACGTGCTTACAGCTATGCAAATCGAACGACTGCTCTCTTCATTCGGACCAACCGATGGGAAGGTGCTGCGTCCATCTGACCATAAAAAACCAAAAAAAATAGGCTGGATCCAGTGTGTCGGCTCACGAAGCGAACAACTCGGGTACCCGTACTGCTCCCGAGTCTGCTGTATGTATGCAACTAAGGAGGCATCTATCGTCAAAGAAGCAAACCCTGAGATAGATATTACAATATATTATATGGACATCCGCGCGTATGGGAAGGATTTTCAACAATACTATGATCATGCGAAAAAACTTGGTGTCAAATACGTTCGGGGACGACCCGCCTCCGTGTATGAAAAAAAGAATAAAAGCCTTGTCATACGATATAAGGATACTCTAACAGGAAAGATAAAGGAAGATACTGTCGACCTGCTCGTGTTATCCACATCAATTATTCCTGCGAAAGGCAATAAAAAACTAGCAGATATCATTGGGATTGATGTTGACGAAAATGGTTTCTTCAAACAGGATTCCCTTTTAGAAAACCCGGTACAATCTTCAAAAGAGGGGGTGTATCTTGCAGGGTGCATTCAAGGACCAAAAGATATACCTGACAGTGTCTCAATGGCTAGTGGCGCTGCTGCAAAGGCAGTTGCCCCGATTAAGAATCGCAAGCGACACCTTGGGAGGGACTTTCCTCCTCAGAAAGATATTTCGAACGAAGAACCGCGCATTGGTGTCTTTATTTGTCATTGCGGAAAAAACATCGCTGGTTTTTTAGATGTGGAGAAAGTCACAGAGGTAGTTCAGAAACTGCCCAATGTCACGCATGCTGAACATGTCATGTTTGCCTGTTCGGAGGACAGTTGCAAAAAAATCAGGGAATTAATCAAAGAAAAAAAGTTGAACCGTATTATTGTTGCAGCATGCTCACCAAGAACCCATGGGGGGTTATTCCAGGATACCCTCCTTGAGGCAGGGTTGAATAAATATTTGTTTGAAATGGCAAACATCAGAAATCATTGTTCCTGGGTTCATTCAAGCGATTGGGACAAAGCAACGAAAAAAGCCATTGATTTGGTCAAGGCATCTGTTGCAAAGGTATCTCTTCTTGAACCACTCAGTGAGGAGGAATTCTCAATCCTCCCGACGGTGCTTGTTATTGGTGGAGGTATTTCCGGGATGAAAGCATCTCTAGCTCTGGCGGAGATGAACGTGAAATCATATCTTATCGAACGGGAAAAAGAACTTGGAGGTCGACTGAAACATCTATACACAATGTTTCCTTCAGATAAGAAAGCGCAGGATATCATCGATCCATTAATTAAAAAAGTCACATCAAACAAACTGATATCGGTGATGACGGAAGCCGAACTTATCGACATCGAAGGATTTATTGGTAACTACAAAGGCACCATTAAACACAAAGGAAAGAAGAAACAGCTGGACATTGGAACTATTATTGTTTCTACTGGTTTTCGTGAAATCGACCTCAAAGGAGAATATCAGTATGGAATCAATGAAAACATCCTATCACAGACAGAACTGGAAGAAAAAATAAAGAATGGTATGTTAAAAAAACCGAAAAATGTTGTCATTATCAATTGTGCGGGAGCAATGGATGAAGAACGCCCCTATTGTTGTCGAATCGGATGTGGTGTTGCGATAAAAAACGCAAAGGTCATTAGCGAAAAATACCCTGGATCGAAAATCTATCTGTTATATCGGGATATGAGGGTGTTTGGGAAAGAAGAAGAAGAATATTACTCGAATGTCATAAAGAATCATCGTGTGACGGTTGTTCGGTATCCCGCTGAGAAAAAACCACAGGTGATTCTTGATAAAAACAACCCGAAAAACGGCCCGATGAAGGTGAACGTTTACGATGACATCCTTGAGGAAGAGCTTACTCTTCCAGCGGACCTTGTGGTTTTAACCGTCAATACAGAGGGCGAGGTGTTAACAGAATCATTAAAGAACATGCTGAAAATACCAGCGGATTCCGCAGGGTTTTTCTTGGAGGCTCATGCAAAAATTCGCCCTCTGGATTTTGCGACCGATGGGATTTATCTTTGCGGAGCAGCACATTACCCAAAAAACCTCGTTGATTCAATCGCTCAGGCAGAAGGTGCAGCATCTCGTGCAGCAATCCCCATTATGCAAGAAAAAATGAAAGGGGAAGGTCAAGTCGCAGAAGTCAATGAAGAGCTCTGTAGCGGTTGTAAAACCTGTGAACAGCTTTGTGCATATTCTGCAATCGAGATAAAACCACGATTAAACGACCCCGAACATTTTGTCGCGACCGTCAATAAAGCCCTTTGCAAGGGATGCGGGTCATGTGCAGGAGCATGTCCTTCTGGAGCTATCGAACAGAAAGGCTTCCGCAGTAAACAAATCCAAGTGATGCTTGAAGCACTTCTTGAGGCAGAGAAAAAATGAAGAAGAAAATCGAAAAAAATTCAAAATACAATAATATTGTATTTAAAAAAGGAGATCTTGCCAAGGAAGTTGAAGACTTATGCGGAGAAAACCTATTCGGATGCTATCAATGTGGAACATGTTCTGCAGGGTGCCCTTTCATTGATGACATGGATCTCGCACCAGATGAGGTCATCCGGTATGTTATTCTCGATCGAAAGGAGGTCCTTAGTTCAAAAACCATTTGGCTCTGTTCATCATGTTTCACTTGCGCGGAACGATGCCCCCGCGATATCAACATCACAAAAATCATGGAAGCACTTCGTCAAATCATCCTTCGTAAAAAAATTGATCAGACCAATCCAATAAAAATATCAAAAAAAGAACGAGAAACGGTCCCTCAGTTAGCCCTCGTAAGTCTATTTAGAAAAAATGTCGGATAAAAAAAAAACTTAGAAACGTGAGTAGCATGAAACTGCTCTATTACCCTGGATGTACCTTGAAAACTTCTGCAAAAAATCTTGAGAAGACGGCAATCGCAATCACAAAAGCCCTTGGTTATGAGCTGGTGGAAATGAAAGATTGGAATTGTTGTGGAGTTGTCGCCTCCCTTACAAGCGATGACCTGATGCGCCATCTAGCTCCATTACGGAATTTAATCCATGTCGAAGACGAAAGGGAAAACAAGGTAGTCGTCCTCTGCGATATGTGTTACAACACCTTAAAACAAACAAATCTTCGTGTAAAAGAAAAACCTGAGGACCTCAAAACACTCAACGCATTTATGGATCGTGAAAACGACTATAAAGGAACAGTCACCGTCGTTCATTATCTGGAGTTCTTGCGAGACGAAATCGGATTTGATACACTTAAAAAGAAAATGAAAAGCAAATTACAAGGAATGAAAATCATGCCATATTATGGGTGTATGTTGCTTCGTCCACGAGAGGTAAGTATCGATGACCCAGAAGAACCGAAGATTCTTAGCGATCTCCTTTCTTCTCTTGGTGCCGAAGTAGTTGACAATCCATTCAAAATCGAATGTTGCGGGTCCTACCACACGGTCGAGGAAAAAGAAATTGTATCCAGACGAGCTCATCGTATCACAAGTTATGCCATTGAACAGGGGGCTGATGCTATTGTCCTTTCCTGCCCATTATGCCGCTTTAACCTTGATATGCGAGGACGTGAAGCAGAGAAACTCTACAGGGGATATAAACAAATACCGGTATATTATTACACCCAGCTAATCGCTGTTGCGTTGGGACTTGATAAAAGTCTCTTTGGTTTCGAACAGCATGTTGTTGATCCTACATTACTATTGAAAAAAAAGGGGATTTTAGAAAGTAGAATGATAAAAATATAATAAGAATGGTGAATCGTATGAGCGAAGAAAAAAAGAAATCTGAACCAAAAGAAACAAAGAAATTACAGCTTGCATTTTACTGGGCAGCAAGTTGCGGGGGATGTGAAATTGCAGTTCTTGACATTAATGAAAAAATTCTGGATGTTATCGCACTTGCTGATATTCTATTCTGGCCTGTTGCGATTGATACAAAGTATAAAGACGTAGAAGCAATGGCTGACAAAAGCATTGACGTATGTTTCTTCAATGGCGCAGTTCGAACCACAGAACAGGAACATCTCGCCAAGCTTCTCCGAAAGAAATCAAAGGTTTTAGTTGCTTTTGGTGCCTGTGCAGTAAATGGCGGAATCCCGGGTCTTGCAAACGTCGCAAACCGTTCAGAGGTATTCACCGTCGCGTATCTTGATAACCCATCAACAGAAAACCCAAAGAAGGTTACACCAAAAACATCTGTCAAAGTAAAGGAAGGGACCTTGACACTTCCGGAGTTTTATGACACGGTAAAAAGCCTCAATCAAGTCGTTGATGTCGACTATTTCCTCCCAGGTTGCCCACCAACCCCAGAAATGATCATGACCGCTGTCGGAGCCATTGCAGAAAATAAACTTCCACCAAAAGGCTCTGTGATAGCTCCTTTAAAATCAGTCTGTGACGAATGCCGGTTCGAAAAGTCAGAAAAGAAAATCACGCAAATAAAACGAGTCTATGAGGTAGAAAAGATAGAGGATAAATGCTTGCTTGAACAGGGGATTATCTGTCTTGGACCTGCCACGCGTGGAGGGTGCAGTGCACGTTGTTTAGATGCAAATATGCCATGTACCGGGTGTGGTGGTCCAACACCAAATTCCCTTGATCAAGGGGCGAAAATGATTTCGGCTCTTGCCTCGATTCTTGGTCTAGAAGGGGAAGAAAAAATGAGCGATGAAGAAGTCGAAAAATTAATCGAACAAGTTGTTGATGTCACGGGGACGTTTTATAAATATACGTTACCGACCTCTTTGATCAACCGGAAGGTGATGAAATGAACACCATAACCATTGACCCGATTACCCGATTGGAAGGCCATGGAAAAATAAGTATCTTCCTTGATACAAAAGGAGACGTGGAAAACGCGTATCTCCAGATACCAGAGCTACGTGGATTCGAGCGGTTCTCTCAAGGACGACGGGCAGAGGACATGCCGCAGATAACCTCCCGGATTTGTGGTGTATGTCCGGTCGCTCATCATTTCGCTGCGACAAAGGCTCTTGATCATGCATTTCATGTTGACCCGCCATCTGCAGCAAAAAAACTACGGGAACTGATGTACGCTGGCTATTATATTTACGACCATATCCTTCATTTCTATTATTTGGGTGGTCCAGACTTTGTTGTCGGACCTGATGCGCCACCAGCCAAACGAAATGTTATCGGAGTCATTGAAAAAGCTGGCGTTGAAATCGGTAAAGAAGTTATTAAACATCGCGCATACGGTCAGAAAATAACCGCCATTCTTGGAGGAAAAGCGACCCATCCAGTCTGCGGTCTTCCCGGAGGAGTATCAAAATCACTATCAAAAGACGAGATTAAAGAAATCGAGACGATGACAAAATCCTGTGTCGAATTCGCTAAGTTCTCCTTAAAACTTTTCGATGATATCGTGTTAAAAAATAAAACATACGTCGATTTAATACTCAGCGACCCATATCAACTAGCAACATATAACATGGGTCTCGTGGACAAAAACAATAAAGTGAATTTCTACGATGGGAACGTCAGAGTGACCGATCAGAAAGGAAAAGAAATCGTCAAATTCGACGCAAAGGAGTATACAAAACATATAAGCGAGCATGTAGAAGAATGGAGTTACATTAAATTCCCGTATCTTAAAAAAATAGGATGGAAGGGGTTTAACGACGGAAAAGACAGTGGTATCTATCGTGTCGGCCCCCTCGGTCGCCTCAATGCCGCCGAAGGAATGGCTACACCACTAGCAGATAAAGAATATCAGAAGATGTTTCAAACCCTTGGGGGAAAAGCAGTGAACTCGACACTGGCGTTCCACTGGGCACGACTCACCGAGCTGCTCTATGCAACAGAGCGGGCAATGGAGCTTATACAAGACCCGGAAATTTCTTCAGAAAAAGTTCGAAACCCGGTCGGAGAACCTGGAGAAGGAGTTGGCGTGGTTGAAGCAGCACGAGGGACCCTGTTTCATCATTATAAACTTGATAAAAAAGGATTAATTGAAAAAGCAAATCTCATTGTCGCAACAACGAACAACGCAGGTGCTATTAACATGTCAGTCAGGAACGCAGCAAAGGGAGTAATTTCAAAGGGAAAGGTTGACAATGGAATTCTGAATATGGTCGAAATGGCGTTCCGAGCATATGATCCATGCTTCGCATGCGCCACCCATACACTTCCTGGAGGAATGCCCCTTGAGGTCAATATCTATGATAGCAGAAAAAGACTGTATAAAACATTTAAACGACTGTAGAGGAAACAGGTCATGAAGACGATCGTTGTCGGAATCGGAAATCCGATTCTTCGTGATGACGGAGTTGGAATTCATGTCGCCCAAGAATTACGGAATCATATCACCGATCCAACTGTCACGGTGGACGAAGCATTCACCGGTGGGATGAACCTTCTAGAAATGATCCTTGGTTATGACAAGGCAATCCTTATCGACACCATACAGACGGTCAAGGGGAGGAATGGTGAAGTAAAAAGGTTTCATCTAGATGATATTGTACGATCCTGTCATTCCTGCAATCCCCATGACGTGTCACTTCAGGAGGCGCTCGTTCTTGCAGAAAAACTTGGTCAGAATAATATCCCAAAAGACATCGTGGTCATCGGTATTGTCGTAAAAAAAATGCCGCTTCGCTTTGGGGAACAACTAAGCACATCTATCGCTGCTGCGGTACCACAAGCTGTAGAGATGACGTTACATGAACTGGAAAAAACTCAACCATGGAGGAAGAAGGAATTAACATAAAAAAATATGAGGTGAGAATACGACTATGAAGAAGGAATTTGAACCGAACATCATTGGGTTTCTATGCAATTGGTGTAGTTATGCGGGAGCAGATCTTGCCGGGACCAGCCGACTGAAATACCCACCTAATATCAAATCAATCCGGGTCATGTGCTCCGGAAGGGTTGACCCGATTTTTATCCTGGAGGCGTTGAAAAAAGGTGCAGACGGCGTCCTTGTCGCTGGTTGTCATCCAGGGGATTGTCACTATCAATCAGGGAATTACAAGACAAACCGCCGGATAAAGTTATTAAAGAAACTCCTCGAAGAACTTGGCATTGAACCAACACGGGTACGCTTTGAATATATCTCTGCATCAGAAGGACAGAAATTCGCCCAGGTGGTAACAGAGTTTGTTGCTGAGCTTAAAAAACTAGGACCTAATCCAATTAAGGAAGAAACATGCGTATCGACATAAAAAAATTACAAGAAATAGTTGGAGAAGAACACGTTCGTGACAACATCGCTGACCGTTATGTGTACGCATCTGATGCATCGGTTCATCGTCATCTTCCGGATGTCGTTGTACGACCAAACAGCATCAAAGAAGTCCAAGAAATACTTCGGTATGCAAATGCTAATACCATCCCAGTAGTCCCTCGTGGCGCAGGATCAGGGATGTCAGGACAAACCGTTCCTCTTGCAGGGGGAATTGTTCTTGACATGAAACGTATGAACCGTGTTTTGGAGATACGACCCCAGGATGTTCTCTGTAAGGTTGAACCTGGCGTCATCAACGACGAGTTAAACAGAGTATTGAAACCCCATGGGTTCTTCTTCCCCCCAACGCCTTCGTCAGGGATGATTTGCACTATCGGGGGGATGATTGGCACCAACGCCTCAGGGAATCGCTCAGTGAAATACGGGGCAACGCGCGATGCCGTGTTAGGACTAAAGGTGGTTCTTGCAAACGGCGATTTAGTTACACTTGGTTCGAACACGCGTGTTGATTCTTCAGGGTATCAGCTAGCAAAACTCATGGTGGGATCAGAAGGAACTCTTGGTGTCGTTGTAGAAGCGACCTTGCAGATCTCGCCGCTTCCGAAATACCGTATGATGGGGGTTGCGAATTTCTCAACCCTTGAGGACGCAGGGAGAATGATCTCAGATACGATTGCCTCCGGTATCACCCCTTCGATGCTGGAACTTATGGACAATGTTGCTATCACGGCAGTCAACAATGCGCAACAGCTTGGATTACCGGATGTGGCCGCAATCGTCATCTTCGAATGCAATGGAATGGTAAAAGAATCTGTGGATTATGAAATGAAACAAATTTCAGAAATCTGTGAAAAACATCATGGAACTGGCGTGAAGATAAGTGATGATCCAAAGGAGATGAAACGGATTTACGAGGGTAGACAGAAATTATTCCCCTCGCTTTCGAGATATGGTGAAGGAATGGTATCTACAGCCCTTGCGGACGATATGGCGGTCCCTATGTCAAAAATAGCAGACGCAGTCCATGAAATTCACGAGATAGCGAAACGAAATAACGTGGTGATGAGTGCCTATGGCCACTGTGGGGCTGGTCTGATACATACAAAAATCCTGATGGATACCAGTAAACAATCGCAATGGCAAAATGCGAAAAAAGCGGTCAAAGAAGTCTATGAGTACATCCATTCCCTCGGGGGAACAACCTCCGGGGAGCATGGGATTGGACTGTCGAAAGCACCATCCTGGAAAGAGGAAAAGAAGGATTCCTTGGCTTTGATGAAAGCGATCAAAAAAACACTTGATCCAAACAATATCTTAAACCCCCAGAAACTCATGGATGCACCAGAGGATTGGCTAACAGCTACACCGCTTCGCTATCAGGTTTCAGTCTAAAAAAAAATTGTTGAGGGAGCGACGTTGACAATAAAAAAGAAGACACATCATCTGAAAAAACATCAGCAAGAAATGGATGTCTGTATCAGATGCGCGTATTGTTTCGAACAATGCCCAATCGTACAAGAAGTGCAATGGGATACCGATGGCGCCCGAGGAAAAGTCATTCTTTCCTATGGACTCCTCACGGGCGAAATTGAGCCTTCTGAGTATATCGCAGGGAAACTGTTCCGATGCACTTATTGTCGAGATTGTTTAGAACGATGCCCATCGAAAGTAAAAATCCTTGAGATTATATCCTCAGCGCGCGCTGACCTGGTTGAAGCAGGGTTTGCGTCTGATGTCCATAACCATGTTATCCATAATATCCAAACCACAGGGAACATCTACGGTGACAAGGAGGTCGTCTCACAGCAAAGAGACGGTGAGACACCATTGTTTATCGGGTGTCAATACCTTGGGAGGCCGAATAAAACAAAAAAATACATCAAAATCCTCGAAGAACTTGGCATAAATCCCAAGGCTACCAAAGAAGTCTGCTGTGGATATCCCATGGACGTCCTTGGATTCAAAAAAGAGTTTGCCTCCCATAAAGAACAGTTCAAGAACGCCTTCCCGTTTAACGAGGCAATGACATTATGTCCCACCTGCACCGTTTTTCTCAAAGAGGGACATAAAATCAACGTTAAACATGTGTTACAAGCAATTGCTGAAAAGATTCCTTCAGCACATCTCAATATGAAAGTAACGTACCATGACCCATGTGATTTTTCTCGTGGGCTTAAGCTCATTGAAGAACCACGGAAGATCTTAAAAAAACTTGGTGTGGAAGTCATTGAGATGGCCACCAATAAAGAAAACTCACGGTGCTGTGGCGGTGGTGGAGGCATCCTGATGTCTGATCAACCCCTTTCAAATGAGATAGCAAAAAAACGGATTCATGAGGCGTTGGACACCGGTACCAATATCCTTGTTACGGCGTGTCCGACCTGTGAACAGGTTCTCAAGAAGGCAGCCCAAGAAATCGCAGAAAATGAAGGGAAAACCATGACGATTCGAAGTATCGAAGATATTATCTGGCAGGGGCTTTCGGAGGTGAAAAAGAATGCTGAAACTACTAAAGCTTGAGCATATGCACGGTCAACAATCCATGCTTGTCTTTCATGCTCTTGCTCGGATGGGGTTTGAAGGTCTTGTGATCGTGTCTCCAGAGATGCCGCTCGCATCCATTGGGTACTTCCAGGATGCAGAAAAGGAAATCGATCTTGCAGCATGTAAAAAACTGGATATTCCCGTGATGCGGCGGGAGGTGGGCGGTGGAGCGACCTATCTGGACCACAATCAAGTGTTTTATCAGGTAATCTGGCAGAAAAAAAACCCTGCATTCCCAACTCGAATCAAAGACATTTTTTCTATGTTGTCCCAGCCGGCTTGCGACACCTATCATGACTTTGGGATTGAAACCCATTTCAGACCAGAGAATGATATCGTGACGAAAGACCAGCGGAAAATAGCTGGGGAAGGCGGGGGTGACATCGGAGAACACATGGTGTTTGTCGGTGGCATCCTTATGGATTTTGATTATGCAACGATGAGTAAAATCCTAAAGGTCCCAGACGAGAAATTTAGGGATAAAATCTATAAAACCATGGAAGAGAACCTTACGACGATGAAACGGGAATTAGGATACATTCCCGCTCGAGAAGATGTCGTGACCTCACTTGTTCAGAACTTTGAAAAACTCACAGGCCCCCTCCATCCCATGACATTAACATCTGATATCGTTGAAAAAATGATTGAACTTGAACAATGGTTTAACTCCAAAGAATTCTTGTTTAAAAAAACCCCTCGAATCCCAAAGGGTGTAAAAATACGCGAAGGAGTTGAAATACAATATAGTACATATAAGGCGCGAGGAGGCCTGATTCGCACTGCCCAAGAGATAAAAGAAGAGACTATCGAATCTATAGGGATCTCAGGTGATTTTCAGTTCTATCCGAAATCTGAATTGAACGGGTTGGAAAAAGATTTGGTTTATACAAAGCGGAAAGAAAACGTGTTAATTTCAAAAGTTGAGGATTTCTATCATAAGAAACATATTGAAAGTCCTGGTGTAGAGCCTGAGGATGTCTCTGAGGCGATCATGGAGGCAAAATAAAATGATTGATTCAAAAAAATTAGATCCGAATTTTAAACATGAAGTGGCTACCGAGATGGGGGGCATAAATATCAGCCGGTGTTTTGCCTGTGGAACATGCACTGCTGGGTGTCCTGTACGTGAGATTGACGAAAAATACAATCCACGAAAGATCATTCACATGGTATTACTTGGGATGAGGGAGCGTGTGTTAAAAAGTGATTTCATCTGGTTGTGTTCGACCTGTTATACCTGTTATGACCGATGTCCTCAGGGGGTCCAGCTCACCAGCATCATGACCGCGTTAAAAAACATTGCCGCTCGTGAAGGATATATCCATCCATCTTTCAAGGAACAAAATCGTCTGGTAAGCACGTTTGGCCGACTCTATGAAGTTGAAGATTTCGATAACAAGAAACGAGAGAAACTCGGACTGCCACCCATACAAAAGACGTTTGAGGACCTGACAAAACTCATGAATGATATGCTCCCGAAAGAGGTGACGAAATGAAATATGCATTGTTCTTGGGATGTACTATCCCTGTTCGAGCGCAGAACTATGAACTTTCCGCCCGCGAGGTCGCGAAAAGACTGGGTATTGATTTTCTTGATATCCCTGAGTTCTCATGCTGCGGTTTTCCTGTTAAGTCATCCAACCATGAAGCATCGTTAGTCATCGCGGCACGCAATCTAGCGATTGCCTCAGAAAAAAAAGAAAAGATATGCACGTTATGCAATGCATGTACCTCGGTTCTAACGGAGGCAAATAAGGAGCTAACAAAGAATAAGGAGCTTAGAGAAAAAATCAATAAGGAACTCGCAAAGATTGATAAAGAGTTCAAACCCGGTGTAGAAATCAAACATTTTTCACGAATACTGTATGAAGACATCGGTTTAGATGCCATTCGGGAGAAAATCAAGACAGACCTTAGTAAACTTCGTATGTCGATTCATTATGGATGTCATTACCTCAGACCAGCGGAGCTGTATGACGGGTTTGATGATGCAGAGAATCCATCGACAGTCGAAAACCTTGTCGCTGTGACTGGAGCAGCAGTGGTCGATTATAAAAACAAACTGGAATGCTGCGGGGGAGCAATTCTTGGTGTCGAAGAAAAAATCGCGCTTTCCATGGCCAAACAGAAACTAGATCAGGTCACTTCAAACACGGTTGATGCCTTGGTCACTATTTGTCCGTTTTGCTCAATCATGTATGAAGATAATCAGAAGAAAATTGAAACAACATTCAATACCTCCTATAACCTGCCTGTGCTGTATTACCCGCAGGTTCTTGGCCTTGCTCTTGGGGCAGACACAAAACAATTGGGGTTTCGACTCAATAAAATACGACCGACAGCAGTTCTTGAGAAACTGGGGGTGACGCTCTAATGACACCGATACCAAAATCCGGAAAGATAGGGTCCGTATTGGTGGTTGGTGGCGGTATAGGAGGTATGCAAGCTGCCCTTGATCTGGCGGACTCCGGGTTTAAAACCTACCTCTTAGAGGAAAAACCAGCAATCGGGGGTGTCATGGCCCAGTTAGACAAAACCTTTCCCACCAATGACTGCTCCATGTGCATCCTATCCCCAAAGCTTGTGGATATGGGCCGACATCCAAACATCGATTTAATAACCTATGCGGAGCTGCAGGAAATCACAGGCAACACCGGTAATTTCCATGTAAAAATCCGAAAGAAACCAAGTTATGTGGATCCGCAGAAATGCACGGGATGTGGGGAATGTGAAGAAGTATGCCCGGTTCTTCTTGAATCTGAATTTGATGAGCGGTTATCAAACCGTCATGCTATTTACAAGATGTATCCTCAAGCAATCCCAAATGTCTACACTATTGATAAGATTGGTATCCCACCATGTATGAACGCCTGTCCTGCACATGTAAATGTGCAGGGGTACGTGGCATTAATACGAGATGGGAAATTCCAGGAAGCAGCCGATCTTATCAGAGAACGAAATCCTTTCCCCGGGGTGTGTGGAAGAATCTGCACTCATGTCTGTGAAGAGAATTGTAATCGAAAAGACATTGATGAAGCGGTCGCTGTTCGGGCGTTAAAACGTTTTGCTGTTGACTATGAACGGCTTCATGGACGCAAGCAATCGAAGAAAAAACAGGTTGAATTACGTGGTCAAGACCATAAAATAGCAGTCATAGGTTCAGGACCCGCTGGTTTGACTGTCGCTTACGATCTTGCGAAAATGGGGTACTCTCCAACTGTGTTTGAGGCGCTCTCACAGGTGGGAGGGATGCTTCGGGTTGGTGTCCCTAAATATCGTTTACCACCAGATGTACTTGATTATGATATCAAAATCATCCAAGATGAAGGAGTTGACATTCGAACCAATACACCAATAGGGCCTGATTTAACGTTAAATGATTTACATAGGGCAGGATATGAAGCAGTCTTTATTGCAATCGGTACACATAAAAGTAAAAAACTTGGAATCGACGGAGAAGAATTAGATGGTGTCGTTCACGCAGCTGGATTTCTGCATGATCTGGGGGCTGGAAAAAAAGTCGATTATGAAGGAAAAATCGTTGCTGTTATTGGTGGGGGGAATGTTGCGATTGATTCTGTCCGTACCGCACTACGTCTTGGGGCAAAAACAGCGTTTGTCATTTACCGTCGTTCCCGAGCAGAAATACCGGCGAACAAGGAGGAACTCGAGGAATGTGAACAAGAAGGCATCTCGTTTTATTATCTTACTGCACCAACAAAAATCCTGGGTAAAAAAGGGAAGGTAACCGGATTAGAGTGCGTTCGGATGAAGCTAGGCGAACCTGATGAAACCGGTCGAAGAAGTGCGATACCCATTGAAGGGTCTACCTTTACACTTGATGCGGACGTGGTGATCTCCGCCATCGGTCAAGCACCCCTCTTATCACCGCTTGCAGAAGCAGAGGTTGAGTTAGGGTTGAACCGCGAAGGTATTGTTTCTATTCCCATCCAGAACCTTGAATTAGAAGGCGTCTATGGGTTTACTGCATTTCTGCGTGCCCTGAGTATGGGTCAGAAAATAGAAATAGGACAAAAAGTTCTTGTCGTCGGTGGGGGAAACGTAGCAATTGATGTCGCTCGTTCAGCTCGACGTATTGGGGCAAAAGAAATCCACGTGGCCTGTGTTGAATCCCGCGAGGAGATGCCTGCGTTTGATTATGAAATAGAAGAAGCAGAGCAAGAGGGAATCCTTATTCATACAAGACGGATGCCAAAACGTATTATTGGAGTCGGAGGTCGTGCAATTGGTGTCGAGACTCTTCAGTGCACTTCCGTGTTCGATGAGAAAGGCAGATTCAACCCACAGGTTCGGCCAAACACAGAATCAGTTATTGAAGCAGACACCATCATTGTTGCGATTGGTCAGGAGGTAGACTATACTCTTCTTAAAGCAGCTGATGGCGTTCTGGTCACAAAACGCGGGTTGCTTCAGGTCGATAATCTCACATATCAAACCAATATCCCTTGGATTTTTGCCGCCGGCGATGCCGTCGTAGGACCAGGGCTTGTCATTGAAGCAATCGCTCAAGGACACGAGGCCGCAATCTCTATCGATCGTTATCTGAACGGAGAGGATTTGTATAAAGATAGACCTGGGAGAGAAAACATAGTCGCTCCAAAACCTGAGAAAAAATTTGAGAAACAACCCAGAGTGACAATCCCAAAACTTGAGGTTGAAAAACGAGTTGAAAATTTCGAAGAGGTAGAGCTTCCGTTGACAGAAGAACAAGCTCGCCAAGAAGCACAGCGGTGTTTAAGCTGTAATTTCTGTTCCATTTGTAAACAATGCGTTGAGGCATGTGAAGCTGACGCTATCGACCATGAGATGGGAGAAAAAACGTTAGAACTTGATGTTGGTGCAGTGATTTTCGCCCCGGGCTATGAGTTGTTTGATGCAAGACTGAAAAGCGAGTATGGATATGGACGATATAAAAACGTAGTTACCTCTCTTGAATTTGAACGGGTTCTCTCTGCATCAGGACCATACGCTGGCCATGTGGTCCGGCCATCTGATCAGAAAGAACCACGAAAGATAGCTTGGATACAATGTGTTGGTTCGCGAGATAACGCGTGTGGGAAGAATTATTGTTCATCGGTATGCTGCACCTACGCAATCAAAGAAGCAGTGATTGCAAAAGAACACGCACCAGATATCCAACCGACCATCTTTTATATGGACATGCGCACCTATGGCAAAGGCTTTGAGTCATACTACAACCGGGCAGAAAAAGAA
>MUGD01000257.1 GCA_002900555.1 Thermoplasmata archaeon M9B2D | reverse complement strand
GGAGAGGCAGATGACGGCTAACGGGGCTTTGCTCATACCACGCTTTTAAAGTAGGCAATGGTCTTAGTCAAACCTGCTTCGAGCTTTATGGTCGGCTCCCAGCCCAGCTCTTTTTTCGCAAGGGTAATATCGGGCTGGCGCTGCAAAGGGTCATCCTGAGGCAGTGGCTGGAAAGTGATCTTGCTTTTCGATCCTGTCAGTTCGATGATCTTCTCAGCCAGTTCCAACATCGTGAACTCACCCGGATTTCCGATATTGACAGGCCCTGTGAAGCCGTCACGCGAGTTCATCAGACGGATCATCCCTTCGATCAGGTCATCCACATAACAGAAAGAGCGGGTCTGTGTACCGTCGCCGTACATCGTGATGTCTTCGCCTTTTATCGCCTGGACGATAAAGTTGGAGACGACACGTCCGTCATACGGGTTCATATTCGGCCCGTAGGTGTTGAAGATACGCATCACTTTGATGTCGACGTTATGTTGGCGGTAGTAGTCAAAGAAGAGGGTCTCGGCACAGCGCTTGCCTTCGTCATAGCAGGCACGGATTCCTGTTGTGCTGACAGAACCTTTGTAGCTTTCAGGCTGCGGGTGGACTTCAGGATCACCGTAGACTTCGGAAGTTGAAGCCTGCAGGATCTTCGCTTTACAGCGCTTGGCAAGACCGAGCATGTTGATGGCACCGATAACAGAGGTCTTGGTCGTCTGCACCGGGTCAAACTGGTAGTGCGGTGGTGATGCCGGACAGGCCAGGTTGTAGATCTCATCCACTTCGATATAGAGGGGGAAGGTGACATCGTGACGGATCACTTCGAAATAGGGATCGCTTAAGAGGTGCTCTATGTTCTTTTTGTCGCCGGTGAAAAAGTTGTCTACACAGATGACTTCATTGCCTTCCTTTAGTAGACGTTCACAGAGGTGTGAGCCTAAAAAACCGGCACCGCCTGTTACTAAGATTCGTTTGCGCATTTTTTCCCTTTGAATGTATTATCGGTATTTTATCATCTAGCGGTTTAAAAAGTGTCAAGCATTGGCTGCATGCTCTCGAGTACCATCTCCGGTGTGATCTGTTTCATGCAGATGTTGTCCTGACAGTTCTTCATGACATCCGTGTTGTAGCATGGCGAGCACGGCAGCTGCATGGAGAGGATGGTGACGCGGTTGTCAGGCGTGATATAAGGGCCGGTCAGGCCCGCAGGCGTCGGCCCGATCAGCACATAGATGTCGGTATTGACGGCTGAGGCCAGATGGGCAGGTCCGGTATCGGTTGTCACAATGGCATCGGCATGTTCGATCACCGAGATGAGGTCGATCAGCGGTGTCTTTCCGGTAAGGTCGATCACATTGGCCGGGTAGGGCTTGATCTTCTCAAAATACGCCTCTTCGCCTCTGCCGGCGATAATGACGACGGGGATATGTGCGGGTATCTGCGAGAGTAGCGTTTTCCAGTGTTCTTGCGGCCATGCCCGGTAGTTTATCTTGTGTCGTCGGCTGTGAGAGTTGCTGGGGTTGAAGACGATATATTTTTCAGGCAGCTGATACTTGTCCTGGACGTTTTCCCACTTTTCTCCGTAGAGTCTCGGGTAGGCTTTTTTGAGTATGTCAGGTTCACAGACCGGTGCGATGATCTGCTTGATAACATCGACCATATGTCTGTGCTCTTTACCTGTTTTAAGCGGTGTGAACGGAGAACCGACTTTGTGCCTTGCGTGAATCTTTTTGCTCAGGGCATCAAAATGCTTGTTCATCTCCAGGTTGATCAGGAGATCGTATGGCGCTTCTTTGGAGTGATGTATGACCCTTTGTTTGTCTTTGCTGAAAAGTACAGGGACCTTACGGTGCTGAAGCGGATAGACCTTTCGGACCCGCTCATCTTTTTGAAAGATGCTTCCTGGACCCGGTGTCGCGATAAAGTCGATCTCAACAGCTTCGCCGTATTGCATTCTGAGTGCATCAATCACGGCTGTCGCATAGATAAGGTCACCTAGCGCGCCGCAGCGTATAATGAGTATCGTTTTGATATCGTTTAAAAGAGTTGTCAAAAGTAGTCTGCTTTTTTTGAATAATTATAACAAAGTCTCACTCCAAAGGGGCTTTACAGTAAAATAGCACTTATCTAAATCGAAAGAGAAAGTTATTGACAAAGATATTTAAACGTTATTGGCCTTATCTCAAAGAGTATAAGTTCTACTATTTTATCGTTCTCATCGGGATTTTGCTGACGGTCGCAGCAACAGCAGCCACGGCGCAGATCATGAAGCCGCTTATGGATGACATGTTCATCGCCCGTGATCCTGATATGCTGCTCTACATCCCTTTGATGCTGGTCGCAATCTATTTTGCCAAATCTCTCGGGCGCTATCTGCAATCGGTCTATATGAACTATATCGGTCTGAGCATGGTAACGCGCCTTAGGGAAGTACTGCTTGAAAAGATACTGTACCTTGATATGAAGATGCTCTATGCCAACCGCAGCGGTGAGATGATCTCGCGTGTCACCAACGACATCGGCCGGGTGCAGTATTTTGTCTCCAACATGCTGCCGGAGCTGGTCCGTGAAGTATTGACCGTGGTCGGCCTGGTCGCCTATGTTATCTATCTAAGCCCTGAACTCTCTTTCTATGCCCTGGTTGTTCTTCCTCTGGTGATCTACCCTTTGGTTTTGATCGCGAAACGGTTAAAAAAACTTTCACACCGTTCACAGGAGAAGAGTGCGGATGTGATGACCCGCTTGACCGAGGTCTTTAACAACAACGAGATCATCAAAGCGCATGCTACCGAAAAGTTTGAACTAAAGCGTTTCTCAAGTGAGAATTGGCGCTTTTTCAAGATCAATATGAAAGG
>MUGD01000256.1 GCA_002900555.1 Thermoplasmata archaeon M9B2D | reverse complement strand
TGCTTCCTTAGATATGGGAGTAGGCAGTGTTAATGAGTTGCGAGAAGAAATCATTGAATCCGAGAGAGATTATATTCTTGTGGACTGCCCAGGACAAATGGAGCTTTTTGCTTATCGAAATTCAGGTCCCTTAATGGTTTCAGGTCTCAGAGGAGACGATCCTTCATTATCTCTCTACCTTCTAGATTCAAATATTGCTAGAACACCCTCGGGATATCTATCTTCGATGCTCCTTGGATTGTCAATCAATATTCGATTTGGTTTGCCTCAGCTAAACATACTGAGCAAGACTGACATTCTTATGGAGGACGAGATTGAAGAGATTGTGGAATGGGGATCAGAAGTGCATCTACTTGAAGAAGCACTTGATCAGTCGGCAGAAGGGCTTGTCAGAGAATACTCCAAATCAATTCTAGATATGCTTGGAAATATTGGTTCTACGAGCGTAACCATTCCTGTATCATCTAAGGAAATGATTGGATTTGATCTTCTCTATGGTGAAATACAGCGTATCTTTTCTGGTGGAGATAATCTTTACGAGTAGTGATGCCTGCTTGATGAATTACTTTGCCCAAGTGTCTGGTGAAAATTTACAATTAGCCAGAGCTGAGCTAGATGCACTGGTTAAACTTTGTCCATTTAATATTGAAATTACATGGTTGGGACGTGTAGCAAAACTGCAAGCAGCATCTAATCCTACAGAATTTCTCTTGGATAGGGCAGCACTAGTCAAAAGAGCTGGTATCCTTATGGGTGAGTTCAGTCATGAAGAATCAATTATTGAAGGAATTATAGATGATAGTTGGAAAGACAATGTGTTGCCCTCAGATCGATTCTCAGTAAGAACTATCTGTATCGAGAGTGAATATAACCAAAAAGAGAGAGTCAAAATAGAGAAAGAACTGGGAGCTCATATTCAAAGTATCACTGGTGCTAAAGTAGAATTGCGTTCCCCAAACTCGAATATTCTCGTTATCATATTGGCAGGACGATTTCTTGTATGCAAATCTATCGAATCCAAACTCAGACACCTGTTACGTGAGAGGGAACCAGGAAAGAAACCCTTCTTTCACCCAAGTATGATGAATAGCATACTAGCGAGAACAATGTGTAACCTAGCTGGGGTCAGACCAGGTAATACTGTACTAGACCCGTTTTGTGGCGGAGGTGGAATTCTTTGTGAAGCTGCCTATATTGGAGCGTTAGTAATAGGTATAGACAAGAACTGGAGGCTGTTAGAAGGTGCAAGAAGGAATCTGAGTGCGATTAATTCAAAGTACTCTGTAATACAAGCTGATGCTCTACACCTACCTGTTCAAACTGTAGACCATATTGTCACTGATCCTCCGTATGGTCGTTCAAGCTCTACAAGAGGCACTGAATCGAGAGAACTACTCGATTCCCTACTAAGGAAGGCTCCCTCTATTCTTCAATCAAGTGGGGAGAATCTATGTGTATGTGCTAGTAGCGATATGGGTTTGTCAGAAATGATACGAGATGCTGGTTTCCGTATCGGACATGAAATTAAAATGATTGTACACAGCGGACTTGTTCGAGAAATCGTGACTGTCAATCTCTAAGTGATTACTCTCCCACCTTTGGTCCTCGGACTGAACCAATCAAGAAATTCCTCAAACAGAGAAGTTGTTTCGAATACAATATAAATCTCAATAGAACCCAAGGGAGGATTCTCAACATCATTATCTATCACTCGGAGCTTTCCAACATAGGCAGCTTGTTTGTCAATATGGATATTCGTTGTAAAATCTAAGTCATTATAATTTTTCAATAGCCTTGTACGGACTGCGCCAAGTATTCGTTTCTCATGGATTGATTGACGTACAATGGAGAGGATTTCCCGGTTCTCATTTGAGGAAGTCAGCTCAATGAATTGACCGTGCTCAACAGCCTTGAGTGAGATCTTACCAAGATATGTTTCTATAGCCATTTTTACTCTTTCAACATCCTCAGTTGGATGAACTATGCATTTGATAGTGATTTCCATATCAGGTCATCTTCGCTGCCAATTGTTTTGACATAGCACGCAGGTTTTCAAGTGTGCCTTCATTAATCAGCATGATATCACTAAGTGCAATGACACCACCCAGACCTACAGAGATTTCTCTTATATCACGCTCTCTGAAATTCTCCCACGTTGGAGGGGCATCTTCACGATTTCGATTGCGCAGACGAGTATACCTTACCTTTGGAGATGAGTGAACACAGATTATGGTCACCTCATCGGCATAATCAGCAAAAACATCAATTTCAGCAATACTTCTACATCCTTCTATGACAACGATATCGGATTCAAGGCTGCGAAGATGATCTAGGCAATGTTTAGCTATTGCACCAAGACCATTTCTCTCCCTTAAATCAAGCATGACCTTTCGAGTGTTCTCAGGATTTGCATCAAGACCACGCCTTCGAGCTTCCTCGCGTACGACATCTCCCATTACTATGATAGGAATACCAGTATCACTGAAAGCCTGGGCAACCTCACTCTTTCCCGCGCCGGGCATACCAGTGACAATTATGATTCTCAAGGTATCATTCATCCTTATTATCAGACCGATTAGATTGTGTACGTAGGCCTATTCTTTGGTTGTATTTTATCCAACACTCTATGGACAATTTCAGATGTTATAGTACTCGCACCATCAGTAATTGCAGTATGAAGTGACTCTTTTAATATACGGTCTCTAAGGTCTCTCCCAGATAGGCCCTCTGTTCGCCTAGCAATTTCTTTCAGATCAGCCTCAAGTTTGAGCGGCAACCGCTCAGTGTATAGTCGAAGAATGTCATAGCGCTCTTCAACTGTTGGTAGAGAGAACTCGAAGACTGTATC
>MUGD01000056.1 GCA_002900555.1 Thermoplasmata archaeon M9B2D | reverse complement strand
AGACAATTATTACAACTAGTTCAAAAATATATCATTAAACCAACGTAATCTGGGCAACCGTATTTTCCTACTCGCCTGCTTTCTCTCGTCGTTTAGTAAGAAAATCATCAATCTGTTGATGAATATCCTGAGCGATATCAAGGGTAAATGGTGATGGGATTTGTTGGGAACTTAGGGTTGTTATTGAGAACAGATACAATTGTCTCTGAAACGCCATCACAGTGCTTTCAACTTGCTTTTGTGTTTTCTTCATCTGTTCTCGTAATTGTTGCATCTCCTGTTTGAGTTCTTTAAAAGACTCAGAAACAAATATTCGTTCTTCCTTGTCATTTACGAAAACATTCTTTATCTGATTGTCGGTAGATGCAAATTCAGGAATACTGGCAATATATTGATGGAGTGCATTTCTTAAAAGGTCGCTCTTACTTATTCCCTGTTCATTGAGTTGTACGATAACCTGTTGCTCTCTTTCAGTAAGTTTCAGTGAAATCGTTTTACCCATGCAGCCCATCCAATTTATAGCGGTTAATAGGTTCACTGTTTATAAATATAGATGGTTTTCAATATGAAGGATGAAGTAGGCAGTCCACCGTCTAACGCAAACGAAATGGAAGGCAAGCAGCTTGTCATAGACATACCTCTTCCACTTCTTTTCATAGATACACTCTCATAATCCGCTACTTTTTTATCTGGCAAGATACACAGTCGTCCGATACCATTAGTACAAACACTGCACTTTACTGATACTCCTTTAAAAACAAAGAAAAAGAGATAACAAAACCTTATAACACCTAGACAATTCCCAAAATATAGTATGTATCCACTTGACGAATGTAGACGAGAAATCATATCTCAGATAGAAAAGATAACAGCACACTACAAAATTCCTTACGAAATTAAGGTAGAAACACCTCCAGATACCATGGGTGATTTTGCATTCCCTTGTTTTCAACTTGCTCCTTTTTTAAAAAAATCACCAAATGATATAGCAAAGGAGATAGCGCAACAAATTACAAAAAGCAAATGGATCACAAAAGTCGAAGCCAAGGGAGGATATGTAAACTTTTTTATAAATAACACACAACTGATATCTATAACCCTCCACTCTATTTCAGAGAAAAAAGAAACCTATGGTCATCTGGAAAAACACAAAAAAAGGGTCATTATTGAACATACTTCTGCAAATCCGAACGGTCCGCTGCATGTAGGCAGAGGACGAAACCCAATCATTGGCGATACTCTTGTACGTATCTTCAAAGCTGCCGGATATGATGTTGAGTCACAATTCTATCTTGATGATATGGGAAAACAGGTAGCAATCCTCGCTTGGGGTGTCAATAATCTAAAACAAAAAGACCTCCCTGCCTCAGATACGACGAAAGCAGATCATAAAATGGTCGGATACTATCAAATAGCAAATGAAAAAATGGAATCAGAACCTGAGATTGCTGAACAGATAAGCGAGACGGTAAAAAAATTAGAACAAGGTGATCATAAAACCATTGAAACGATTCATGAGTGCTACGCACCCGTATTAGAAGGTATAAAAGAAAGCCTTCGGCGTATCAACATCCACATCGATACTTTCATTCCTGAATCAACATTTGTATACGATAAAAGCGTCGACCGCGTTATCCATGGATTACAACAGACGCCATATTGCAGTGAACAGGATGCAGCACTCTATTTGGATATGGAACCTTTTGGGATACATGGGAGAAATACGAAATTTTTCTTTTTAAGGAGCGATGGCACCACTCTTTACGCAACACGAGATATCGCCTATCATCAATGGAAAGCACAACAGGCTGACATCCTCATAAATGTTCTCGGAGAAGATCATAAATTAGAATCAAAACAAGTCAACGTCGCACTTACGCTTTTGAACGTCAGGATTCTTCCAGTAGTCGTTTTTTATGCCTTTGTCTCATTACCTGGCGGTAAAATGTCTACACGAAGAGGACGAGTAGTCTATCTTGACGACCTCATCGATGAATGCATTGAACACGCATACGAGGAGGTTAAAAAAAGGCGAGGTTCTGAACTTACAGAATCGCAGATGCGAAACATCGCCGAGCTTATTGGTATTGGTTCTCTGCGATACAATATTATAAAGGTCCAGCCAGAAAAGGATATCGTCTTTACATGGGAGGATGCGTTGAATTTTGAGGGAAACGCAGTTCCATTTGTTCAATATTCCCATGCAAGAGCATGTAGTATCCTTTCAAAGGAACCCATCGGAGAATATACCGTTGAACCCTCGTTATTAATCCATAATTCTGAGATATCTCTTATCAAAAACCTTGCGCGATTCCCTCTTGTCATTCAGGATGCATGTACGAACTACAAACCACATATCATCGCAAATTATCTCTATGAACTTGCTTCTGTTTTTAACCAATTTTATCGTGATTGTCCTGTGCTTTCTGAAAAACATGTACACCTTCGTTCCTCGCGACTTGCACTTGTAAATGCCACAAAAATTGTTCTTCACAACGCTTTGGAGTTATTGGGCATCTCTGCGCCTAAGGAGATGTGAATGGACTACAGAGTCATCAACTGTACCTCTATTGTAAAAATAATTACTCATACCGATTCGCTTTTTGAAGGTAACTACTCTGTCGATCCCTATCAAAATTGTGAATTTGGTTGTCAGTACTGCGATTCTTCCTTTGAGAAAACAATCTACATAAAAAAAAATATTAGAGATGTATTAAAGAAAGAATTAGATACGATACAGAATGGTCGGATTATTATAGGATCAGTCCATGATCCCTATCAGAATAGCGAGAAAAGATTTAACCTTACAAAAACTGTTCTTAAGACGTTAAAGGAATATAATTTTTCATGTCATATCCTAACAAAATCTCCTCTAATTTTGCGAGATATACCCCTTATCTCTGACCTGGAGTGCTTAGCGACTATAAGTTTCTCCTCTCTTAATGATCAGGTTGTTCGAATCTTTGAACCAGATGTCCCCTCCCCCGATGATCGTCTTCAGACAATTAAAAAACTTCGCGCCCAGGGTATAAAAGCTGGGCTTGCAATGATTCCAGTTTTGCCATATATTACCGATTCTGAGGTAGGGCACATCGTCCAAGCAGCACACAATGTCGATGCACAATATCTCTTACATAAACACTTAGAGTTAAAAGGGGATCAACACACGCATTTTAGAAATCTAATAAAAATGCATTATCCGTATCTTCTTGCGAAATATGATATTTTATATAAAAGTAATATCGCACCGGGAGAAAAATACATAAACGACCTAAACGCGACTTTCTCAAAGCAATGTAAAGAATTTCATATTCCTGGTAAAATTCCTTCTGCACGATAGGGAGATAACTATGAAAATGTTTATTTTTTCTTTTTTTGTTTCATCATCCTATCAAGCATTATCTTCGCATTTGGGTCTGTATTGAACTGCTGTTTTGTTGCTTGTTTTTTTCTGTGTAAAATTTCATCAATTTTTTTCTCATCAGCCTGTATAAAGATTTTTTCCTCTTCTTCCTTATTTTTTTGATTGGAGGATTTCATATCCTCTTCTATCTCAAGAGTCGTATCGTTTGGTAATGGGGCAATCCGTATTTCCGAAGAGCGATGTGAATACTCTGTTGTATCCATCCCAAAGGAAGTCTCGCTGTCTTTGGGTTCCTCCTCCTCCGCCTCTTCCTCCTCTTGTGGCTCCTCTTTTTCTTTCCACTGACCTTGATTTCCTCCCATGAGTCCAAAAGCCTCTTTGATAAAATAGAGCTCATCGTGGGTTGGACTCCAGGTAAACGTCTCGTTCTCTTGGAAAAAATTAGGAGCATTTCTGTCAAATTGAACACTTAGTAACAAGCCTTTCGACTCTGCATTCTTTTTTATCTCCAAGGAAATGAAGATATTTTCATTTTTCTTCATGGCGCACCCATCAGAATTTATACGGAAACATATAACAAATGAGAATTTATACTTTTCTTTTTCTTACATACTGTCTGAAAAAATTGAATTTAAAAAGAGTAATTATAATAAACATTTTACGATATGTTCTTATAGGTAAAATAGACTTACGAACATGGATGAGGAAGCTATAACATGAAGAAAATTATGGTTGTCGACAACGAACCAGATATCGTTGATTTGACAAGAACCGTTTTGGAACTCGGTGGTTATATAGTCGTTCCCTCCTACAGTGGTGAAGAAGCATTACGGCGGCTTGAGAAGGAAAAGGTGGATTTGGTTCTTTTAGATATCATGATGCCTGGGATGAGTGGTTGGGATGTTTTCAACCGTATTAAAAAGAAAAACAAAGATATAAAAGTCGCGTTTATGAGTGTTTTGGATATATCTGAAAAAAGAAAACAGGTATTGCTTGATGAAGGGTTAGCGGATTATATCATGAAACCATTTGATAAGGAAACCCTCTTACAAAGAGTTGATAAGATATTGAAAGCATAAGAATACATTAGGATTTTTTGTTTACAGTGGGAATACAAAACATGGGATGCAAAGAAACCGTAATATACTCCTAGGATGGGAATCATGGCAAGCGAACCAGAAATCGTGAAAATATTGCGAGAAGAAGAACGACTTAGGATTCTTGAGGCCAGGTCATCCTGCAATGAGCAAAATATGCAAAAATTCGATGAAGTCGTCCATCATAATTCGGATGATTCCACGATGCTATTAAAAACTCTCCCAGAGCAATGCGGTACAATAAAACCAGAACATCTGGAAATAATCTATCGAACGGCATTTGAGACCTGCTTACTTGCTATTATTGTTCTTGATACACAAAAACGAATCATCTCATGGAATCCCTATACAGAAACACTTCTACGAAAAACAGAAACAGATCTTCATTTACAGTCGGTTTCGTCTCTCCACTCGCCAGATGAATGGTTACGAATCGAGCAACATTTAAGAAGAAATCAATCAGGACTTCAACATCAGATAGAAACTCAGATACTCGCGAAAAACAAAGGTACCATAGATGTTACAGTTTCCCTCTGTGGTTTGAAAAATAACAATGGGAAAAACCTCGGGTATCTTTATCTTATCAACGACATTTCTGGACAAAAACAAGCAGAACAGCGCCTAAACTCCTTTGTTCAATATGCTGATGATGCGATGTATCTGTTGGATTCAAACTGTCAGTATCTTATGGTTAATAACGCGCTTTTATCACGACTGAACCGTTCTCGTGGAGATGTACTAGGAAGAACATATCAGGATTTTCATTCCTCCGATGAATCAAAGGAGTTTACAAAGAAGCATTCTTGGGTATTTGAACATGGTTTGCCACAAACAGATAGTTATTGTAGAGATGGAAAGTGGTATGTACGAAGTATAAATCCTATAAAAGAAACAGCTACGTCTCAGACGAGTGCGGTTTTAGTCATTTCAAAAGACATCACTGAGAATAAAAAGACAGAGGAGTTTTTAATAGAACAACAACGCAATTACCGAACCATTTTTGACATTTTTCCTCAAACACTGATTTTGCTTGATACCAATGGCATGGTTTTAGATGTAAATAACGGAATCACTGAATGGAGTACATACCAACCAAATGAAATAAAAGGTGAAAATTTTTTAACTTTACCATTTCTCACCAAAGAATCCAAAAAAACTTTAAAAAAGATATTTTCGAAGAGAAAGTTACATAAAAAAATTACGCCCTTTGAAATCACTGCTCTTACAAAACATGGCGAGATGCGGGTTGGTGTTGTCTATATCTCTCCTTTAGTAGCTGACCATGAGGGCATCTCTTCGCATTTTCTTGTCATCCTTGATATTACTGAACAAAAGAAAAGAGAAGAGGCCATGTGGATAAAAGACACTGCAATTGCTTCTTCATTTCATGCAATTACCTTCCTAGACTATGAAGGAAATCTGACGTATGTCAATGATTCTTTTCTTCGTATTTGGGGATATTCAAACAAAAAGGAGGTAATCGGAAAACATCTCGTGCAATTCTTCAAAAGAAAAGAACAATTCATTGAAATAATGGATGCGCTTCATTGCAAAGGAGAGTGGATTGGGGAACTTACTGGTGTTCGAAAGGATTCCTCTGCATTTCAGGTGCAACTCTCTGCGAATTTGATTAGTGACAAATCGGTAAAATCGATTTGTATTATGGGGTCCTATGTTGATAGCAATCACTGTACAAAGGAAGGCACCGCACTTAGTGAAAGTGAACAGCGGTTCCAGATTGTATTGGAAAATTCTCTTGATATGATTTATCAGTTGAATATACAGAGAGGAACATGCGACTATGTCAGCCCTTCGTCAGTAAAAATTATCGGGTACTCCCCCGAAGAAATGGTATCCTTTAACTTAAAGAAAATTGAGGAGCTTGTCCATCCAGAGGATATTGCGCGGTGGACCCAACATATAAAAACCATTGCTGACCATCAGGAAAAGCAGGATGCCGTTCAATCGTTTGAATACCGTTTTAAACATAAAACCCGTGGATATCGGTGGATGCGTGACACCTGCACCGCTATCTTTGACGAAAAAAATGAACTGGTTTCTATCGTAGGGGCTATTGAAGATATCACTGAACGTAGAAACGTCTTCGAAGAACTTATCAAATCAGAGGAGAAATATCGTATCCTTGCCGAAACATCTGCAGATGGCGTGTTTACGACAGATTCGCTTGGGCGTCTAACGTATGTGAATCCTTCGTTTGAAAAATTATGCGGAAGGCGAAAAAGTCAGATTCTAGCAACACCGTTCCGAAAATATCTCCTTGAGGATTCAGTCTATTTCTTCCAGCAGATTTTCATAGATGTTCGTGAAAAGAACGATAAAATTGAGAATGTCGAATTAGAACTTGTTGCTGGTAATGGTGATATAATCCCTATAGAAACGAACATCGCACCATTAACAAAGCAAACGGAGTTTGGTGGTGTTGTCTGTACAGTCCGTGATATCACACAACGAAGGGAAATAGAAGATGAATTGAAGAAAAATGAACGGTTGAAGACGGAGTTTATGAACATCGCTGCTCATGAGCTTCGTTCACCAGTTACACCCATCAAAGGATACCTGGATCTTATTCTTCATGATTCTGAGAGCAATGAGAAGATTAAGAATTGGGCGAAAATTAGTCTGCGGAATGCGGAAAGACTGTTACGACTTGTCAATGACATCTTGGATGTCGCGCGTCTTGATAGCGATACGATGCGGTTTGATATGGAGAAAATAGATCCTGTCGAATTTCTAAACGAAATCATTGAAGATATGAGACCGGCGATACTGAACAAAAAACTAGAATTTCGTGTCACTATCCCATCATCACTTCCCCATATCATTGGCGATAAAAATCGTTTATCGCAAGTATTAAAAAATCTTATTAACAACTCCCTTAAATTTACCGATTGTGGTTTTATTGGTTTAGATGTTGAAAAGAAAAATAACCATATACAAATTTCCGTTGTGGATACAGGGATTGGGATTTCACAAGATGAATTAAAGAAAATTTTTACGAAATTCTATCAAGCGTACACTGGAGAAGATCGTAACAATGAAGGAACTGGACTAGGCTTGTTCATATCCAAAGAAATTGTAAAAAAACATAATGGAACTATTTGGGCGGAAAGTGAGGTTGGGAAAGGAAGCAGATTTGTGATCCAACTTCCGTACGTCTATAAAATGATTGTTGATTTCAAAGCGTGATGACCTATGACTGATGTCAAAAACTCAGAAGTTATTAGTGGTATACTGCGTACACTTTATTCTATTGCAAGCAGACGAACATCACAAACTTTCGCCTCTACGGTCATAGGTGCTATAATCAAAACACTTGAGCAAAATTACGATTTCTTACGGTATATAAATTTCGAAAGCCCTGAATTTACAAACTCGGAGGTTATTATCAACATCTCAGATGAAATAAATACCGTTGATACTTCCCAAATCGGCATGGCAATTGAGGCGATAATTAGAATCGTCTACATGGATCTCGTAGGAAAAACAGGTTTATTTTTCATAAAAGAACTTAAGCAGCAAGCTGGAGATGAAATTGTCACTGAGCTTCGTAACTATGGTGTTGACTTAGCGCTTCTACAAACAGAGCAACGTTATATGCACAGACAGCACCGCAAGAGAAAACAACAAACACAAATGAGAAAGAATGGCACTAGGATGGAACACCAGGATGACGTCAGCCTTCTTGGGTACAGTTGGAAAAATGTGGAATCCTGGAAATACGATCCTTTACAACAAACCTGTATCCTTTACAACAAAGATGGACAGGAACTTGATAGACTAAACCTTGATACAATCATTGAACAGTATATAACAAATCTTACTCAAGAATATGAAGATCCTTCCGGTGAATATCAAGAGGACGTCATGCTTACTGATAAAGAAATCGAGCTTCTTAAGATGTTACAGTCACGAGATATGGATGCAGAGACTGCGTCGGTAATCCTCCATATTTCGAAAATCGAATTCGAGCATATCGTCCGTAAATTACTTCAACATGAATTACTCCATTATGTATCTTTTAATGAAATCGAGCTAACTGAAGAGGGTATGACATTTCTATCTGGAAATGGAAAAGAAAATTTAAAAAAAGAAACTTCTTTTGTTTAAAGTTTGTTCTCTGTTGAAAGGTTAAAAATATAGAATTCCATCTCACCACTAGATATGCTGTTTCCTTCGATATCGTACACTTTTGTTTCAAGCGTATGCTTTAAAAAAGCTTTTTCATTCCACTGCCACAGTGCTGGAAATGAGGTCACTTCCTGTTTTAATCGGCCGTCAACGTAGAATTCTGCTTTGCTAAATCCCTCCTCTGGGATTCTGATACTGACCGGTCCAACGATAACAGATTTAAAGAAAGGAATAATTTTTCTATTCCCCAAAAATATGAACCCATCAATAGAGATGTTCTTTTTCTTAAAAAAAATCAGTATCCCTCCAATGGCACCGATCGATGCCCCAAAGAGTATCCAGAGCCAATTTTCTTCTAAAAAACTTTTTTGCGGTGGTGTCTCGTAGGAAAAATAAAAATAAACAGCTGAAGAGCTAAGTGAGCTTCTTCCATGCGATGCCTGTGCAAAAATTTCAAAAAAATAGGTCCCATTATCTAGATATCCTGGTGGTGTATACATATAGCTTTTATCATCCAAACGTATCAACTGAGACGCTACGTTGCACTGGTTAAATGTCGCAGCGGAAATCGTTGCCGGTATGTTAAAAAAGATTTTTATCGTTGGCTGATTGCTATCGATGATCCCGCCGTCAGTCGGGGAAAATGAAACCGTAAGTGGCGGATAGATATCATAAAAGGTAAATTCATAGTTCGTCTCTGGGTCATCAAACACATAGATTTTTTGATGCTCCCTCCAAATCTTATCATCAGAAATAACCCTGCCTGTCGTGGTGATGAAGACCGGGGAAAGTGGGTACGGGTCATCGATTTCTATGTAAATCCACTGATATTTATCAACAGTAACATATAATTTTGCTTGTTCAGTTATATCGTCGACTATCCTGCTTTGTACGATACCGATTCTATGAGCTATTGGGAAAATAAGATCGGTCGTTGTGCTCCAAAAAAATTCAGGAACAAAATCATCACCAATCGAAATCAGAAACAGAATATCATCATTGAAGTCAACTGGCGTATCATGAACTGCAGTAAGAGTTTGGGATGGGTCTACAAACGTATCAAAGACTCCATCTCCATCAGTGTCGTAGCAATAGAATGGCTCGGTGAGTGCTAAGTTATATCTGTTGTTGATAAGGTCTAGTTGGGTAAGGGGTATGATATGGCGGGAAAAGGGGTAGATGGTGACCCGTGTCTCACTGGTTCCATTTCGCCCTTGATCATCAGTAACAGTCAATATCACCGAGTAGCTACCGCTTGAATAGTAGGTATGTGTGATTGTACTACCGTCTTCTGTCGTGCCGTCACCGAAATTCCATCTATACCTCATAATCGTCCCATCGAGGTCAAAACTCTTAGATCCATTAAACGTAATTTCCTGTAAAACAAAGCCGTTATATGGTCCGTTGTGTTGTGCTACCGGGTCTCTCGAATCTTTTATATTGCCTGCAACATCAGTAGCATTGATAATACAATACAATCGTGATGGTTTTTCCTGTAAGATAATTACTTTTTTATAGTTGTCATTACCCATGGAGTCCATGGTGGTTTTCATCTTCTCACTAGAATTATACCAATATTCTATAGTAACTGTTGAAACAATGGAATCGTCAGTTATCGTAGCAACAAACGTATAACTATTTGGTAGATCTTCAAAAGAGGGTCCGTAACGGTTAATCCGTATTACTGGTGGGTCTGTATCGATAATTTTTATTTTTTTTATCTCCGTAGTCACATTGTTTCCCCATTTATCAGTTGCATTGAAATGATAGGTTAGATTTTCGATACTATGAGAAAGAGTTACAGTTCCAACGAAATAATTGCCACTTGTAAGAGTCATTGTTGTATTATTTTTTATGGTTCCATGGCTCCAATGGACAATGACAGAAAGGTCAGATGCGATGGCATTTTTTGAAGTCACGGTGGCGTTAAACGTGAATTCTTTTGAAGGTTTACCTGTTTGAGGTGAATTATCTTTGATTGTTGGTTTTTCTCCGGGTCGAATTGAAAATGAATAATTATTTGAATAGTTCCAATTCCGTGGATCTCTTGCAGCGACATAAAACGTATAAATTCCTGTTGGCGAAAATGTTTTTTTTAAATAGTAGGTGTCTCCTGTTTTATTTTGTGTAATGCTGATATTATATAGCTGTCCATTCGGTCCGATAATGTTAAGGAAAACCTCCTTAATTTTTGTATTATCTGTCACAGGGATAGATATGTTTGTATACTTACCTAACGTCTGTGAAATTGGAGATATGGTTGGGAGGCTAAAATAAGGTGGTATTGTATCAAGAAGCACTCCTTTATCAGTATTCACACCATAGATGGTGTATGGGCTATCTGCAATTCCATCCAGGTCATCATCGTTTGCTCCTTCATTAACCTCATCGTAGGTATCCCAATAATTACCACAGCGTATTGTTCCTTGGATGATATTTATCCCATTTGTTTTTGTGATATTCCATTTGTTGCGATTAAGACTCTTATCCATCGCATTTATTAAATTGTCATGAAAGTAGTTATTGTAAATCATGTTGTTTTTCGTGAAAAAATCGAGGTACACGCCATATTCTTTGTTATAGCAGATTTCATTGTTGAGAATATAATCATTGGTTGAATTATAGAACCTGATACCTGCAAGCAAGTTATGACTAACGATGTTATTATACACCGTATTATTGTCATCGGCAGCAAGGTAAATACCATCTTTTTTGTTTCTCGAGACAACGTTGTTGCTGATGTTGTTTGTCGAACCAATAATCATCATTCCATTGTTGGTATTACCAATAATTGTGTTTTCCTTGAGATTAAAAGTCCTACTGCAGTTTTCGAGAACCAACCCAGAGTTTTTATTATTAAGGTAGATTCCATGTTTACCATTTAATGATGCGTTATTGTTTCTGATGACATTGTTCCTACAGCTGCTGTTAAGGAAAATCCCGCTTCGATTGTTATTTTGAATTTTATTGTTGTAAATATTGTTCCCATCAGAGAAATAAAGATAGATGCCATCCTTATTTCCCAAAATCGTGTTATAGCTGATATTCACATTCAAATAGGACCGATCTAGTCTAATCCCATCACCCGCATTGTTTCGGATGATGTTATCGTAGATAAGATGGTTATGTGAGTGATTCAGATGGATTCCATGATGTCCGTATGAGATTATATTATCGGTGATAATTGAACTTCCTTCGTTTATTTGGATAATGCTGCTTGGCTCTGACGTGTTCCCATTTGTTATTGTAAAATGACTGATATTTACATTATTTTTATCTACTTTTATCACTACGTTTGCTCTGTTTCCATTTATTATGGTGTTATACCGGTCTTCACCGAATAAATCGATTCGTTTGTTGATCACCAGGTTCTCGTAGTATGTTCCGTTATAAACAAAAATTCGATACCCATCCTGCGCGTCGTTGAGAGCATCTTGGATACGAATGTAATTTTCACTAGGACCAACGTAAAGTGTTGGTGGCATATCTGCTTTACAGATGTCTGTTAATGGAAAAAAGCGTACGCAGCTTGTGAAAAGAATTGTCACAACTATCGCTATTAACAACTTCCTACGTCTCATCCCATCCTGATGCATATGTACTTGCATATGCATATCTTCTTTTATCATAAAAATATTCCTATATTCGACATCCAGACGTTGAAGAAATCTTATCTTTCCCAGGACATCCGTGGGTCCAGGAAATCCGTCCAAAAGATACGGAGGTTTTCTGTGAGTAAATCGTTTTTTTCGAGTACGGTTAACTTTTTTGCTGTTTCACTATCCATATTTCTCCCAAGACTTAATCGCCTAATTTTATCTTCTAACAAATTTCGAATTTCTGTGTACTCACGTTCTATTTCAACGTATAATCGCCCATCTCTCTGAAATGGTATTTGTGTTGTTCTTGGGTGGTCCTGCCACTTTTTTATAAATTCATCAGCATTTTTTTTTAATGATGCAGGTGGTCCTAGATGAAGGATTGTTTTGGATAATGTTTTTGTTGATGGAAAAAGGATAATGTACACATTTTTCTTTTCAACGGTAAAGGTAGCATTTTTAATGGTAAAGCCATGGTGGTTACAGAGGTCTCGTATTGCTCGCATTGCTTTTCGTATCTGCGGATACAGGTTTTCAGGAATGATTGCTGGTTTTTGAATTTTCACTCCGATGACGTTGGTTGCATCAAGCTCTTTTTTTATTTTATCAATCGACCACGGTTTAATCTTCTTAGGGAAGAAGAAGGTAAGGCGTGGTTGATTCTGATAGTCTGTACATGCTTTTTTGAACACCTTGAATTTTTCTTTGGAGAGAGCGGATGCGACGTTCCGTTCTGAATCTACTGGGTCTATAAAGGTCAAAGGGGTTGGAAAATCAGGGTATGTTCCCGGTTGTAATGCAAGTTTTTCTCCGTAACTCCATTGGGCTGCCTGTTCGATGCTATGTTGGAACGTCCCGTATTTTAGAATTATGATTTCACAGAGATATCCTGAGAATCCTTCGATTTCTGCTTCTGCTCCATAGCAATTTATGCCTTTGAGGAATTGTTTGAAAAGCCGTACCTCTTTTTTCTGTGATTGTTTGAGATGGTCTTGTATGTATTTCGTATGGAATGGTGTACGGTCAACTGCAGAGAGTTTCTGTGATGCGTCTTCTATTTTATAGCAAGGAACAAGTTCGGTTTTGTATCCCTGAAACGTACCACGAATATACGGGTGTTCTGCGAAACATTCTTCCTGGTTTTCAAGGATTGCCCGTCCAATTGCTAATCCCTTCTTTTGTAATATTTCTCGTGGGACTGAAGGTGGAAAAAGAAGAAACAGGTCGATGTCAACAGAGGTCCGTATGTACGTGTCTTTTGCAGTGGAGCCAACAAGTTCAATGGTTATTGGTATCTTAGTTTTGTTTATTTCTTTCTTTACTTTTTCTTTCAGAGATTTTATGATGTCCTGTATCTGTTTTTTTTCTTTTTGCGTGGGTGTAATTTTTTTTATGACGATGGTCTCAATTTGTTTTGATTCTGGAATCATTTATGTCCCCTTTATGAAGTGTTGGCTGAGAAAGAATACCCCGAAAGCGAGGAGTACCCCACCGATAACATCAGTTATCCAATGAATAGCTAAATAGATAACTGAACAGATTACGCTAATGGCACAGAAGTATGTAAGGTAGATGAATCTTTTGTTGTTGGTTAGCGATGCCGTTTTTGCGATGAGTAGTGATATCGTGACATGTAGGGAAGGAAAACAATTGTTGCTTGTTGTTGTCGCATAAAAGAACTGTTCAATACCAGGGATGACTGAATCTAACGCCGAGGTTAACCCGTAGTGTGTATACACGTTTGTAATGGGGAGAAACAGATAAAATGGTACAGCGATCGCATAAATGATTACGAGTGCATGGCTGAATGTTTTTATTGCTTTCGTTTCATCGGTAATGATAAAATAGATAAGTGAGAACCACAGCAGAAAAGGGTACAAGCCGATGTAGATGAAGACAAAGAAATATAAAAGGAGGGGAGTCCAGTGGTGTGAGAACCAAGCCACAACTCCATTTTCAATAAATTGGATGGCTGCGGTAAAGTCAGTCCCAACGAGTGTTGTGGTATATGAATCGATGAAATTTACCTCTAGAAGGTGAACAATCGCAACGATAATAATAAGGGTAACATAACGGGCATGATAGCAAAGAATTCTTTTGTAATCTCCAACTCCTTTTTTCCAGCAATTTTTTGGGACAATCAACAATACTGCGACAATGAATAGGAGGATGTTGAGTCCTATTAAAATCATAAGCGCGGAGTCTATGATTCCATCACCACCTCATAGGAATACTTCTCGAACTGTGGTATAGATCGGTCCTTTCGGAGTGAGTTCGCTTTTTTTAAGAACAATTGATTGTACCTGGTGAACAGCGAATTCTTCTTTGCTGTAGCGTTCTACTACCCCGAGAAGTTGTTGTTTGTTTCTTGCTGTTTTCACACGACCGATGGTTAGATGCGGAGAAAACCCTCTTTTTTCCTTATGAAATCCCAATAATGAAAGTGAATTGTCGATAGCATGTGCTATTGTTTCAATAGCACCGGGATCAATGATCCCGATCCAGAGTACTTTTATATAGTTTTTATTGGGAAACACACCTGTTCCTCTAAGCGTGATGGGAAACGGCTTGATGTCTTTGACTGATTCTTTCATGCTCTGTTCGATGGCGTCGATAGATGTTTCGTCGGTATCTCCCAGGAATTTTAACGTGATGTGAATGTTTATTGGTTCGACAAGCTTGACATCCGCTCCAGTGTTTCGTATTTCTTTTTCAAATCTGAGTAGTTCTGATGTCGCTGTGATGTCTATTGCAATAAATCCTCTAAAGAGTGACATAGCATCCTCTACTCTAGTTCAATACATCGTTTACCTCTTTATAGGTTTAATTATTAGTTTTACATTTCAAGTTCGATACCATAGACGGCCTTTGGATTTTCTACATGGATGGCGTGGGCTTGTTGTGCTGACATAATGTTTTCTTCTATGAGTCTTTTTGTAAGTCTAGGAACCGTCTTTGGTGCGAGCACGGCACCGGGACGTCGCAGGTCATCTATATAGTCCGTCTCCATGAAAAACCGTGTGCCTTTCCCCAATGCTTCCACGATGTTTTTTTTGTTTGCCAGGACAGATGGCATCAGACCAAAATTCTCATCAGGAGTAACAAGAGGTGGTGCAAAATGTTTGACTATTTTTTCTGGTTTCAAACCCACCTTCCCTCCCATTTCAACAAACTCTTTGCATCGCATCGGTGTCGTACTTTCTGTATGAAGCACCACTGGTACTCCAGCGTCCTTGGCTTTCTGCATTCCATACAATAGAATGTCATTTGAGTCTTGAACGATCTGCTGGCTAACCATAAAATGTGGTCTTCCAATCTCACCAATAGCAATGCATTTGTGTTCTTTGCATAACCTCGCCGCCTCGTCCATACCCTTTTTCATAATCGTAAGCGCATCTTCTCTTCCGAATTGTTCTTGCAAATGTAGAAAATCGACTGGGTACGGACCGACGACGACAAACACCCCGATTCCAACAGAACCGCGTATCTCCTCTGCCATTCGGATCGTTTCTTGATAGCAAGACTGGTAGCTTTTCTCTTTTAGGACCATCTCGGTCATGGGGTATTGACAGAGGATGAAATGGGTTCCACCAGCGTTATGAAACTCCCGAGCAGCATCCAGAAATCTCCCCTCTCTTCGAAGGTGAAGATGGTTATCAAAGAAGATCATGAGACATACCTCAAAAAAACAATAAAAAAAGAAGGATATAAAAAGATAGAGTACGAGTTACAACCTAGGTTTCTACGTCAATCTCATTCCTAGTGGTTTTCCTGCTGGAAACCATCAGAAGAACATCGCGTGCAAGGATCCAACCAAGATATCCCATGAAGAATGTGAAGAACCCCATAATGCTGTAGATGACGATGTTTTTCAATGATTCGGTTCCTTGTTGAATCATCATAACAGCTGTTCCAGCGGCAAGATAAAGACCGATGAGAAGCAAGATCCAACGAAATGTATTCATAGCGAAGTGAAACCTAAGAAATGGTTTCATGGTGATAGGTCCTCTTCTTCCAGGTTTTATCAGTGTTTTCCTTGTTCTTGTTAATACTTTTACGACTACATGCTGTAATGTTGATAGAGAACGGACTCGAAAACTGGTTTCCTCTATCAGTTGTTTTTTTTGATTTTGTTTGACAGGGTGTCGTATAGGAAGGGGCGCTAACGGAAGCACCCGTAGAGGGGCATTTTTTGTCTTTAAATTTCGTGAGAGTTTTTTATTGCTGATTTTTCTTATCGACACCGTTCTTCCTCCTAGTGAAGATTATTTTTGTTAAGTGATCCCAAAAAAGCAACAGCCAAGGACTATAAAAGGCTGTTTTGTAGCTACCTATGCAGCTACAGGGCAGCTCGTTATCCCTTCACTTTGCAGATTGATATGCACCTACATGTTCGACAAGGTATCCTCTTACCACGCTTATACATCTGCGATGATGCTAATGATATCCCCATCTTTTAGTGGATGATCTGCACCAATAACCCGATGGGTACGTGCATCGATAGCGCGAATGAAATGATCTCCTAATTCTGTATGGACCTTGTACGCAAGATCTTTTGCAGTTGATCCCCGGGGGACTAAATGCGCATCAGGAAGTATCCGTCCTTCTTTATCTGTTAGGTGATGTTCATCTTCGACAGGGTACACGACGATGAGGTCAAGCATCCGGACTGCTTCATCAATACATCGCTGTACACCAGTTGATCCATATTTGGTCAG
>MUGD01000255.1 GCA_002900555.1 Thermoplasmata archaeon M9B2D | reverse complement strand
TGAGAAGTAGGATTTCAGGTAACAAACAATTTAAAAAAGATTTTGAAAATATTTTTAGAAATGTTGATGAACGACTTGTTAGCTTTATGGAAATCACAAAAGTAAATGAGGCAAAGAATGCCTAACAAACCAAAGGAGACCAATCAAAAACCCGCGGGCGGCTTTTTGATTGCTCATTTTAAACGTTAGATTAGGAAGTTATGATGAAACACAAATGGCATACTTTTATCATTATGACATTGCCTATGGTTTTACTACAAGGCTGCATCCATACAGTTGTGACTGAATATGATAATTGTGTACCGAATATGACGCTTGAAGTGCCACCAGATCTTCCGATATATTTTTTGGATGATCGAAATGCGAAAAATAGTCCATCAAGTACACTCGAAGATGGTAAATACTATTTAAGCATTGGCAAAGATGCAGAGTATGACATCAAACATAGTCAATATTATGAAGGTTGGAAAGTTATCAAAGTAAAAACAGATACAGTAAAATTAACAGGCCGTATGAAAAAATCATCACCAAAAATGCTCAAAAGCATGTTTGTCGATGAATGTGTTTCACTGGAGGCCATATTGGACGGACAAATCGTATGGATTACACCGTTGAAATTAAAACATAAATTTGCATCTATCGATAGCAACAAAGAGAAAATCGAGATAATTTTTTCTGCAACTCCCAAAAAATTCCCTGCTGCAATTCACTATATATGCCCGAATCCGGAAGTGAAAGAAGCTGACTGGCATATATCATGGAGATATTGATGAATAATAAATCTAACAAATCACTGGAGCCCAATCAAAAACCCACGAGCGGCTTTTTGATTGCTCATTTTAAACGTTAGACAGTACAAATTCACTCTGAAAAACTATTGTATAATGAAATAATCCGCATAGAAAAATGAGATAGCTATGACAGTTGACCAAAAAACAGTTACTAAAACTAGACCATCCCAATGGTTCGGTACAAGCATAACGTACCTTTCCATACCCGTAACTCTATTGCTTTGCGGATGGGATCTCGGTTGGTGGCAAGCGTGGGTCTTTTTTGTGCTGATCGTTACGCCCGGCATAGGGGGACGCATATGGGCGGAACACAGGCATCCGGGGATTCTGGCTGAACGGTTTAACTATTCCAAGGCTCAAGGCGTAAAATCCTGGGATAAAGTCATTGCCCCATTGATGGCGCTCAGCCTGTCGTTTCCGCTTGTCATCGTAGCAGGCCTCGACCACCGTTTCGCATGGTCTCCCCTCTTCCCGGTCTGGATGAACCTGCTCGGCTTTGCTCTGATCGCATTTGGATACGCCTTCGCCACATGGGCCCTGATAGAGAATCGCTTCTTTTCTACTTTTGTGCGTATCCAGAAAGACCGTGAACATGAAGTATGCAGTAGCGGTCCTTACGCAATAGTACGGCATCCGGGCTACGCCGGGAATATGTTGGCCCTTCCGGGTATTGTGCTTGCTTTAGGGTCAGTGTGGACACTGATTCCGGTGGTCATAGCCATAATAATTGCCGTTATAAGAACGGAATTGGAAGACAGAACCCTTCAGGAAGAGTTGAAAGGGTATAAAGAGTATGTGCAACGGGTACGATATAGATTGATTCCTGGAATATATTGATTTGACAACATATTATCAAGCGGCCCGACCAACCAAACTAGACCAATCAAAAACCAGCGGGCGGTTTTAAATGCTCATTTCAAACATCGACAGGAAAAACATGAAACTCGGGACCATAGAAAAGATCGGCTTATTAGAACTGCTGAGTCCCGCAATCAGAGCTTGGATTATTTCAGCTACTTGAAAGCGTCGTATTCATCGTTTTCCAAACCTTGTTCTGCTGATCTTTTTCGGGAATGTAACTGCGTATCGGTATCATCGCCGTCTGACTCCCGTAATTGTCGGCTATGCAAACCGAAGATGCCGAAACTATACACCCAAGGAGGAAACACAATGATACTTCAATCTGTCCTCACCTGCCCGTATTGCGGATTTCAAAAGGAAGAAACGATGCCCACCGATGCCTGTGTCTATTTCTACGAGTGCACCAACTGCCACAAGCTGCTTCGCCCCAAAAAAGGAGACTGCTGCGTGTTCTGCTCCTTTGGTTCTGTGCCGTGTCCGCCGATTCAACAGCAAGGGGAGAAAGGAAGCTGCTGCCAAGAATCAGATGCACACGAAAAGGAATAATGCGCGCTTCGCTCTGCACCGTTTTTTGCGCGTGATCCGTGGCGTAAATATTACAGAGTTAAGCTGTCAACCAGTATAGTTGCAAAAAATATTGACAAGGAGGTGTTTTATGCATGTAAATTCATTTTTCAAAACAAAACAAAAAAAAGTTGGTGGCAGTCATATATTATAAATCTGTATGCTTGTCACCGGATGACTGACTATTTGGAGACAATATGTACACACAATTAAAAGAGATAAACAAGAGGCCTGAAGCTTTTGAGTTTTATACGGCCGATGCCCTATGGGCGGATGAATACAGATCAAAACAGATGATGAATTTTCATCTTAATACCGAGATCGATGTCGCTTCACGCAATAAGAAGTTTATAGATAAATCCGTCGACTGGATCGTTGCAAACTTCGCTATCGATGACAAAAGCAGGCTATGCGACTTTGGGTGCGCTGTTGGTCTATATACATCGGCGCTGGCAAAAACCGGTGCAGATGTAACAGGCATAGATTTTTCGAAAAACTCTATCGAATATGCAAAAGAAACTGCAAGAAAAGAAGCGTTGGACATCAATTATGTCCATCAAAACTATCTGGACTATCAAACAGATGAGAAATATGACCTGATCACAATGATCATGTGTGATTTTTGTGCATTGAGCCCTGTA
>MUGD01000254.1 GCA_002900555.1 Thermoplasmata archaeon M9B2D | reverse complement strand
AATTTGAGTCAAAAATGCCTTTGTTGAGGCAACCCCGATTTCGGGGCCCGAGTGTGTATAAAAAACCGCCTCAGCTTCTCGAGCAGCAGAGCTTCCGACAACATTACATATTGTCATTGTCCTTGCCCCGAGCCTTCTTGCTTCGCGTAATGCAGCAAGGGTATCGGCAGTCTCACCTGACTGTGAAACGGCTATGAACAGATTGCCATCTTTTACAAGCGGATTCCTGTAACGGAATTCAGAGGCAATGTCGACCTCAACTGGAATTCCTGAAAGCTCTTCAATGAGGTATTTTCCGATAGTGCAGGCATGCCACGAGGTGCCACAGGCAACCAGAAATATCTTGCTTATTTTGGTAAGAGGGATCTGTTCAAGTCCCAGTTCGGCAAGGTTAATTGAACCATTCTCGAGAGAGTATCTCCCTCGGACGGTGTCTGATATGGCTCGGGGCTGCTCAAATATCTCTTTTAGCATAAAATGTTTGAACCCGCCTTTTTCAGCCATCGAGGGTGTCCACATGATTGTTGAAGAGTCCCTGTAAACCTGATCGCCACTTAGCGTCTTCAACTCTACTCCATCTTTCGACAAAACTGCATATTCGTCGTTTTCCATGAAAATTACGTTTCTACAGTAATTCAAAAATGCGGGCACATCAGAAGCGACGAAATATTCACCGTTCCCAATACCGAGAACAAGTGGGCTGTCCTTTCTGGCACAAACCAATCGGTCCGGTTCTTTTTCGCTGAGCACTGCAATCGCATATGATCCTTTGATCTCGTTCAAAGCTCTCACAACAGAATCCTCAAGTGAAAACATTCTGTGATACTTCTCTATTAGATGGCAAAGGGCCTCAGTATCAGTTTCAGAGGTAAAGATAAATCCATCATTTTCAAGGGATGATTTCACTTCCAGATAATTCTCAATAATGCCGTTATGTACCACCACAACAGGCCCCGATTTATGCGGATGGGCGTTATTCTCCGACGGCTTGCCGTGTGTTGCCCATCTCGTATGGCCAATCGCAAGATGAGATGACACGTCAGTGCTTCCAAAACTACTGATCAAATCTTTTATTTTACCTTTACACCTCTTAACATCCAGGTTGCCATTCTTGAAGAAGGCAACACCTGCGGAATCGTATCCCCTATATTCAAGGTTCTTGAGACCTTCAATAACCACCTGGATAGACTTCTCATTGCCAAGGTATCCAATAATTCCGCACATATTATTTCTTCCTTCGCTTTCTTTTCGATTTCGCCCAGCCGGCGATTTCCTGCTGACCCGTCCTGCTAATCGCGAGGGATTCGGGAAGCACGTTCTTGGTTATTGTCGAACCTGCAGCAATGAAGGCGTTCTTACCAATCCGCACAGGAGCAATTAACTGTGAATCACTTCCAACGAATACACCATCTTCAATGAATGTGTGATACTTGTTCCTTCCGTCATAGTTACAGGTAATGGTACCGGCTCCGATGTTCACGTTCTTTCCAACGGTCGCGTCTCCAATATATGAAAGGTGAGAGGCTTTTGAATGATCTGCAATGAACGAGTTTTTTATCTCAACAAAATTACCGATTTTCACAAATTTACCAATCTTCGAACCAGGTCTGAGATGTGCGTATGGCCCAATAACTGATCCGCCGCCTATCGTAGAGGAATTAATAACGGATCCTTCCAATACTGTAACATTTGCACCTAGGATGCTTTTCTTTATGCTCGCACCATGATGAATAATACAGCCTCTCCCTATTCGAGTCCCCTCTCTCAATGAAACATTAGGGCTGATCACGGTATCGCGATCAATTCTCACATCACCATGGATAACGACAGAATTTTCATCAAGAAACCTGACCCCCCTCAGCATAAACTTCTCGACTATCCTTTTCTGCATGAGCTTCTCTACTGTCAAGAGGTCTTTAAGGGTATTAACTCCGTAAAACTCGGATTCATCACCGAGTTGTAACACTTTACAATTGCTTTCATCCCTGCTAGCAAAAGCTACAATATCTGTAAGATAGTATTCACTCTTCCTCTTATTTATCGAAATCCTGTTAATATATTTCTCGGCACTCCTTTTGAAAGCATAAACCCCGCTATTTACTTCTTTGATGGAATGTTGATTCTCGCCCAGATCGTTCTGTTCAACAATACACAGAGATCTTCCCGATTGATCTCTGATTATTCTTCCATATGAAAAGGGGTTTTCGGCATGAAAGGAAAGGACCGACACCTCGGCACGTGACCTGCTGAATTTCCCAATAAAGCTTTTTAATGTCCCAGCTTGGATAAGTGGCGTGTCGCCGTTCACAACAAGAACAGTATCGCAAGATCTTCCGATATTTTTTAATCCGGTCTTCACTGCATCAGCAGTTCCCAGCATTTTTCTCTGCTCTGACTTTATCGCACCATGTTGAGCAATGAGATCGTGCACTTGGTGTTGCATCGGATGCGTTACTACAACGATTCGTAGAGGTTTGAGTCTCTGGGCAGTTTCGATAATATAAGAAAGCATGGGCCTACCAAGTATACGATGAAGTACTTTAGGCGTAGACGTCTTCATTCTGGTTCCCAGCCCGGCAGCGAGTATAATTACTCCTAGCTTCATGGCTTTACTCCTTGAAGCATATCTGGAGTCGCAATACCGCCCGACATCACAATCCTTATCCCTTCCTCAATAGTCATATCAGTATAGATAACCTCTTCCTCTCTGCAGAGTACGATTTCACCGAGATAGAGGTTATTGGTCGGAATATAAACAGCCCTGACACAGCACTCTGTATTATCAAGATTGTTCTTAATGACGCATTCTTTTGTGAGAAAACCAAAAGCAAATAGCCCTTTTCTCGGATATTCAATTATTAC
>MUGD01000253.1 GCA_002900555.1 Thermoplasmata archaeon M9B2D | reverse complement strand
CGCAATAGTCATTGCAACTATTCCGAGCTTGGTGAGATATTATTTCCATTTCCTCCGATAAAGATAAGATTTTTGATTTTCTTGCTTAAGATGCTAAAATTTTTTTCAAATACACTTTTACCAAATGGATGAATGGTTTTTAGGCCATTGGTGTCAATAAATATTTCCCAGAAACCGCTGCCGGCTTCATTTAATATGTTGATCAGTTCGTGTGCTGAGTTTCCATCAAAATCACCATTCAATTTCAGATGGAGGCTGTCCCTAGTTTTATAAGAATAAATTTGGAAGTTTGATGCCATTACTTTCCTCATATATATTTATATCCCTTGTGTCTTAATTCCCGACAAATTCCTGTCTGCCCGGATTAAGATCCGGTCAAGTTAAAGATATTGTTGTATGTTCCGAAACAATTCAGACAGGTCTGGTCGTTTTGGGGGTCTTCTTTCCATTTCCTGTCAACCAGAAACTTGTATTCGTATCTTCCAGGAGGAATCAACACACTCTTATTCCACATCCCATTTCCATTGTTTTTCATGGGGTGTTTTTTTTCATTCCAATTATTAAAATCCCCCATCAGGATGACCTCTTCTGCATCGCTCGATTCAAATGAAAATGTCACCCTCCGACGTTTAATTTGATGTTTTGATTTGACCTTTGACATATGAAACCTCCTAAAATAAAATTGATTGGATAAAAAATATGAATTAATTAAAAAGGAGCAAACCTTTTTCAGTCGTATGATCGTTTGCAAACCTGTTTTCTTCAGAATAGTCTGCTCCAGATTCTAGTAGATCTTCTTTTGCTGATAGTTGAAAATTTTGTATTGCCTGTAACACTGCACAGTCTTTATAACAATCTTCTTTAGGTTGATCGCGTCTGTGACAAGTCTTGCAGGGAGATGAAATCATAATTTATCATTTTCCTTTAATGTTGTATGATTTCGGGTGCCCCGTTTGTTTTACACTAATTAACAAAAACTAATCGGGAATAATCCTAATTTAAAAACCATACTGGGAATCAATGGGAACTTGTGTCTTACTTTACTTAAATAATTTGGATATACAAGATGAGATGATTATGGGTATAATATGGGGTAAAACCCCATATTATGAGTGGGATGACAGGTATGTTTTAAGGTTAATTCTTTTGTTCTTTATACCGATTTTCTTTCGAATATTATGTCTATGAAAATCGATTGTACTTGAAGCCAAATTCATAATCTCTGCAATTTCCTTTGTAGTATTACCCTGTTTGATCAGATTTGTCACCTGAAGTTCTGTGGGAGAAAGCTTTATCATTTTAGAGGACAAACCGTGTACAAAAGGAGAAACAATATCATTAATATTTGATTCTATTATTCCAATATAGGCCCGTTGTTTATCGCTCAATTTTTTCATTTTTAATTTTTCCAGATAGGGTAAGACCAGCTCTCTGACATTCAGCAACACCTTTTCTTCAAGTTCAACTTTATCTTTTTCCCTTTGTTTCAATAAGACCTTTAATGCTGTATTCGCTTCTTCAAGTCCAAGTGTTTTTGCCTCTAATTCCACCCCTTTTTGTTTCAGAGCTTTCTCCGCTTTTTTTCGATTTGAAATTTCCTTCCTTAATTCTTTGTTGGTTTTTATGAGTTCTGCAGTACGTTCTTCAACGCGTCTTTCCAGCTCACCGTGTGCCTTTCGTAAAGCCGTCTCACCTTGTTTTTTCTCGGTGATGTCTCGATTAGTGGCGCGTCTTCCAAGAAAGCTGCCATCATCACCAAAGACGGGTTGACAAATATGAGCGATCCAGCGTTCATCTCCGTTACGTGTTTTTATGCGAAATTCTATTGTTTGTGCATCCGTCATCTCTATCTCATCTTTAAGATGCCGGATGAGCAACTTACGGTCATTGGGATGGACCATCTTTTCAAGAAGTTTAGCGTCTGTCAGGAATTCATTGGCACTGAAACCGGAGATACGTTGACACGAAGGTGAAACATATTTATAGGTCCCATCAGGTGCGATCCAGGATTCCCAATCGTAAGTGAAGTCGGCAACCGTACGAAATCGCTGTTCGCTTTCTCGAAGGGCTTGTTCAGCTTCCATCCGTTCTGTAATGTTACGAACATATTCGACAATGCCGCTTGGATTTCCTTCTGCATCAAAAATAGGAAAAGAATACAGCTCCAGCCATCCTACTGATTGTCCTGATTCAACAAAAGGCACGATGTCCATTTGCAGGCTGCCTTTCTCAAGCGCTCTTACAGAAGGACAAATTTCACAAGGCGCAGTTCTGCCATGATAAATTTCATAACATTTCTTACCCTTGAACGGCATCGCATGGGCGTACCATTTTACCATTGTATTATTGATCTGAATAACATTTAAATCTTTGTCAAGAACTGAAATGCCGTCCTGTATGGCGTCAAACATATTCTGTAAAAACCGTTCGCTTTTCCTCAATTCATCTTCGGCTTTTTTGTGGCGGGTGATATCATAAAAAACACCGGTTACATATTCCATATCTCCCTTATTATCACAAACAATCTGACCTCTTGCTTGTATCCAACGTATATCTCCTGTTTTGGATCTGATCCTGTATTCTCTTAAATATGATTTGTCTGTTTTTAGAGCCTCGATAAAGTGTTCTCTGGCAGCTTCAACATCTTCCTTGACGATGATATCGGACCATTTCATTTTCCGATCGTTAAATTCGTGAACATCATAACCGGTCAACAATTCGATCTTTTTATCAAAGAATTCAACAGACCAGTCTTTATATCCTTTGTATAGAATACCCGGGAGATTATTCACCAACAATCTGTATTTTGCCTCACTTTCCCGAAGCTGATCCTTCATCTGTTTGCGATCAATGATTTTTTTTTCTAATTTCATAGCTTTCTCTTTGAGGTCTAT
>MUGD01000252.1 GCA_002900555.1 Thermoplasmata archaeon M9B2D | reverse complement strand
CATGAAATGGTAATTGTTGTAGATTCAGAAGACATCCATAGGATTGAGAGATTCCAGGTCTTATCGATATCGGGATAGTATCGACTATCCTGGAATAGTTCATCTAAGGGGGCGGGAAGACTATCGTTGAACCAGGCGCGGATGGCTGGTGATGGGGGTGAAGGGGATTTTGCGATGTCATACGGATCAGTGTATGGATCTGGGGGTTGACCATCATATGATTCTGGAGCTTCACAAAATATCACGGAATCATTACCTCCTCCGGGTTCATTAAAATTCAGTGTTGCATTCCACACTACGCTTCTAGTAATTGGTGTTTTATCGGAAATTTTAGGTACTTTTATATCACTTGCACTTGTTGCTGCGCTTAATAGAAGGCATAACGTAATTCCTATCACAATTATATTTCTTAAAGTTAGATAAATTTTTTTTTCTAATGAATTGTTCACGATAGTACCCCCATTATATAGATTGTACAATATTTTGCTACTTTAAATACATTTTGATTAAATAATTAATGAAAAATAAAAAATTTAAAATAAGAAACCACAGAGTAGGAAGTAATATATAAAATATTACCATGTATTTTCTGTATATACAACGTTCTCTTCCTTCTGTTTAATCCAAATACCCGAATTTGTTGGAGTAACTCTATGTGCATATCTATAGAAAGGAGCGATAGCAGCACACTGCCTTTATAGCTGATATGAATGATACATATCTATGAAATTCATGATATGCACGAACCCAGACAATAGCGTCTATCAGGTAAACCTCACATAAAACGATTTTGGAATGTATTGCCGCTTCATCTCATAGCAATAGACTGGCGCTTGATCGATACCATAGTCTTTTTCACAATAGAATGTTTTTATAAATACAAATTACCTTAGAAAAGGGCAAGGTTCTTTAATGAATAGAAGTATCGGTGCCTGTCATGAGGGAGCTGACAACATTAGCGAAATATCCGTTCTTACAGGATACACGGCAATTCATTAAAGAAAACGGTCCCTCTGTTGGTGAACTTCTGCATGACCCTCCCTATGAACGGGCGAGAATCATCGGCATCGAACGACTAGAAAACGCACTTAAACATCGAGATGTCGGTTCGAGAAGTCTTGCTAGTGAATCAGATTGCATCATGGAAATCCTATCCTATCCGTTAGCACGCATGGTCGCGGTCTGCATCGCGGATTCCTATTTCAAGAAACGATATGCGCTTGGTGAGGCATCACATATGTACAAACAACTGCTCAACGAGTCAACGTCTTTTCTTCTCTCCGTAGCTAAAGAACTCGATGTTACGGTCAAATACAGCGCTGAGAAAAACACCATTAAAATATTTTTCAAAGATTATCTTCGCCACGCACCGACCAGATACAAAGAATGGAAGATGGTAAACCGCGGCATCCATAACGGGTTTCTCACTGTTTCCCATAAAGACCTTGCTCGGCTACTTCAGGAGTCATTACGAGAACGGATAAACAAAGAACTTCTCTCCAGGGAATGTGATAAAAACGTCTCTGATATGTTCTTCTCTGATATCAAACGATTTCAAAATACGCTGGCAATGCAGAAGAAAAAAATGGAAGCAACACCAGTAGGGAAAGTCAGCGTCGAGAAACTCCCTCCCTGTATGAAAGAAATACTTGCAGCAATCCAATCAGGTGAAAACGTCCCACACATGGGGCGATTCGCGTTAGTTGCGTTTTTATGCTCACTTAAGTTAAGCACCACCGACATCCTCAAACTCTTCAGCACTGCGCCTGATTACCAAGAAGACAAAACAAGATATCAGGTGGAGCATATCACGGGAGTTTCCTCCTCAACGGAATACAAATGCCCTGGTTGTGAGAAACTGCGCACCTATGGGATATGTCCGGTCGATAAGATGGATGATCTGTGTGGAAAAATACGCCACCCATTAAGCTACTACAGCACGAAATGGAAACAGGAGAAACAGACCCCATGAAACACTTTGTGACCTTTGAAGGCATTGATGGATCCGGGAAATCAACCATCTCAAAGCGCGTCTGTGAAAAATTACGATTAGAAGGCTATGAAACCATCTGGACGTTCGAACCGACAGATTCGACGATTGGCAAATTCGTCCAGGAATGCATCAAAAAACAATCAGACCCGTTTGTCACCTCTTTCGCGTTCATCGCAGACCGTATCCAACATTGTAAACAGATAACGGAATGGTTGGACAAAGGCAACATCGTAGTCTGCGATCGATATGCAGAATCAACCTATGCATATCAAGCTGTACAGCTGCAAACCAAGCTTTCAAATCCATTGAAATGGTTACAAGAGCTGTCATCCGGCCGAATTCTCATTCCGGATCGAACTTTCCTGTTTGTGATAGATCCACAAACAGCACTAGCACGGATCCAACACCGAGCTGAACTCATCCCCTTCGAGAAACTCGCGTTCTTAGAAAAAGTCCATAAAAACTACCTCACGGTCTCAAAAGGAAAACGTTTTTTGCATCTTGATGCGACAAAACCAATTGAAGAGCTCGTAGAACTCTGCTACGACGACATCCTACGATAGCAGGGTCTGAAAATTAAGAAGGTTTACTCTTCAGGCTTGTCTTCTGCGTCTTGTTTTTCTGTGTCTTCCGCACCATAGATGTTTGACGCAAGAAATCTCGCGCGTTGACCAACAATAAAAAGCTTTGCGATAAATGTAATCTCGTTTGCCTCCTCTTTACTTGACACTTGTCCGACGATTAACATAGGTCTCAATAGAGGGGTTGTTTTATTCTTTTAAAGGGTTTGTTGTACAAATGGTACCCGGTGTAGAGACCGATGACATCAAATATAAAAAAACAAACAAAGTTTTTAAAGAGAGTCAGAAGAAGAAATGCTTATAGATATAATCACTGGAGA
>MUGD01000251.1 GCA_002900555.1 Thermoplasmata archaeon M9B2D | reverse complement strand
TTCAACTACTCTTATATTGGTGAAATTTTATTTCCATTTTCTCCGATAAAGATAAGATTGCTAATTTTCTTTTTTAAGATGTTAAAGTTTTTTTCAAACACACTCCGACCAAATGGATGAATGGTTTTTAGGCCATTCGTGTCAATAAATATTTCCCAAAAACTGCTGCCGGCTTCATTTAATATGTTGATCAATTCGTGTGCTGAGTTTCCATCAAAATCACCATTCAATTTCAGATGGAGGCTGTCTCTTGTTTTATAAGAATAAATTTGGAAATTTGGTGCCATTACCTTCCTCATAACTAGTTAGTTTTTATGTGCTTATGAATTAATTAAAAGGGAGCAAACCTTTCGCAGTCGAATGATCGATTGCAAGCCTGTTTTCTTCAGAATAGTCTACCCCGGATTCTAGTATATCTTCTTTTGCGGATAGTTGAATATCTTGTATTGCCTGTAATAATGCACAATCTTTATAACAATCTTCTTTAGGTTGATCGTGTCTGTGACAAGTCTTGCACGGGGAAGAAATCATAATATCTCATATTACTAAGCTGTTTTAAGATCCGAAATCAGAAAATGAACACGCCACTGCTTGCCAAAATAATTGAAGCCTATTTTAATTTAAGGTTCTTCTCCAATTTAGTTGGAGAAGAAGGTCCAAGGATTCAAAGGGAACTTTAGTCTTACTTTACTTAAATAATTTGGATATACAAGATGAGATGATTGTGGGTAAAATATGGGGAAAAACCCCATATTATGAATGGGATGACAGGTATGTTTTAAGGTTGATTCTTTTGTTCTTTATACCGATTTTCTTTCGGATATTGTTTCTATGAAAATCGATTGTACTTGACGCCAAATTCATAATTTCTGCAATTTCCTTTGTGGTATTCCCCTGTTTGATCAGATTTGTCACCTGAAGTTCTGTGGGAGAAAGTCTTATCAATTTAGAGGACAAGCCGTGAACAAAAGGAGAGACAATATCATTTAAATTTGATTCTATAATACCAATATAGGCCCGTTGTTTTTCACCCAATTTTTTCATTTTTAATTTTCCCAGATAGGGAAAGACCAACTCCCTGACATTCAACAGCACCTTTTCTTCAAGTTCAACTTTATCGTCTTCCCGTTGCTTCAACAAGACCTTTAATGCTGTATTTGCTTCTTCAAGACCAATTGTTTTCGCTTCCAATTCCCCCCCTTTTTGTTTCAGAGCTTTCTCGGCTTTTTTTCGATTTGATATTTCCTTCCTTAATTCCTTGTTGGTTTTTATGAGTTCTGCAGTACGTTCCTCAACGCGTTTTTCCAACTCGGCGTGCGCCTTGCGTAAAGCCGTCTCACCTCGCTTCTTCTCCGTGATGTCTCGATTACTGGCGCGTCTTCCAAGAAAGCTGCCATCATCACCGTAGACGGGCTGGCAAATGTGAGCGATCCAGCGTTTATCGCCATTACGTGTTCTTATGCGGAATTCTATAGTTTGAGTATCCATACTCTCTATTTCATCTTTAAGATGCCGGACGAGTAACTTGTGGTCATCGGGATGAACCATCTTTTCGAGAAATTTAGCGTCTTTCAGGAATTCATTGGCACCGTAACCGGAGATGCGTCGACACGAAGGTGAAACATATTTATAAGTCCCATCAGGTGCGATCCAGGATTCCCAGTCGTAGGTAAAGTCAGCAACCGTGCGAAATCGCTGTTCGCTGTCTCGAAGGGCTTGTTCAGCTTCCATCCGTTCTGTAATGTTACGAACATATTCGACAATGCCGCTTGGATTCCCTTCTGCGTCTAAAATAGGAAAAGAATACAACTCCAGCCATCCTACTGATTGTCCTGATTCAACCAAAGGCACGATGTCCATTTGCAGGCTGCCTTTCTCAAGCGCTCTTATAGAAGGACAAATTTCACAGCGCTCAGTTCTTCCGTGATAAAATTCATAACATTTCTTACCCTTGAACGGCATCGCATGGGCGTACCATTTTACCATTGTATTATTGATCCGCATAACATTTAAATCTTTGTCAAGAACGGAAATGCCGTCCTGTATGGCATCAAAAATGTTCTGTAAAAACCGTTCACTTTTCTTCAATTCGTCTACGGCTTTTTTGTGATGGGTGATATCAAAAAAAACACCGGTTACATATTCCATATCCCCCTTGTTATCACAAACGATATGACCTCTTGCTTGTATCCAACGTATATCCCCGGTTTTGGATTTGATCCTGTATTCTCTTAAATATGATTTGTCTGTTTTTAGCGCCTTGATAAAGTGTTCTCTGGCAGCTTCAAAATCTTTCTCAACGATGATATCGGACCATTTCATTTTCCGGGCGTTAAATTCATCAACATCATAACCGGTCAATGATTCAATCTTTCTATCAAAGAATTCAACAGACCAGTCTTTATATCCTTTGTATAAAACACCTGGGAGATTATTCACCAACAATCTGTATTTTTCCTCACTCTCCCGAAGCCGCTCCTCGGTTTGCTTACGATCAGTGACGTCCCAAACAGCTGATATCATCAACTGTTTATCAGGAATCGGTATATTTTTCGCAGTAATGAAAGATGTCTCGCTTCCTTTACGGGTAATCGGCACATCTATCCAATACATTCGGTCCGGGTCACCACTGGCACAATCATCCAACACCCTCTTCTTAATCGCTTTCCTAAATTCAGGTTCCTCGTAAACAGCATCCCAAAAAGCGTCCGGATCTGCAAGTGCTTCTCTTGTTGTTCGGTAGTAATTGGGAAAGTTGTCATTCATATATTCAAATTTCACGGCAGGATCAACAGAGTTGACAGCGATACCTATAGGAAGATTATCCATGACCGACTTAATAAAGACTTCTCTATGCTTCAACGCCGCCTCTGCCAATTTACTGGCAGTTGCTTTTGC
>MUGD01000250.1 GCA_002900555.1 Thermoplasmata archaeon M9B2D | reverse complement strand
CTCCATAGTACATATGACCCATATCATAAGATCAGTATTTGTAGGAATGAAAAACAAAATCCTTGTCTGTTTTCCCCTCAGTATGGTATAGTGAACGTGAAGCTTAATGGAGTATTTTGTTGTATATCACCGCAAAGTATCCTGCTTTGCGGTTTTTTTATGACGCAACCTCCTTAACTTCAAATTTATAAAGGAGGTAGACAATATGGCTAATGGAACAGTAAAATGGTTTAACGAGGCAAAGGGCTTCGGTTTCATCACCCAGGACAACGGTACCGACGTGTTCGCTCACTATTCAGCGATAAGCGGGAACGGGTTCAAGACGTTGACCGAAGGCCAGTCTGTAAGCTTTGACGTAATTGAAGGCGATAAGGGCCCCAAGGCAGCAAACATTGTAACACTGTAAGAACGCACGGGGAAGCCCCGCAACCCGGGGCTTTCCATTTCTCCACTCTCCTGCCTGGTCCTGATTCAGCATAATCGATCGTGCACAGGAGTCTGTCCCAGTTTCACTGACAAAAAATCTTCAAATAAAGGAGGTATCATGGCAAAGCGTTCCGGGATGTATAAGATGGAAAAAAGAAAGAAAGAACTGAAACGGAAGAAAAAGAAAGAAGAAAAGATGCTGAACCGCCTCAAGGCAAACCAGGAGCACCCCCAGGATATCGAACAGTCTGAACAACCAATGGATGCTGGGCATTCATCGGTGGATGATAGTGAAGATAATGACGATGAATAGATCGACGTCCTGGTCTTAGCCTTCTCGTCCTTCTTCATATCGAAACAACCGCGCCACTCCCTTTCATTTCCCCTTAAACAAAAGAAGCCGAATGGTATAGAATAGAAGCAATTCCTGCGTGAAACCCTGGAGGTTGCTTATGGATTTCACTTTAAATGAAAAAGAGGCACGTATTCTCGGCTGTCTTATTGAAAAGGAGATGACCACTCCCGAGTATTACCCTCTTTCTCTGAACGCGCTTACAAACGCCTGCAACCAGAAATCCAACCGTAATCCTGTCGTGTCCTATGATGAGCAGACCGTTGTGCAGGGGCTCGACAACCTCAGGTCCAAGGGACTTGCCCGGGAAACCCATTCCTCTTCGAGTCGCGTACCCAAATACGCCCACGCCTTTCTTGATCGATTCGATCTTTCTAGACAGGAAGTGTCCATTCTTTGCGAGCTACTCCTGCGCGGTCCCCAGACGCCGGGAGAACTCAGAACGCGGGCTGGAAGAATGTCACCTTTCGACAGCCTCGGAGAGGTGATGAACCTCCTTACAGGGCTCATGGAACATGCCCCTCCCTTCGTCAAACGGCTGCCGAGAGAGCCCGGAAGGAAGGAACAGAGATATGCCCATCTCTTTTCTGGTGATGTCGTTCCTGAACAGAGCACCGATCAAACTCCAGTAGAGATATCAGACGAACAGGGGGAGCTTTCCGACAGAGTCAGGAAATTGGAAGAAGAGGTTGCACTTCTTAGAAGCGAGATCGAAGAGATCAGGAAAAGCCTGGGCTGATCTTAACCTTTTTCTCCTAGTGCTATAATGTCATTTGATCTGTAATAAGTGCCTTCGGCTGCTAGATCGTATATTCATGATTCCTTCTAAATCAACTTTCACTAATCGGAAGCTTTACCTCTTGCAAAACTTTCTAAAAAATGACGATCATGCTAGATTAATTACAAAATAATTTTAAGTGAGAGAGAGGCATGACGTTAAAACACCGCAATGAGAAGTCATGACGTTAAAATGATGCTGTATTTTCAAATAACACAGTTTATTGTAAATAATAGATGAACAAAACATTTATGTTGAGACTCAATTACCCTGTTTATACACTAGACAAAGATGTTATTCTCCCCGCCGACACCGTGATTTCGCCGGAGAAATTGGGAAGCATTATCTCTTCAAAGAGTTCCAGTCCTTATAAGTCCTATTCTTTGCTTAACCACGGGTCAGTCCGTCAGGATATACTAATGTCATTTCAGAGTACTCACTTTCAGACGATCTTTTCTGATAAAGATGAGGTTGCCGAAATCCTGAGTATTATGGAAACCTTACGCCTTGTTCTCCCCGTTTTGGAAACAATGGATTATTTCAGAGAAAAGGATTCCTATACCTATCAACACTTCTTAAGAGTATTTGCTCTTTCGACACTTCTGGCGAAACAGCTGCTTCCTGATATGCGTGAAAGAATCTCGTTAGTATCGGCAGGACCTACGCATGATGTTGGAAAAATGTGCGTTCCTCTGGAAATACTGAAAAAGAAAACATCTCTTACGGGAATCGAATTAAGCATTCTTGAAAATCATGCAGCAGCCGGTTATGTATTACTCAGTTATTATAATAATAATATTGAGAGCATAGCGGGTTCAGTTGCCCGGGATCACCATGAGAGGAGAGATAAATCGGGGTATCCAAGGGGTATCAGCCTCAATGATAAGATTACAGAGATTATTGCCGTTAGTGATATTTACGATGCTCTGGTTTCTTCTCGTCCCTACCGTTCTGATCCTTATGATAATAGAACAGCTTTAGAGGAGATTACCAGGCTTGCGGAAAAAGGAAAACTTAGTTGGGATATTGTAAAGATATTAGTAGCCTGTCACCGTAAATCCAAGCTTCATTATACAGAGACGACCGTTTCACTCGAAAAAAGAGGCACCCCGCCACCTAATAATTTCTATGGTGTTCTTGCAGAAGACGATAAAGATTCTTGATTTGTTCTAAGCACAATTCAATTTAGTGAATATCATTTTCTTCTGCCATAAATATTCGACTATTGATTACGCTTGCCAGTACGCAGTATAGAGATCCCCGGGAAATTATCTAATACTGATCGAAAGCTTCACATCTCCGTCGCTGTCATTCCGGCAAGCGTAGCGCGTCCGGAATCGGACTC
>MUGD01000249.1 GCA_002900555.1 Thermoplasmata archaeon M9B2D | reverse complement strand
GGAGCTCTTGTGGCTTCTTTAGATATGGGAGTGAGCAGTGTTAATGAGTTGCGAGAAGAGATCATCGATTCCGAGAGAGATTACGTTTTAGTAGACTGTCCAGGACAAATGGAACTTTTCGCCTATCGAAATTCAGGCCCCTTAATGGTTTCAGGTCTCAGAGGTGATGACCCTTCATTATCTCTCTACCTTCTTGATTCAAACATTGCTCGAACACCCTCGGGATATCTATCTTCGATGCTTCTCGGATTGTCAATAAATATTCGATTTGGTCTGCCTCAGCTGAACATATTGAGTAAGACTGACATTCTCATGGAGGATGAGATTGAAGAGATTGTGGCATGGGCATCAGAAACGCATCTGCTTGAAGAAGCCCTTGATCAGGCTGCTGAAGGACTTGTCAGAGAGTACTCCAAATCAATTCTAGATATGCTTGGAAATATTGGTTCTACGAGTGTAACTATTCCGGTATCATCCAAGGAAATGACGGGCTTCGATATTCTCTATGGTGAAATACAGCGTATCTTTTCTGGTGGAGATAATCTTTACGAGTAGTGATGCCTGCTTGACGAATTACTTTGCCCAAGTATCTGGTGAAAATCTAGAACTAGCCAAAGCTGAAATCGAAGCACTGGCTAGGCTTTGTCCATATAAAATTGAAATTACATGGTTGGGACGTGTTGCAAAACTGCATTCAGTGTTTAATCCTTCAGAGTTTCTTTTGGATAGAGCTGCGCTGGTCAAAAGAGCTGGTATACTTATTGGTGAATTCAGCCACGATGAATCAATCATTGAAGGAATTGCAAATGGTTTTTGGAAGGATAATGTGCTGTCCTCAGATCGATTTTCAGTGAGAACTATCTGTATTGAGAGTGAATATGATCATCAAAAGAGAGTCAAAATAGAAAGAGAATTGGGAGCGCACATTCAAAGGATTACTGGTGCCAAAGTAGAGTTACGATCCCCAAATGTGAATATCCTTGTTATCATACTGGCAGAAAGACTTCTTGTATGCGAATCCACAGAATCCAATCTCAGACGTCTTCTACGTGCGAGAGAGCCAGGAAAGAAACCCTTCTTTCACCCTAGTATGATGAATAGTATATTGGCGAGAACGATGTGCAACCTAGCAGGGGTCAGACCGGGTAATATTTTACTCGACCCGTTTTGTGGCGGAGGTGGAATTCTCTGCGAAGCAGCCTATATGGGAGCAATAGTAGTGGGAATAGACAAAAACTGGAAGCTACTAGAAGGCGCGAGATTGAATCTGAGTGCAATCAAATCAAAGTACTCCTTGATACAAGCCGATGCTTTACACCTCCCAGTTCAGACTGCAGATTATATTGTAACTGATCCCCCATATGGTCGCTCAAGTTCAACAAGAGGTGCTGAGTCACGAGAATTATTCGATTCCCTACTAAGGAATGCTCCTTCTATTCTTCGATCAGGAAAAGAGAATCTATGTGTATGTGCTAGTAGCGAGATGAATTTGTCAGAAATGGTACAAAACGCTGGCCTCTGTATCAGATATGACATTAAAATAACCGTGCATAGCGGACTTGTTCGAGAAATTGTGACCGTCAATCTCTAAGAAACCACTTTTCCATTTTTGGTCTTCGGACTAAACCAATCAAGAAATTCCTCAAATAGAGAATTTGTTTCGAAAGCCATATAGATCTCAATACAGCCCAAGGGAGGATTCTCTACATCATTATCTATCACTCTAAATTTTCCAACATATGCTGCTTGTTTGTCAATATGGATGTTCGTTGTAATATCCAAGTCATTGTAGTTTTTCCGTAGTCTTGTACGGACCGCGTCAAGTATCCGTTTCTCATGGATTGATTGGCGCACAATAGAGAGGGTTTCCCGGTTTTCACTTGATGAAGTCAGCTCAATGAATTGATTGTGCTCGACAACCTTGAATGGAATTTTGCCGAGATATGTTTCTATGGCTGTTTTTACTCTTTCAACTTCCTCCGTTGGATGAACTGGGCATTTGATGGTTATTTCCATTTTCAGGTCATCTTCACGGCTAATTGTTTTGACATAGCACGTAGACTATCAAGTGTACCTTCATTAATCAACATGATATCACTAAGAGCAATGACACCACCCAGGCCCACGGAGATTTCTCTTATATCACGTTCTCTGAAATTCTCCCATGTTGGAGGGGCATCTTCACGATTTCGATCGCGCAGACGAGTATATCGTACCTTTGGAGAAGAGTGAACACAGATTATGGTCACCTCATCAGCAAAATCAGAAAAGACATCAACTTCGGCAATACTCCTACAACCTTCAATGACAACGACATCAGATTCAAGGCTGCGAAGACGATTTATGCAATGCTTAGCTATTGCACCAAGACCGTTTCTCTCCCTTAGCTCAAGCATAATCTTTCGGGTGTTTTCAGGATTTGCGTCAAGACCACGCTTTCGAGCTTCCTCACGTACAACATCTCCCATTACTATGATAGGGATACCAGTATCACAGAAAGCTTGAGCGACCTCACTCTTTCCTGCGCCGGGCATGCCAGTAATGATCATGATTTTCAAGGTATCATTCACCTTTATTGTAAAGCCAATTAGATTGTGTAAGTGGGTCTACTCTTTGGTTGTATTTTGTCTAAAACCCTATAGACAATTTCAGATGTTATAGTACTCACACCATCAGTTATTGCAATATGAAGTGACTCTTTTAGTATACGGTCTCTAAGGTCTCTCCCAGACAGACCCTCTGTTCTCTTTGCAATTTCCTTAAGGTCAACCTCGATTTTGAGGGGCAATCGTTCAGCGTATAATTGAAGAATACCATAGCGCTCTTCAACTGATGGCAGCGAAAACTCGAATACTGTATCAAATCTGTTTTTGATTGCAGGATCGATGAGAGGTAATGCGTTAGTTGCGCCGATTACGACG
>MUGD01000248.1 GCA_002900555.1 Thermoplasmata archaeon M9B2D | reverse complement strand
TCAAATATTAGTACCCTCTTTCTCATCCTCTGAAATGTAACCGCTAGATTGCCAACGATATTTGTCTTTCCCACTCCGCCCTTTCCGCTGGTGACTGCGATAACCATGGGATCGTTTTTGGGATAAAATGTCCCGTCTTTCACTCTAAGCTTGTGAACCTTCCCTGATTCTTCTTTTATTATCTTTCTCAAATTTGTCGCCTGATCCATCTTTTAGGTCTCCAATGCAGTAAAGCTTCCCTGTTTAATAGTTTATTATAATTTTATCATAAAAGTCGTCCTGGTTTGTTACACTCTATTAGCCTACTTTAAGCTAATAGTTACAAAACTTGATTTTATCTTTTTTACGAAACAATCAACTTTAATAGTTTTTCTCTTACTGCCTGCTCTATATCTTCAGGTACATTCTGCCCGGTGGTAATATATGAAACAGGTAAACTTTGTTTCATAATCTGGTTTAAAATTGTACCACATTTTTGAGTTTCATCTTTTTTTGTAAATATGTAGCTCTGATAATTCAAGCATTTGAAATTATCGGCTGCTTTATTCATCTCAGATTCTGCGGTTGCAATACTCAATAGAAGATGAGTACTTATATTTAAATCATCGGGGATTATTCTTCTGAGTTCATCTAGTCTGGATCTATCATATTGACTTTGCCCTGCAGTGTCGATAAGGACAACATCTTTTCCCTCCATCCTTCGAAGCGCAAAAAGCAGGTCCTTTTTTTTGAATGCATGAAAACAAGGCACCCCTAATATATTTGCATATGTTTTCAGTTGTTCCATTGCCCCTATTCTATAGGCATCTAGAGAAATCAAACCGACTTTCTTTGTCCTCTCAAGCATGAGTCTGGCAGCAAGCTTTGCGATTGTCGTTGTTTTACCGACACCTGTCGTACCTATAAAAGCAGCTATAATTTGATTGTTTTCTTTTATATCAAAAGGATCTTTAACATCTATAGTTTTCATAATCCCTTTGAGAGCCAGCTCCTTAACTCTTTTTATGTCATTAACAGGATGGCCATTAAAAGCTCCGGTTCTTTCAAAAAATATTCTTACATAATGATCACTCACACCATTCTTTATCATTTTTGTATAGAGATCCAAGGCTCCGGGATATGTTATCAACTTTTCAACAAAAACACCTGAGTTATTTAAAAGACAAAGCATCTCTTTTATACTCATCAACTCTTGTTTGACCTCTCCAAGCATGTTCGGACTCTCATCTGAAATATTTTTTGCTCCAGTCAGGGCTGTTATTTCAAATACATCGTCTTCACCTGTTTTCGAAATTTTTTGTGTTGAAAGAATCATTGCATCCGGTCCCAGTACTTTTTTAACCTTTGCACTGGCTTCTTTAATTGTTCTCGCTCGATATTTCTTAACCTGCATGGCTTAATTTTACCTTTCCAATAGCTTTAAAGCCGATATCATTCAATAGCTCACTTTGGGATAATACCATTAATGAGGGCACAAAGTATTCTAGCATCTTTCTCAAATGCCTTCTTATTACAGGGGTAGTTAAAAGAATCGGTTGAATATTCTTAGACATCGCCTTTTCCGCTTCCTTTTTGATAGAAGAAATAATGGTATCTGCAATGTTTGGATCAACGGAAAGATACGAACCGTGTTCTGTTTTTTGTATCCCTTTAAGAAGAATGTCCTCGACATCCTGGGACATTGTTATCAGTTTTAAATAGCCATCTTCTCCTATATGTGGACTGATAATGGATCTGGACATTTTGTTTCTTACATATTCAGTTAATAAATCAGGATCCTTTGTCAATGGAGCACAGTCGGCAAGTGTTTCAACGATAGTCAACAGGTCTCTAATAGATATTCGTTCTTCCAAAAGATTTTGTAGCACTTTTTGAACACCCCCCAAGGAAAGAAGATTCGGCACAAGTTCTTCAACCGCCTTTGGATAAGATTTGCTGAGATTATCCAGTAAATTTTGGACTTCTTGTCTGCCTAACAATTCTGAAGCATGTTTTCGGAGCACCTCAGTTAGATGTGTGGCCATTATCGTGGCATCATCAACAACGGTATAACCCGAAAGTTTGGCTTCCTCCTTCCTTGTCTCCGGTATCCAGCATGCGGGGATGTTAAATGCCGGTTCTTTCGTTTCTATTCCTTCAATTTTCCTTGTAGCATCCCCGGGATCCATAGCCAGATAATGATTCACCATTAATTCAGCACCGGCAATCTTTACACCCTTGAGAAGAATCTGATATTCGGAAGAATTTAGTTGCAGATTATCTCTGATATGAATCGGCGGAATAACCATTCCCATTTCGACAGCAAACTGACGCCTTATCGATCGAACCCTATCAAGAAATTTTCCTCCTTGCTCTCTATCGACTAAAGCAATGAGGCCATATCCTACTTCCAGCTCAAGAGGATCAATCGTTAAAAGATGTTCCACGGGTTCCGGTCCGTCATCGATTGCTTCCTTCTCTTTTACATCGATTTTTTCAACTTTTAATTGAGCCTTTTTCTTTTCAAACATAAAAACGCTTATCCCTATGATTACTGAGAGCATCATAAAAGGGATATGGGGCAAACCCGGGATGAGACCGAAAACAAAAATGGTTAATGCTGAAAGATAAATTGCCTTTGGATAACTAGAAAATAGTTTTCCAAAATCCTTGCCCATAGTCTTCTCCGAGGCTGCCCTACTAACGACAATCCCGGCCGCCGTAGATATAATGAGTGCCGGGATCTGTGACACTAAACCATCGCCTACGGTTAATAAGGTATAGTTCTGAGCTGCGCTTATAATGGACATCTTTTGCTGAAGTACACCGATAATAAATCCACCGATTATATTGACGGCGGTAATTATAATCCCCGCTATAGCATCTCCTCTCACGAATTTGGCTGCACCATCCATAGATCCGTGAAATTCGGCCTCCCTTGTGATGGTCATCC
>MUGD01000055.1 GCA_002900555.1 Thermoplasmata archaeon M9B2D | reverse complement strand
GCTAGTCTTGGAAAAGAGCAATCGTCCGATTCGAATTCGAATCTGTCAATGATTGATTTGCGAATGGTGCCGTTTGGTGCGATCTCAACCGTGGTCAGAAACCCTGGTTGGTCCGTAAGACCCTCTGAGGCGGCAATCGCGTATATGTTCCCGGAAACATGGAGGATGTCGCAATAAAACGCGTTTGTAATCGCCTCGAATCTGTATCGATCAATAATCGTATCTGATATGGTCCCATTCTCGTAAATATGCAGAGTCGTGACAAAGCCATCGTCTTTGTCGAAACGATGTGCGACCGCATAGACTGACCCATCGATATGGATGAAATCCGGGTCAAACCCGTTCGCAGATCCGTCACTGATAAAATCAAGTGAGTCAATGGCTTGATCGCCGATTTGCCCTGATGGCGAGAGATTGACTGTTTGGACCCGGCAGTTGGTGGTTACCCCGGGATGCCAGAAAGCAAATGCAAAAATATCACCTGAGATATGAATCCAGGAGATACCCTGTGATCTGATGTCAAAGGCAAAGTTATCAAGGATCCCATCCGGTAGCATTATCGGTTGAATCCATGTTTCAACGGTTATTTCGTCAGTAATCTCTAACCCTGGTCCGCTTGGCACTCGTACGTAGTCATTGGGGTTATAGTCGAACAACAAGGCAAAATTTTTCTTCCCCAATATCCATTGGGAGCCATGGACTGTCCCATGGTTGTTGTTGCCAGAGGAATCCATCGCCATGGTCCCTGATCCTTCGTCCAGATGCCAGATACCTCCTCTCCCAAAGGGGGGTACCGCATATCCTTCCTGTAATCGTCCCCAAAACACTATAGCGTTTGTTTGTCTGTCTACAATCGTTGCTTCAATTCTTCGACCTGAAAGATCGCCAAGTTCATCTGATATATTGAAGATTTTTTCACCGATATCCCATCCATCCTGTAGCCAAAAAAATCTGGTGGATAGTTCTTGGATCGATGTTCGGATGGTTCTTCCGTATTGTCCCTCTATCTGGAGGATGATTTCTGCATCTGAGGCAAGTGATTCTCCCCGTTGAAGTTCGAACGCTGGGGTTCCTTGTTCCAGTTTTCCGATGACGGTGACGTTGGCGATATCCTGTGGTCCATCGAAATTTAATAGTTGTGTACAGAGTGTTGAAATTACGACGACCGCGATTGCCAGGAGGAGAAGTTCACCCATGACACTAGAAACTGCGCGTTTCTCTTCAAGGAAGTTCTGTTTCATTCTCATCACACACTCACATCTAATTATTTTAGATATTTTATACAAAAAGGTGATTTTATAAGTATATAAATGCTTCTATTTTTTTATTTCTTCAGAACTTCCCCTTATGGATAGTTATTCGATCCAGCCGGGGCCTATCTGGGTTTTAATATCGATGATTTTGAAAAAAAACTTGACGTCAAGGTCTGCATCAAACTCAAGCTTCAGTGTCTCTCCACTGTCGAACAACGAGAAATCCGAGCCATACCCATTCAGGTTCAGACCCGCCTTTGTCAACGAACTATTCAGAAACATGCTCCAGGCGTTCGTATACGACGTGGCAAGGATGATTTGACTGACATCGATAAAGGTTTTATTTACCGATATCTCATGAAATTCGGTCTGTACCGGATATGTCCCGTATCCTGCCGCGATAGTTTTCTGACCGACACTTGAGATTTTCACCATGTTAAACGAGAGGGTGACTGTTTTGTTTTGATTATCCAAATCAACAAAGAACGCGGGATGGATCATCATCAAATTGCCGTTGGTTTGACCGACGATCATCGCGCCAGCCTCATAGATGTAGGTCTGATCAAGGAAATACGCATTCGATGAGGAGTAACTGATGCAATTGATCTTAAACTGAGACGTCTTAATCCCGCCGCTTGCGGTTCTGTTATTCACCATTATGGCGGTTGCGTCCTCAAGGATTTCCAATGCACCATAGGACCGGACCGACAACAAATACGGTAATTCTTTGCTGCCAAGAGTAATGGACGTTGCGATGGGGATCCCTGGTGTCTTATCCGCTGCCTGGCCATGGATAACTGAGGTAAGATGCGCGAACTGTTCTGCCACCTTGTCCATATGGTCTGCTTCACGCTGCTCCATGATTTTTGGAACATACACGCTTTGAACAAGGGAGATGACCGCAACGATGACGCCAATGAGTAACACAGCGGTGACAACACCGACGATTGCATGGTCTGTTGTTTTCTTTATTTCCATTTTCAATTCCTGTCCGTCGTTATTTCAAACGAATGTTCAATTCTACGTTATCAAACCCTGTTGAAGCACTACGGATAATATCAGCGTGTTTGTTGCAGGGTCCCGTACCATGGCTTGGACGTATTTCCCGGTGATATCATCGTAGGGGAAGCGGACGATATCCCCGTAATCCCAAGTCTGCTTCTGGAGCAACTCACTTGCGTTTTTTTGAGATGTGTTTTTCCCGATGGTCACCAGTATTTGTACGTCCCCGTCAAGAGACATCCCACCAGAATGCTCGATTGTTATGTTTTTCTGTTCTCTGTCGATGGACCCGATGAGATTAACAGAGGGAGCTGCCTGCTCAAAGGAATACGAAAACACTATATAGTTCAGGAACACAAATAATGCGATGGTCATACCTAACAGTAATACAACACCAAGGACTTCAGATACTGCGTCTGTTCCCCGTGTTTTCTTTGTCATAGCTTCTCCTTAGTTTGTTAGAACGTCAATTTGAATATGATGAAGGATATGATCCCAAGAATGCAACTATATCGAATGCCCGATGATACTTTTCCATCCATCATAAAGCCGCTTAGTATCCCCGCACCGATGCTTTGCACATACACAAACGAATACAGTGAATATTTCAACTCCATGGGGTCAATCGAGTTAAACATGACCCCTGCCATCCGCCCGACCTGTCTTCCTTGCAGTTCGAAGAAGGATTTGAAAATAGTCAGGTTCATGATGATAATGATTGCGAGAAATACAAAAAAACACACAAGGATCACAACAGTGTAAATCGACATCGTCGCCTTTCGTTGGTTCTCCAATCGGTTTACCTGACCGACCTCAATGGCTGCGGCTCTGAATATCTTCGAGGTGTTTCCCCCCATCACCAGTCCTTTGTTTAAGCTGATGACGATCCGATGAACGATCGCTGATTTCATCCGCTCGGCAAAATCTATAAGGATTTCTTTTACAGAGATGTTCCATGATAACTGGGATTTCATTTTTCTGATTTCAAAGGAGAGCGGCCCATAGTGTGATTTTGAGGCGACTTTTATCGAATCAAAAATAGTTGCTCCTGTGGAAAGTCCATCGCTTACTTCAGTGAGAAAATTAGGTAGCCGGTATTGAATCTGCTTCTTTTTGTTTCCTTGGAAGTAATTGTAGATGCCGATGGGGCCTATGAGGATTAAGATAGCGATGAAAACGAAGTCGAGCTGTGGGTACATGCTAAACTGGATGTACCCGAGATAATCCATTAAGTGAAGACCAGAATACGAGATGATAATGATCAAAAACGAGAGTAGCACGATCATCAGAGGTGTTTCGTTTTCCTTTAAATATTGTCTGAAGGTGAGATTGTTTTTCGAATAGATCCTGTTGAGGTCCTCCAGGCTAGTTGACCGGATCAAGAAATAAAACCCAGCATAGATAATCGGCATCATAAACAGTGAAAAAAGGTTTAAGATTAAAATCGAACTAACTGAGGAACTGCCGAAAAAACCAAAGACCGTAAGGATAATGACAAGAAAGATAGGGAAAGCGATCGCACAGGTAACAAATATCTCTGCGATAACCCCAAGCAAGTCAAGGTCTTTGTTTCTCTGGACATAGTCCTCCTCCATGAGTTTATCGACAGAGTTCTGCAGATAGAGATGCAGCTCGCTGCCGGATTGGATCGTGCCAATGATCCCCTGGAGGAATTCCTGGAATTTTATTGAGGGGGAAATCTCGATAGCATGTTTTAACGCCGTGATGCTATCAACATTCATGATGCTGATCTCTTTTGCGATCTTCTTTGCTTCCTTTTGCAAATCACCATACAAGTCTATGGTCGCTAACGTCGTGAATATCTCCGATGGGGAGATACCTGCGACCGCCATGGAGTTAATGAAGTTAATGGCGTATGGTAAAAAAAGGTCGATGTTATACGCCCTTCTTTTAACTCGATATCCTGGGAAATACAAAAAGAAAAGACCAATGCAGGTTTCGACAAGCCCAGGGAGGATAAGGATGAGCAGCAGCGAATACATCGAAGGAAACAGATAATAGAATATCACGGTGAGCAGTAATGTGAAGATAGCGCCAAGGATAAGTGTAAAGAGCGTTACCGCGAAATACTGTGTATAGTCGAGTAAAATCCCTGCTTTCTCCAATTCAAGATTTCGTTCTATTTGGATCTCATCAGGGATGTTTGAAACTGTTTTTTTGAATAGTCGTTGTGAGATTCCTGAATAGGACGCGGATTTCATTCTATGACCTTTTGTATTTTCTCCATTATTAATGATGGGTCTTTCATGTAGGTTGCAACAATCCTTCCAACATCAGTGTATGACCGCAGGTTGTTCTTTCTCATCCATTCGAGGACTTGTATGCGATTCTGAAGTTCTTGCTGCAGTTCGTTTTCGCTCCATCCGTTCTCAAGCCTGACCTTGTAGAGAAGTCTGCTGGCGCCGTTATTCTGGAATTTATCATCGTTTTCTCCGATCCATTCGAAGGGAGACATCGTAACAAGGCGATTTGTCCCGGCATCCAGTTCTATGATTTCTGTGACATTTGTGATTCGTCGCACAGGGTTTCCTTTCACGACGACGGAATTTAGAAATACGATCATGTCAAGGGATGTGAGTAAGGCGCGGGGCAACGAGATCGGCGGGTTCTCCAGACGTTGGATTAACGTGTGCATATCACTTGCATGGACCGTGGAATAGGAAAGATGCCCTGTCGTCATGGCTTGGAAGAGCGTGTAGGCTTCTTTACCTCTGACCTCTCCGACGATGATGACGCGTGGTCGTTGCCGCAAGGCGACCCTGATGAGGTCGAACATGTCGATGTCTCGACTCGTTTTTAGCGCCTCTGTTGAGGTAAATCCTGATCGTGTCGTCCCTGCGATCCAATTCTCATGGGGTAAGTTTATCTCTCGTGTATCCTCGATGGAGACGATCTTGTAAGACGATGGCACGAACAGTGAAAGAGCGTTAAGCATGGTCGTCTTCCCTGAGGCAGTCCCTCCACAGAATAAAATGTTACAGCCTTTCTCTATGGTGAGCCAGAAATATGCTGCAAGGTCAATGGACATGGTGTTATTGTTGAGAAGGTCGATTGGGGTGAGAGGGTCTTCGCGGAATCTCCTGATGGTGAAGGTTGACCGCATCGTGATTGTCCGGCCAAGCGTCGTCTGCAGACGCGATCCATCTGAGAGCTTTCCATCGACGATTGGTTCGAACACGGAGATCTGCTTTCCGCACATCTGTGATAACTTTATGACAAACGAATCTAGTTCGTCTGCATCTTGGTAGATGATATTGGTTTTGATGGATTCATACTTTTTATGAACAACAAAAATTGGGATTGCATGTCCATCACAGGAGATGTCTTCGATGTCTGAGTCGTTCATTAAGATATCGATTCGTCCGTATCCAACGAACTCACGGAAGATATAATAGAAAATAACGTCTTTCTCAGCACCGTCGATTTTTAATTGTTTATCATGGATAAGTTTCTCTAATGCTTGTCCAAGGATTTTCCGTTTTTCATCGATGCCCCCTTCGTACACATCGATGTCAGCATATTTTTTAAAGAGGAAGATCAATTTATTTTTCTGTTGTTCTTGTTTTTCGTTCAATTGCGGTTCAATCGCCTGATAGACGTATTCTTTGCGTTCATTATCTATAAGGATCAGTCGTGAGCCAAGTCCTTTCCATCCGAATCCTGTTTTTTCATCGATGAGCGTTAGATTGGACGAAAAAGGTTTCTTAAACTTGTTGTGATTGGTGTCGATTTCTTTTACTATTTCGTTGTACTGTTCGTCTCGTTCTTCCTTAAATTTTTTTCTTTGTTTTTCATCTTTATCCGGATGTTTTTTTATCTTTCGATTGGGAAAAAGGGAGCAGAAGGCTGTGATTCCCATGGGGAGGAAAACAGTAGGGATCATCGATGTGCGTGTTGTCATCTTGTTCTGGATATGTTTCCTTCTCATTTTGAATTCTCTCCTTACCATCACTCCTTATTTTAGTGTTAGAGTACAAATAGTGCTAAATACGCTAACGAGAATGTATCATAAAACTCTTTCGCTTGAGGGCGTTTTGTCTTATTTGAAAAAAAAGAGTGATGGGAGAGCCACTTGGCTTTCGCTTATTCGTCTGAACGAATCATCGTGGTGGTTGTTATTTTTTTCTGTGGTTGGTTTTCTTTCCAGTATTCTTTGAGTGCTTTCTGTACGATACTGGAGACGTTGTCCCCTGAACCAAGCAATCTCCAATAGGTGTAATCCGAGACTCTGATCGATATCTTTGGCATATTGTTTCACCTCATATATCCAAACAAGGATTGTTTTTATATGGTTCATTTGTATATATTTAAGTTTTATTCTACATACATGTACCATTTCGTGAAGAATGATAGTTGATGATCGTTCTCAAAAAATCGGATGAAGAACGGGTTAAGCGTATAGATGTTCAGCGGTACGATGACCTGCCATGATGTTTGGTCGCTCAGAGCGTTGTACTCGTCCTGTGTCCGTACCGTGATGATGGATCTTCCCGTGGTCAGCCATCGGTGCGATGCGGTTGCTACAGAGCCAGAATCGTACGGTCCAAGTCGTAGTACGCCGGTGCCATCCCCCCAGTCTATCGAATAATATATCTGGTTTTCATCAGGGTCAGTTGCTTTGAATGTGTACAGGTAGTCAACGTTTGTTTTTCCGATGCGTGGGCCTGCAACCATCGGTTCTTCTGGAGGGTCGTTGTCAACAACCGCGACTTGTTTTGTTGCCGTGCCTATCTTTCCGTTCTGGTCTGTCACCTCTACCTGCACTGTGTACACCCCCATGGTCAGGTATTGATGGTTCGGGTGTCGTTCATCTGATGAGGTGTTATCACCAAACGTCCAATGCCATTGTAAAAGGAGTCCTCCGCCCTCTATCGTGGTATCCTGGAACTGTATCACCTCGCCGTACAGGGGGTAGAGGGGGGTGTAGGTGAAATTAGCTGTTGGTGGCTTTTCACATGCATCACCGATGCCATCGTCGTCAGAGTCTGTCTGATCAGGGTTATAGGCATCTGGGCAGTTGTCTGAGGCACCACAGATGCCGTCATTGTCAAAATCCTCGTTGTTCGGGTCGTCTGGGCATTTATCACACGCGTCACCGATGCCATCTTTGTCTTTGTCGCTTTGGTTTGCATTGGAGACGTGTGGGCAGTTGTCGTCAGGGCAGGTATTCGCCGGATACCCTGGGTTGCCGTATCCATCCCCATCGGTATCAGTGCAGGTGTCACATGCGTCACCGATGCCATCATTGTCCTCGTCGATTTGATCAGGGTTGTAGACCGCGGGGCAGGTATCCTGCTCGTCAGGGACACCGTCCTTATCAGTGTCTTCAACAGGGGATCCCTGGAGGTAGGGGTTAAGTATGATCATCACCGACATCGCAGACATCAGGGCGATGACACTGACTGTAATAATGATAAAAATATGGACCTTGTTTTTGAGATCTATCCTCATACGCATACGTCAGATGATTATGTGTTGTATTTGTTGAATTCTTTTAAGGTTTGCTGCGTGTCGTTGCCTTGGTTTTCCATGCAGACTTCGCTTTGAACACTCACACAGATATTATCTTAATGGATGTGATGTTCACACGGAGGAATTAAAGAAAAAAAGGAAAAATTTTTTGGTTATGCGAGAGATTCGATTGCGGTGCAATCCCGGTACTCGATTCCGTTGATGTAGAACACGATGAAGCGGTTTTGGCATCGGGTGTATCCTTCCACGGTGATTGTGGTCCCGACCAGGCCAAGAAGCTCGTTTAAGATCGTTTCGATCTCGCCATCGCCATCGAAATCATAGGGTGATGTTGTGCTGTTTAGGTAGTCGTAACATCCGAAATTCAAGGTTGTTGTGCCGATCTTAAAGACTGTGTTATTGTACTGTAGGACCCCGGTTATTTCTGTCATGTTCGTATTGTTATGGCACCCGCCGCCACCGCAGCCGCCACCACAATCAAGGGTCCCTGTTGTCAACGGACTGGTCTTTATCTCGCTTATCTGGAGCAGCACGGCAGAGGCGCTTCCCATTGATATCAACGCTATGGTCGCTAGTGCGACACCGATGTATTTTTTCATGTTTTTACCCCTTATTTTTTATAAATTCAGATTTCCCTTGACTATATATAGTTTTCTTGGAGGAGGTCACCAGATAGGGCTCATGGTAAAATTGGTTTTTTTGTGTCATTTATCGACAGGTACTACAACTTTTTCAAAACAGTAGTTCATTAACAATCGTTAATGATGACGGTTCGCAGTTTTATACCAATTTCGTCGCTTTCCTTCTTCTGTTCCTCCAGATGTTTGATTCACTATGTCCCCCGAACTTGTCAGCAGACAAAATTCTTAAAAACCGACATACCTTCGTTTCATCATTGCAGAGGTGATCTTGTTTCTGAAAACAAAGTAGGAGATAGCTTCCATCAACAGACGAAATACTCTCGCAGGCGCCTTGGTGAGGGGCCAGATTGGTCGATACAACCAGACCTGTATAAGACGTATCCTGATGTTGATCATGTCGCATTGCATACGCCACTGTCGCTTTCGAAAACCACGTTTGATGAGACCATTAAGATGCGGAAAAGTATCAGGAGTTTTTCCACAAAACCACTATCTCTTGAGCAGCTCTCCTACCTGCTCTGGGCATCGACAGGGATACAGCGGACCGAGCAGGGGTGGTCTTTCCGCACCGCGCCATCCGCAGGAGCGTTGTACCCCATTGAAACGTATCTTGTGGTCCATCGCGTGCAGGATCTGCACAGCGGCGTGTACCATTACGATATCAGGCATCATCGCCTCGAGCAGCTCACCAAAGGGGATTATCAGGATGCGATCGCGCAGGCTGCATTAGACCAGGAGATGTGTGCCACTGCCGCGGTCGTGTTCGTCTGGTCTGCCGTGTTCGACCGCTCGAAATGCAAATACGGGCAGCGTGCGTACCGGTACATGTACCTTGACGCAGGGCATATCGCACAGAACCTCGCGCTTGCAACGGTCAGTCTGGGTCTTGGGTCCTGCCAGGTCGCAGCGTTGTACGATGACGAGGTCAACAGCATCATCGGTGTCGACGGGAAAGACGAAAGCGTGCTGTACTTAAGCGTGGTGGGTGTTCCAAAATAATCAGACGAACCACAAATACGAATCATGCTTTTTGTTATGTAGTTCCCTTACCAGCATTGGTTTACAGACATCATCAGGGGCTTTCGAAGAACGAGGTCAAAGGATAAGGGACACTGCGCTGTCTCCCCATCAAGGTTCCCTTGTTTTGTGAACAGGCTATACAGGATATACCGCCAGATGATAGATCCGCGAAGCAGCAGAAGGCTGTATCCAGGGTTTCCGTTGGCAAGATAAATGACTCCAAGATCGTTGTCGGGTTCATACAGCATCCATGTGTCCACGCCGTACAAATCCCCGGCATGGCCTGATGCGGTCAGACGCGGGCTGATCTTCGTATGCATCCATGCAAGGCCATACCCAAGGCTGTTACCTGGCTGGATCTCATGCATCAGCGCCACGGTCTCTTCCTCGAGGATCCTGGTGTCCTTGTACATCCCCTGGTTCATATGCATGATAAGGAAATGAGACAGATCAGAGACCGTCGAATACAACCCTCCAGCGGGGTAGAACCTGCCTCTCCAGTATTTCTCTGGTGGCGTGTAGTTTCCAAAAAGGACGTCGAGTTCGTTGATAGTATAGTACCTCCCCGCGAACCGCTGATACGGGATTGCCACCAATTCGATGGCAAGTCTAGAGAGGTTGAAACTCGTGTTGTGCATCTCCAACGGGGTGAAGATATGAATGTCGCAGTATTGCAGGAACGGTTCTCCTGAAATGATTTCCACAAGGTAGGAGATGAGGTCAAAGCCGACGTTCGCGTACATCGCCTGCTCCCCAGGGCGGTATTTCGTACTCCAGACGCTTTGGTCATAGTACCGGCCCCCTGGCAGGAGGAACTCCCTGAGGTACGGCTCTGGGAAGAACGGAAAGGGAGGGTCACCTGAGAAGTTGAACCAGTAGTACTGCATTTGGGTGTTGGTGTTCAGACTGGAGGTATGCGATAGAAGCATCCGGATGGTGATAGGGTCGTCAGGGAAATTGGGGTTACGCAACTCAAAGGGCAGATAGTCGTTGACGTCGTCATCAAGGTCAAAGAGGTCTTGTTCATAGAGCTGCATCAGCGCGGTGCCGACAATGGTCTTGGTGATGGACGCAAGCACATAGATGGTGTCTATGGTCGTCTGTTTCTGTTCTGGCACATCGTAGAAACCATATCCCTTGGACCAGATGATGGTGTCGTTTTTTATGATACAGGTGGAAAGGGAACGGAACCCTGCAAGTCGCATAAGAATGGAGATCTTTTGATCGAAGAGCACGTCAGAGGCTAAGTGACGTATCGGTTGTTCATCTGTTTGTGTTTGTTGAGGCAACGCTGTGTGCAGTGGTGCGAGGGTCACCCCAAGAAAGCATAGTATGCTACACAGCGTCATGATTTTGATGGTGGTCTTCTTCATGAGTACGTAGTCCCCCTGTTTTTTTCTCTTTTGGGAAATCTATGGTGTTTTTGTTATATAAACGTATTTCCTCTTCGTGTGTCTCTGCTGCTGCGGGTTGTGCCATTGAGGGTGTGCTGATATGTTTTTATGCAATGAGCTCTTTAACAGACCAGAAGATAAGAGGAACGCATGAAGCACGAGCGGCTTGGTCTGTATCTGATTCTGTCAAGTGTGGTCCTGGTTATCATCGGGTTTCTTGCACAGGACTTCACCCAGTATGTGTACTCCTCGCAAGGCTACCTTATGGGCGTCAGCCGTCCGCTCTATCCGCTCGGTGTGGCGTTGCTTTTGGTCTCAGTGGTGATGTTCACCCTTGGTTTTTACCTGGTTGTAAAAGAGAAGGTACACCGGTAACTACAGGATTTTTTCCGTGTTGTTGTTTCATTGTCAGGTACCGCTTTTTTCTCATCGGGGTACTTTGCAGGGTTGGAGGTGATGGTGTTTTTCTGTGTTGCTTCCCCACTTATGAAAATGGGATCGAGTATCGGGGGATAGAAGTAGTCCTTCTATGTCGCGTCATCCTCTGATGTGAGTGGTGATACTTCATCCATGTATGGATTCTTCTCGGTCTGCCGTGGGTCATACAAAGAGACAGACATCACTCTTTAAGTGCATACTAAAAGGGTATTGGACGTGGTATCCATGAAAAAAAAGGAATGAGGGGGTCTTGGATGAGAAAAGAAACACACGTCTGCTGGTATTTTCTCATGAACCGAAAAGTGCATGCATTGGTATGTTTTCTTTCATTAGTCCGTAACGGTCTTTCTCGTAGAGACGGTCTCCTGCTATTTTTGAAGGAATTGCACAAGCGTTGTTTGTTCCGTGGGTTTATTTGCGTTTGTGGTGCTGTTCGTATGAGGGTTTGACAGCGTGCGTTGCCATTTTTTCTTCTTCATTGATTTCTTCTAGGGATTCCATAACCGACTGCACTCCCATATAGACGCCGATGGCAAACAT
>MUGD01000247.1 GCA_002900555.1 Thermoplasmata archaeon M9B2D | reverse complement strand
AGTGTTCGAAAGAGGATGGGAAAATCCCCAATAATTGAGGTAGATAAAGCCCGAACTCAAAAGTGCTATGAAAAAGCCTTTTGTTAGTTCAAAGGTGCTAGAATATTGGCTAATTTTATACAAAAGGATTCCTATGGGAGCAGAACAAGGCAGTATGATCGGTTCATTTTTACCCCTCATCATTTTATTTGCGATTTTTTATTTTTTAATCATCAGACCACAGCAAAAACATCAAAAAGCACATAAAGCAATGCTTGACAGTCTGGCCAAAGGTGACAACATTATTACTACTGGTGGTCTTATAGCTGTGATCGTTAAAACTGAAGAAGATTTTATCAAAATCAAATTAAATGACGACACGATTGTAAAACTTGATAGAGCATATGTAGCTAAAAAGGTTGAGTCGGGTGAAGACGCTTAATTTCAGGGTAATCCTTTTTATTTTTGCACTGATATTCGGTGTCGTTTTTTCCATTCCCTCTTTGACACAAAGTGAAGGTGGGAAAAAGATCACTTTAGGGCTTGATCTTCAAGGTGGTCTGCATATGCTGCTTGGTATCAAAAGTGAAACAGCCATTGAATCACGTATCAAGTCCATGGCGGCATCAATCAAGTACATCTTTGATGATGAAGAGATCATTTTTGATGACCTTCGTATGACCGATGGTGAAAAAATTACGTTCGAACTTCTAGATACGGATGATGTAGCTAAAGTCAAAGCACTTCTGAAAAAAGAGCTTGAAGGTGTAGTAGTGATTGACAATGGATTGAAATTTTCAGTGACTATGACCGAAGCTGAAGTAGAGCGTACGAAACAAAATGCCATTCAACAAGCAGTGGATACGATCAGAAACAGACTCAATGAGTTCGGACTGGCAGAACCCACTGTTGCAAAACAGGGGGAAGATAAGATCCTTGTCGAGGTACCGGGTATCAAAACACAAGAGGATGAACAGCGTATCCGTGAACTGATCGCACGTGCCGCGCATCTGCAACTTATGGCTGTGGATGAAGACAGAAACATAAGAGTCAACACAATGAGTGTGGCTGAAGCAAAAAGTTACGCTGACGTGATACTCCCTGATGTCAATACCGGTGAAAAATATCTGCTTCGTGCTATCCCTATCCTGGACGGTTCGATGCTTACAGATGCAAAGGTAGGTTTTGATCAGAACAATCAGCCTGTGATCAACTTTACACTCAACGGGCAGGGTGCCAAGATCTTTGGTGACTTTACGGGTATCAGTGTAGGAAAACGTATGGCGGTTGTTCTGGACAATAAGGTCTACTCTGCACCGGTCATCAATGAGCGTATCGGTGGAGGACGAGTACAGATCTCTGGAAGATTCGAACTCTCTGAGGCACATGACCTTGCTATCGCACTTCGATCAGGAGCACTGCTTGCCCCTGTCTATGTGATGGAAAAACGCTCTGTGGGACCAAGCTTGGGAGCAGATAGTATTAAGGCCAGTTCTATCGCTTTGGTCTTAGGGTTTGTTCTGGTCGTGCTTTTTATGGTGATCTACTACGGTATGGCAGGCGTTATTGCAAATGTCGCACTGATAGGGAACCTCTTTTTGATACTTGCGATCATGTCACTCTTTGGTGCAACACTTACACTGCCTGGTATGGCAGGTATCGTTCTTACTGTGGGTATGGCAGTGGATGCGAATGTCATTATCTCTGAGCGTATCAGGGAGCTGCTCCATGAAGGAAAATCTGTGGCTAAAGCGATAGAAAACGGGTACAGCAATGCCATTACCGCGATTTGGGATGCCAACGTGACCACACTGATCGCAGCCACGGTACTCTATGCTTATGGTACCGGTGCGATCAAAGGGTTCGCACTTACGATGAGTATCGGTATTATGGCATCTATGTTGACCGCTATTGTAGGAACACACGGTATTTACCAATGGATCTTGCCAAAAATAGATAGGAACAAGCCAGGTTTCTGGTTTGGTATCAAGAGTGAGGGAGCAAAATAATGGAAGTGTTTAAATATAAAGAACCTCTCTCATTGATGAGCAAGAGTAAACGTTTTGGATTACTTTCACTTACAGTATTGGTACTTTCATTGGGATTGATCATCGGTAAAGGATTTAACTACGGTATTGACTTTGCGGGTGGTACGCTCATACAGGTAAAGTACGAAGGTAAAGCACCGATTGAGAAGGTGAGAGAGGCGATAGATTCTGATAACTCCTATGAAGGTGCAACAGTGACGTTCTTTGGTAGTGAGGATGAAGTGGTAATCCGTACGAAGACAAGTTCAAGAGCCTTGGGTGTAGATGTCGGTGATCAAGTCAGGGCACTACTGAAAGATACAGGGAATTTTGAAGTACGACGTGTCGATATGGTTGGTGCGAAAGTAGGGTCTGAGCTACGTGAAAAGGGACTTATGGCTATGGTTCTTGCTATTATCGGTATCCTTATTTATGTCTCCTTTAGATTTGAGTGGCGTTTTGCTGTTGCTTCTGTGATGGCACTCATACATGATGTTACCATCGCTATGGGGATGATCGTCCTGTTCAATATTGAGGTAAACCTTGACATACTTGCAGCACTATTGACCATACTTGGGTATTCACTGAACGATACGATCATTGTCTTTGACCGTATCCGTGAGGGTATCAGAATGATCAAAGATCCGGACCTTGGGATTATTATCGATGAGTCTGTCACACGAACGCTTTCCCGTACGACCTTGACATCACTTACAACATTCTTCGTTGTGCTTACACTCTACCTGTTCGGTGGGGAGATCATTAACGGGTTTAGTTTCACATTGCTTGTAGGTATCATAGTAGGTACATACTCTTCTATCTTCGTTGCATCACCTATCTTGATGTGGCTTGGTTTCTCGGTAGGTGGATTCAGGGAAAAAGAAGCAGAAAAACTCAAAAGAGAAAAAGAAAAAGAAAAAATGCGTGCCATGTATGAAAAC
>MUGD01000246.1 GCA_002900555.1 Thermoplasmata archaeon M9B2D | reverse complement strand
GCTTCTTGCAGGAGCAGATAGAGTGTTGTGATACCCAAGATAGTGTTCGCAAGAGGATGGGAGAATCCCCAATAATTAAGGTAGATAAAGGCCGAACTTAAAAGTGCTATGACAAAGCCTTTTGTTAGTTCAAAGTTGCTAGAATATTGGCTAATTTTATACAAAAGGATTCCTATGGGAGCAGAACAAGGCAGTATGATCGGTTCATTTTTACCCCTCATCATTTTATTCGCGATTTTTTATTTTTTAATCATCAGACCACAGCAAAAACATCAAAAGGCACATAAGGCAATGCTTGACAGTCTTGCTAAAGGTGACAATATCATTACGACCGGTGGTCTTATTGCTGAGATCGTTAAAACTGAAGAAGATTTTATCAAAATCAAATTAAATGATGATACTATTGTGAAACTTGATAGAGCATTTGTCGCTAAAAAGGTTGAGTCTGGTGAAGACGCTTAATTTCAGGGTAATCCTTTTTATTTTTGCACTGATTTTCGGTGTCGTTTTTTCCATTCCCTCTTTGACACAAAGCGAAAGCGGAAAGAAGATCACTTTAGGGCTTGACCTTCAAGGTGGTCTGCATATGCTGCTTGGTATCAAAAGTGAAATTGCCATTGAATCACGTATCAAGTCTATGGCGGCATCGGTCAAGTATATCTTTGATGATGAAGAGATCATTTTTGATGATCTTCGTATGATCGATGGTGAAAAGATCACGTTTGAACTTCTAGATACAGAGGATGTAGCCAAAGCCAAAGCACTTCTCAAAAAAGAGCTTGAAGGTACAGTAGTGATCGACAATGGGTTGAAATTCTCAGTGACGATGACAGAAGCTGAAGTAGCACGTACGAAACAAAATGCCATTCAACAAGCAGTGGATACCATCAGAAACAGACTCAATGAGTTCGGACTGGCAGAACCTACGGTTGCAAAACAGGGTGAAGACAAGATCCTTGTAGAGGTACCTGGTATCAAAACACAAGAAGATGAACAGCGTATCCGTGAACTGATCGCACGTGCCGCTCACCTACAGCTTATGGCAGTGGATGAAGACAGAAACACAAGAGTCAACACGATGAGTGTGGCTGAAGCAAAAAGTTATGGCGATGTGATACTCTCTGATGTCAATACAGGTGAAAAATATCTGCTTCGTGCTATTCCTATTCTGGATGGTTCGATGCTTACAGATGCAAAGGTAGGTTTTGATCAGAACAATCAGCCTGTGATCAACTTTACACTGAACGGACAGGGTGCCAAGATCTTTGGTGACTTCACAGGTGTGAGTGTAGGAAAACGTATGGCGGTTGTTCTGGACAATAAGGTCTACTCTGCACCGGTCATCAATGAGCGTATCGGTGGGGGACGTGTACAGATATCCGGAAGATTCGAACTCTCTGAGGCACATGACCTTGCTATCGCACTTCGATCGGGAGCATTGCTTGCACCTGTCTATGTGATGGAAAAACGCTCGGTGGGACCAAGCCTTGGAGCAGACAGTATTAAGGCCAGTTCTATCGCTTTGGTGTTAGGGTTTATCCTGGTTGTACTCTTTATGGTGATTTACTATGGTATGGCGGGTGTTATTGCAAATGTCGCACTGATAGGAAACCTCTTTTTGATACTTGCGATCATGTCACTCTTTGGTGCAACACTTACACTGCCTGGTATGGCAGGTATCGTTCTGACCGTAGGTATGGCAGTGGATGCGAACGTCATTATCTCTGAACGTATCAGGGAGCTTCTTCATGAAGGCAAATCTGTGGCTAAAGCGATAGAAAACGGGTACAGTAATGCCTTTACCGCGATCTGGGATGCCAATGTGACCACGCTGATCGCAGCCACGGTACTCTATGCATATGGTACCGGTGCGATCAAAGGGTTCGCGCTTACGATGAGTATCGGTATTATAGCATCTATGCTGACCGCTATTGTAGGAACACACGGCATTTACCAGTGGGTCTTGCCAAAGATCGATAAGAACAAACAAAGTTTCTGGTTTGGTATCAAGAACGAGGGAGCAAAATAATGGAAATTTTTAAATATAAAGAACCTCTCTCATTGATGAGCAAGAGTAAACGTTTTGGATTGCTTTCGCTTACAGTATTGGTACTTTCATTGGGATTGATCATCGGCAAAGGATTTAACTACGGTATAGACTTTGCGGGCGGTACGCTCATACAGGTGAAATACAATGGCAAAGCACCTATAGAAAAGGTCAGAGAGGCTATAGACTCAGATAGATCCTATGAAGGTGCGACAGTAACGTTCTTTGGTAGCGAGGATGAAGTGGTCATCCGTACGAAGACAAGTTCAAAAACCCTGGGTGTAGATGTGGGTGATCAAGTCAGAACACTGCTTAAAGATACAGGCAACTTTGAAGTAAGACGTGTCGATATGGTTGGTGCGAAAGTAGGATCCGAACTGCGTGAAAAGGGACTTATGGCCATGGTTCTTGCGATTATTGGTATCCTTATTTATGTCTCCTTTAGATTTGAGTGGCGTTTTGCCGTCGCTTCTGTGATGGCGCTCATGCATGATGTGACTATCGCTATGGGGATGATCGTCTTGTTCAATGTTGAAGTAAACCTTGACATACTCGCAGCACTCTTGACCATACTCGGGTATTCACTGAACGATACGATCATTGTCTTTGACCGTATCCGTGAGGGTATCAGAATGATCAAAGAGCCGGACCTTGGAACGATTATAGATGAGTCTGTTACACGTACACTTTCCCGTACAACGTTGACATCACTTACCACGTTCTTCGTTGTTCTTACACTGTACCTGTTCGGTGGAGAGATCATTAACGGGTTTAGTTTTACACTGCTTGTAGGTGTGATTGTGGGTACATACTCTTCTATCTTCGTTGCATCGCCTATCTTGATGTGGCTTGGTTTCTCGGTAGGGGGATTTAGGGAAAAAGAAGCAGAAAAACTCAAAAGAGAAA
>MUGD01000245.1 GCA_002900555.1 Thermoplasmata archaeon M9B2D | reverse complement strand
AGCGACAACGTGATCTATAACTTCCGTCATCCCATTCCGACAGAAAATGAAGATAAGAGCGCACAATCCTATCCAGACCAGTCTAGAACGCATGTCCAATACTGAAATGAATCTCTCCACTGCTTTCACCAGCCTCTCTGTTCAATTTATGACCATAATCAAGTCTTAATGGCCCTACGGGTGTCATATATCTAAGCCCTATACCGGTCGTATATTTGTAGTCACTAAGATCTACTTCATTTACGTCGAGCCATACATTTCCAGCATCCATGAACAAGACAACTCCTATGTCCCATCCTATGTCGAAACGGAATTCAATATTATTCATGAGTCTCGCGTTTCCACCTATTGGAGTTCCGTTTGCACCCTTCGGACCCAGAGAATCCTGACTATAACCACGAACCGTATTTCTTCCACCGAGAACAAAACGCTCAACCAGAGGCAGTTCTTTCGTATTACCGTATCCGTCAGCTAGACCGCCTCTGAAAGATAACGCGACAACAAGCCGCTTCGCAAGCGGATAGAAATAGCTAATTCCAAACTCCGACTTCACGAAATCCGTTTGCGAAAGAATGTATGATGAGGCCACCTCAAACGAAATACCAGTAAGAATTCCCCTTGAAGGATTAAAAGGGTTGTCTCTCGAATCATAAAGTATGCCCGGTCCAATTTTAGATATCGCAACGGTACCGGTATCATCAGGTGTGAGCACGACATCGGGTTGGACATCATATGTGTCTACAATAGAGAACGAATAGGTAATATCGCCTCTTACCCTTTCGGATAAATTAGTCCACCAATTTGCAACTGAAGAATACTTCTTCACCTTATATCTAACATCACCCGTATCAATATTCTTCTCCGTTCTTCGTTCCTTAATAAAATTTATGTTCATAGCGACAGGTCCGTAAGCATCAGGCATCTTAAAGAGCCAAGGTTCAAAGCCGCTGAGAATATACTTTTCTGACAAAGTCGTCAGTTCAGTACGAAATTTCCCCTGTCTGTTCATACCAAAAAAATTCCTGTAACTGATATCAAAAAATCCCCTGTATTTTTCATAGTCACCATATCCTACGCCAAACTCGAAAGCTCCCGCGTTTGACTCCTTCACGTCCAATAGAACATCTTTTCTGTTTTCATTATCATCAACAATTTTTTGATCTATATTCGAAAAAAGCCCAAGCTTATACAGTCTCTGCGTATTTGTGCGTAAAAGAACTGCATTAAAAGGTTCACCTTCTGTATTAACGAGCTGTCTTGAGATTACCGCTGTCTTTACCCTTACATTCCCTCGTATGATAGTATCACCAAAATAATACTGCTCACCCTCATCAATTTGAAAATTAATCAGATATCTGTCGTTTCTTTCATTCCTGTTTATTCTAACTTCTGCATCCAGATAACCCTTCTGCTTATATTTATTGATAATTGCAAACCTCGAATCAGATATATCAAGTTCATTATAAGGCGCTAGAGGCTTTATCTTCACGATACCGTACAATTCAATGTCAGTGAATACCTTGTTGCCTGTAAAAGTGATGCTTCTTATTAAACGTTGTGAGCCTTCATTGATAACGAATTGAAGTGTCGCCCTTTTCTTGTCGTCACTGTATTCATACTTTGATTCCAATACTTCAATATCGAGGTATCCCAAGGCATAGTAAAATTCCTTGATCGTTTCTACGTCAGATTCAACTTTATCAGGATTAAAATAATCTTTCTCTCGCAGCGACAAGATATCTTTTATCTTCTCATCCGCTATAAGGTTGCCTCGCAGAATAATTTTTTCTAGGGTTACCTGGGGGCCTTCATATATGTAGAACAATATTTCCGGTGAGTCGCCCTCTGTTTTTACAACCGGTGCGATCTGGGTAAAGACAAAGCCAGCCTCATGATAAAGGCCAATAATCCTTGTGACCGCTTCTTCTATCAGTTCATTCCTTATAGACCCTGCATCATTGAAAGGCATTTCATCCATGAGCCTGGAGTCAGTGTAGTAAATATTTCCTTTGATTATTATATGAAGTCTTTTTCCCGTATCGATAGAGACATTCAATATGCCTTCAGAGAATACATACCCGATAACACGTGGATTATAGTAGCCAATATCCTTAAGGTATCCCTTGATAACTTCCAATCGTCTAACCAGTTTTTTTCTGTTATAGACATCGCCGGAGAACATTTTAAGCTTTAAATAAACTTTTTCTCTTTCTTCATCATCATCGATGCCTTTTATGTTAACGCTTTTAATGAAGAGCGGCTCGTTCTCTTTAATATCGAGATGAATCACAATTTCCCTCTCGGCTTCATTAAATTCAAGACTAAAATCTATTTTAATATCAACATATCCTATTTCAACTAAGGACTCTCTAAGCGTTTCGATGTAAGGTTGCATCTTTTCTTCATCGAAGTATTGGCCTTCTTTTAATGGGAAATATTGTTTTATCTCCCTATCCCCTAACAATCTGTTGCCATGAACACTTATTTTTTTTACGCTGTATTTCTCACGTACTTCAACAATAAGAGTTGAGCTATCCAGATCATCCCTGCTAACAATGATATCTCTGAAACGCATGCTTAAGAAAGCTCTCTTGATCCCACTTCTCACATCGGCATCCGTGATTTCAGTAGCTTCTCTGAATCCCATGATATTGAGCAGTTCTGTCTCGCTCATACAGGTAAGTCCCCGTACTTCTACATCCCGGATAATATTTTCGGCAGATACGGCAAGGGCTCCCGGGACACAAAAGATCAATGTTAGAAATATCATTGCAATTGTCCTGACAAGAGATAAACAATACATGCTACTTGAACTCGAACCTGAACGTGATATCTCCGCCAATCGATCCTTTTTCATCCCTTACCCCGACGAGCGCGATGTTCCTGTCTACCTGATATTCTATTTTTACAACATCTTCCTGATCTGATCCTATTGATGAAGAATAGGTAAGAAAAAGCT
>MUGD01000244.1 GCA_002900555.1 Thermoplasmata archaeon M9B2D | reverse complement strand
AAGATTAACCAAATAGCTGAAGGTGAATCCACAGGATTTGGAAGAAGACACTATAGACCGATTTATGTCATGCACAAGTGGTGGGCGCGAAGACTTGGGTCAATATTTCGGTCAATTATCCTTTACTCGTTAGCGGATGAAAAATTCACTTCGTGGGATAAGAGAGCAGAGAACCTTTGGAAATTATATTCACAAGACATCCAACTTCATGGGAAAGTTGTATTGGATCCAATGATGGGAGGAGGTACAACAGTCGTAGAAGCATTAAGGCTTGGCTGTAAGGTCGTGGGAGGTGATCTCAATCCTGTAGCTTGGTTTATTGTGAAAAAATCAGTCGAAGATATCAATCCAGAACTACTTCACCAGACTCTCATCGATATTGAACAAAATCTGGGAAACGATCTTCGGAAGTATTATCGTACCACATGCCCAGAATGTGGCAATGAATCTGAAGGAATATACTATTTTTACTACAAAGAGATACCGTGCCCAAAATGCGCAAATGCAGTACCACTCATGCGTAATTTCTTCCTTGCGAAATCGCCTATCAAGCAGCAGGATTTTGTTGTATGCCCAAATTGTTGGAATGTTTTTCAGACAAAAAGTGCTAAAAAAGTCACAAAATGTCCAAAATGTGATGAAGAATTCATTGCTACGCAAAGAAAATTCATCCTCGGCCGCAAATTCAGATGCCACGACAAATCTTGTGGGACACACAGTATAGTCAAGACAATTCAGAGTATGAGTGAAAGACCGAAGGAAAGACTGTACGCTGTCGAGTTCTATTGTGAACACTGTGATTTAACTAAGAATAAAGAACTGAAAAACGGTAGAGGTTACAAGGCAGCTGACGAAAGGGATAGAGAACTTCTTGATAAAGCAGCGGAAGAATTCCTTGGGATTGGTGATTCACTCCCTATACCTAGAAGTGCTATACCGAATGGTGTGGAAACTAGGCGTGCACAAAATCACGGATATAGAGATTTCAAAGACTTGTTCAATTCTCGCCAGTTGCTCAATCTAGGTAAAATCTACAGATGGATTCTAAATATCAGCGATCAGAATCTGAAAGAGTTCATGATTCTAGCTTTCTCCAACTCTCTAAAGTATAACAATATGTTCGCAAAATACAATGCCACGAGGGGATTCATCACGGATATTTTTCGAACGCATTCAATTTCACCATCGATGTCGCCAGTTGAGGCGAATTGTTATGATACAAAGAAAGGGAGAGGTGCTTTCACAGCATTTGTAAATCTAGTAATAGAAGGAAAGGAGTATTGCCAAGCCCCATTCGAACGAATTATTGATGGAAAATCAAGGAAAAAAGTGACTTTTCGAACAAAAATTGAAGGAAAACTAGCAGAGAAGTATTCCGACCTCAATGATGGCGCTAATGTTCTCCTTCGATGTGGTTCATCAGAGTCACTTCCAATTCCAGATGCAAGTGTTGATGCAGTAATCACGGATCCACCATATTTTGGGAATGTGATGTACTCAGAATTGTCTAACTTCTTCTATGTCTGGCTGAAACTTGGGTTGGAGAAAAGATACCCAGATTTTCAGCCAGAGTATGTGCCATGGCTTGAGGAGGTAATTGAAAACCGTGTTCAAGCCAAGGATAGAAAAGAATACATCCAAAGTCTAGAAAAGATATTTTCAGAATCGAAGCGTGTCTTGGTTTCAGATGGTATTCTTGTTTTCACCTTCCATCATACAAAACTTGCAGCTTGGGGGGCGCTCTTGGAGGCCTTGCTTGCATCAGGATTCTATATCACAGCTACATACCCAGTAAGAAGTGAGATGAGGGCGTCAACACACCTTCACAGGATGGAAAACATCAGTTACGACATGGTGTTTGTGTGCAGAAAGAGAAAGACCGAGACTAATTCAATTGGATGGTCTACTCTTCAAGCGACTGTCATGAGATCTGTTAATGAAACAGCTAGAGAACTTCAGAGAAATGGACAATCTACAAGCAGGCAAGACATTTTTGCAATTGTACTTGGCAAGTGGCTGCAACTCTATTCAAAATATTACCCCAACGTGACAAAGGAAAAAAGTGAAGTAAATCCAGACCTAGCACTCTCGTTGGTTGAGAAGAGCATCGTTGGAATTCTTCAAGATGTTCCTATGGGGAGTTTATAGCAGTCCTACATGACTAATCTACATGAAACCAAGACGGCTCCTGCGAATATGGGATAGGGTTAGAGGAGAATTTGTTGAAATGCCTGTTGAGTATCCCCCAGATACAACTCTTGCTTGTAGAGAGTGCAGATATTTTGATGATGAAACGCAAGTTTGTCTAGGTGTTGGATCAACGTATTATATGAAGAAGACTCCATATTACGAGTTCGTACCACTATACAGCGAATGCCAAGTCAGACTTCCACCGGACCTCCTCTCTTTTATTCAATCCTAAACGATTCCAAACAAATTTGGTAGAGGTTCAAGAACATTTAGGCGGGCCTGTTGACTCGCCATTCCCATTTGGGTTGTGATTAAGCCATGCATAAAATCTAGAGTATTGTGTTTTCTAAACCATAGGCTCTGTCAGTATACAGACTCGACCAATCAGGTTTTAACTTCTCAATCCAAGATTAATAATGATTGACCATGACTGGCAGAATATGTAATGTTGAAAGAAACAAGGAACTATGTGGTTGTACATATCCCGGATGTTCAAGACAAGGGTATTGCTGTGACTGTCTTCAATATCACTGGAAACATCGAGAACTGCCAGGATGCATATTCCCACCTGAAGCAGAGAAAACCTATGATAGGTCTCTGGAGAACTTTATCGAGGTGTGGAGTAAGAAACTAGGGAAGAAATGACATTCAAAAGACTTAGTAGAAAACATATACAGACTGTTCTTGGGAGATTTGCTTGAAACAGGCACGTACCGGACTACTGCTAATGGTGTCCAGTTTTATAGCCTGGGCTTTAGCTACATCATTTCTCTTTGATTA
>MUGD01000054.1 GCA_002900555.1 Thermoplasmata archaeon M9B2D | reverse complement strand
CATTTCGGCGCATGTTGCACTGTCACCTTCTATCAAACTGTAGAGCTGTTCAAACGTGATCGATGCTGAGAGACTGATCGGTTTCTTCTGAGCGTATTTCATTCCCAGGTAGTTCGATATTATTAAAATAGCCTTTTCGTGTATTTTCCCGCTCATCTTTATTTCACGTTCAATATTGAGAACTCCTGCCTTGCCCGTCCATGTCTTAGCAGTAATACGAGAGGGCTTCCCAAACATATAATCTCCCATATCAAGTACGGCAAGGCCGTTTACCTGGCCAACGGTGGCACCATCCGTATGGACTATCAGAGTTCCCTCGGTCATTACTTCAAGCATATTTTTTTCCAGCTTATTGTGACGATATTTTCTCTCATCTATAGCTTTAAGAACGTGAGGACCTGAAACGATCTGGCTGTTCGTCTTTTTTGCCCAGTAATGCGACTCGCGTATCATGTCAGCAACATCGCTGAACTGGGAAGAGAGCTTTTCCTTATGCCCTGCAAGGCGTGATCCATATTCAATGATTTTTGAGACCCCGGTTCTGTCAAAGGGCAGGAGATTTTCTTTCTGTGTTTTTGTGGCGATAAATGAGACATATTTTTGAATATTTTCCTCACCCCTGTTCATCCTGCTGTCAAAATCAGCCTTAACTTTGAATAACTCCTTATATTCATCATCAAGATTATAGAGAAGATAATAGAGATGGGGAGTACCGATAAGTATAATCTTGACTTCGAGAAGGACAGGCTCAGGCTTAAGCATTGCGGTGGTAACGAGCCGGTACTGTTCCCATATATCTTCGATCTTGATCTCATGGTTCCTCAATGCTCTTTTCAGTGAATCATAGGAAAAGAGGTTTTTGACGAGATCCAGTGCGTTTATAACAAGATACCCGCCATTTGCCTTGTGAAGAGCTCCTGCTTTGATCATCGAGAAATCCGTTACCGCAACCCCATACTGAAACTTTGATTCTATTCGGCCGAAAAGATTGTAATATGTGGGATTGCTTTCGAAAATGCAGGGTGCGCCTTTCAGGTTCTTATTATTAACAATCAGATTGACGTAATACCTGTTAAATGCTGTTTCCTGCTTAGGCATCTTCATAAAGGGAAGGGGGGGAGGTGCTTCGGGCTGTCCTTTCAGTTCTTCAAGGTTGTTTAGGACATCTTCCTTGAGCTCGTCAAGGTATTGCAAAATTCTGTCGTAATGGGCATATTTATCCTTCAACTCATCGATGAGATCTCCTATGGCAGACAGCGCTGTTTCTCGTTCAAGGCGCATAAGCATTTCTTTTAGAAGTTTCTCGCCTTCTCTAACCGTTCTAACTACGTCATTGAGCTTTTCCTGTAACTCCTTCCCGATCTTGTCGATCTTGCTTCTGACTTCGCCATCAAGCTTCTCATACTCTTCTTCCGTGAGATGTTCACCGTCTTTTTTTACTGGTATGATCAAGAGACCGCTCGGCGTTTTCCTTATGGTGAAACCTTTTTCAGAAGCTTCATTCTCTAATGATGTAAACAGATCCTTTTGCTTCTTTTGAAATTCGTCGATGATCTTCGTTTTCTGTTTTTCATAGTCTTTTGATTCAAATACCTTGGGAATGTCCGCCCTTAAATGAGTAATCAATGCTTCTATATCCTTCTGAAACACGATACCTTCGCCGGCCCGCAGCGATATCGCAAGTGGTGTGTCAGCATCTCTGAAATTATAAACATAGCACCAATCAGGGGGTACCGGTTCCTTTTCAGCTCTTCGTGAAATAAGTCTGCGAATTGTGGTCAGCTTTCCAGTACCGTTTTCCCCAAGTGCGAATATGTTGAAACCAGCACTGTTTAATTCTAGACCGAAATCAATCGCACTAAGAGCCCTGTCCTGTCCTATTGTATCCTCCAAAGGAGAAATGTCAGCGGTCGTATTGAATTTCAGGGTACTTGGGTCGCAGCAATTGTAAAGAGTTTCCTTTGTGAGTAATTGAACCATTATTCCTCCTCAAAACGAATATGGTGTCTACTTTTTCATAATGTATCAGGAAATAAAGCGTACTGCAATAGCATCACCATTATTATTATGATAAATAACGGGTAAAATCAATAAATACTTGATTTTCATAATTGTATTGAATATAGTAATACTGTTTATAAATATCGATGTGTTGAGAGAAAACTATGGCTGATGAACATGCTTTTGATATTGTGTGTAAGGTAGATCTACAGGAAGTTTCAAACGCTGTCGTTCAGGCTACAAAGGAAATGGGGCAGCGTTTTGATTTCCGTGGAAGTAAAAGCAGCATCGAACTCGAAAAAGGTAATGCGAGCCTGACGGTACTTTCCGATGATGAGGTCAAACTCAAGAGCGTCCTTGATATTCTTCAGGGGAAACTTGTGAAAAGAAGCGTTCCGCTCAAGGCTCTCCAGTACGGTAAGGTAGAACAGGCATCAGGAAATACCGTGCGGCAGATCATAACACTTCAGCAGGGGATTACGCAGGACAAAGCAAAAGAGATCGTAAAGGTGATAAAGGGGATGAAGCTGAAGGTCAATGCAGAGATTCAGAAGGACCAGGTTCGAGTGAGGGGGAAAAATATAGACGATCTTCAATCAGTCATAGCAAAGCTAAAGCAAGAGGATTTCGGGATAGAGCTCCAATACGCGAATTATCGGTAACGATTGTCAAGCCCGGGGGTGATGTTTTTTATATTCCTGTTTTATTCTTTCTGACGAGACCTTAGTATATATCTGTGTTGTAGCAATATCGGCGTGGCCAAGCATTTTTTGGAGGGTCCTGAGATCAGCGCCTCCTTCAAGGAGATGGGTGGCAAAAGAATGACGCAACATATGAGGCGTAACATGGATACCCGTTATTCTGCCGATTTCCTTAAGAGACTGCCAGAATCTTTGCCTGGTTAGAGGCTTCCCTCTGTTAGAGAGAAAGAGGAAAAGGCTTGTATCTCCAAGTTGACGTGACCTGAGTTCTCTTATGTAAACATTTATCTTGTCCTTGCAACGCTCATTAAGGGGGACGATACGTTCTTTCGAGCCCTTTCCAAGAACTCTAATGAAACCGGCCTCAAAATCGATATCCTGAAGCTTAATATTGATAAGCTCGCTTATCCGAAGGCCGGACGAATAAAGGAGTTCGAGCATTGCGCTGTCTCTGAGGTAAAATCGACTCTTAGGCTTCGCATCAAGTAAGGTTATCACATCGTTCAGATTCAGTGCCTTAGGAACGGATTGCCACTTTCTGGGAGAAGAGATGTGCTCGGTTGGATCGTGTTCAATAAATTTTTCGTACATAAGGTAGCGGTAAAACCCTTTGATAGAAGAAATAATCCGGCAAATACTGGTCGTCTTATATCCGTTCTTGTGTACTGAATCAATAAAAGCTGATACGACTTCCTTTGACGCTGTTTCAACAGAATCACCTCTTCTATCCAGATAATCATAAAACTTATCCAAATCTCTTCTGTACGACGCGAGAGTATTGGGAGAAAGCCCTTTTTCAACAGTGAGAAAAATGATGTAATCGTTAAGAAACGGAGTTTTCACGATATTTCTGGAAACCGGTATTTTCGAGTAGCATTTCATAAATAATGTTCGCTATGTCCATTAGATTGACTGTGTCAGCACAGTTGTATTCAAGTAATGTATTCAGTGATGTCTGATTGCCATGACACCATTCTTTCCAGAGTAAGACTGCATCATATCCGCTGAGGCCGGATATATTCTTCTCGCGTGTAAGGCCGAGGTCCGTTTCGATCTTTTTCAGACCACCTGTCATGCCGACTCTTCTGGCAGAGAAACAGAGATCGAAGTGAGGCAGGTCCAAGGGTAACGATCGAAATTGTCTTTTCAGAAAAGGAATATCGAATGAACTACCGAAGAACGTTATGAGAAGCTTGTATTGTGACAATTCTCCAAACAATGCATCTTCACTCAGATTTCGACCTTTAACAAACTGCTTTACGCTATTACCATCATACAGTCCGACAACCGTTGTCTCACCGCCGGCATTAAGAGGGAGACCATTCGTCTCAATATCTAAACAGACCGCATATTTTCTGAATCGTTTAAAGAGCCTCCAATGATCTTTTGGTTTTATAAATTCAGCAAACGGCTTCTCGTTCATTCTCTGAAGTTCATGGGAAAAATATTGAAGGGACTCTTCATAGAGCCTTTTTTTCTGGCAACCAAAATTTGAAATCGTAGATACAGAAAGAAAATCATCCCAGCTCAGTATTCCCTGTTCCCACAGGTCGCGCTCGGTTTTTTCTCCTATACCATCAAGAACTATGAACGAATGTTCTATCATGACAGGTTTATTGACTTAAAATCCTTTCGACTTCTTCGGTATATGTCGTCCCATCTTTATGGATAACAAGAGGCTTTTCTATCTTCATCCCTTGTCTGGCTCCCTTTATGGATTCAACCATGACCATCTTGGACTCTGACAAGACATCAGGATATATAAAACGTGCTCTCTTTGGCTCAAGTGTAAATTTTCTCATCAGGGCGAACATCTCTGCTAAGCGAAATGGATGAAAGATAACGTAAAAATAGCCCCTCGATTTCAGGAGATGTGAAACTGACCGCATAAGTACTTCGGCGTTCATCCTGATTTCATGCCGGGCAACCGCTTTTTCATCATAAGGGCTCATCTTGCCGGAAGATGGAACGCGAAAAGGGGGGTTGCAGACTATGACGTCATAAGAGGCAGGGTTAAAGTCGGGAGAGTTCATTGTATCCTTTATGCCCATATTATGAACGGATATCTGATTCTCCAGCCCGTTATGCATTACATTCCTTTTTGAGAGCACTGCAAGATCATGCTGAACTTCAAGCAGACTGATGCATGACGACGGATATTTTCTTGCGAGTAATATGCCGATGATTCCAGTACCGGCACCTACGTCAAGAATTGAAGCGGGCTTGAATTTGTTTACAAAATCAGCGATCAGGACGGAGTCTATTGTAAAACGATACCCGTTTACTTTCTGATAGAGTGATACATCTTTTATTGAATCGAGGGAAAGGGCTGTCTGCATTTTCACAATCCGGATTGAGTAATAATAGTATACATTTCGGGCCGTCTGTCGCCGAAAAGATCATTATTAAGTGTAAGGCGCTTATTTCTGGAAGAAAATGTATCGACGGTAGTAAAAAAAAGCTCATCGTCTTCAAGAGGCGCTCTTTTCAGTATCTCCCCCCTCAGACCGGTAATCTGGCTCATGCCAATGAAACTTAACGCTTTATTATGCAGACGTTCCTCCCTCCCTGTTCTGTTTGCTGTAATAGAGAAGACTGCATTCTCTCTGCAGCGCACCGGCATGGAATCAGGGCAATAGGGAAGGACAAGATTGGAAGGGTGCGCAATGATATCAGCCCCCAGCAGACTGAGTGAGCGCATTGACTCGGGGAAAAACCAGTCAAAGCATATCATGATACCTATATTGCCCAACGGAGTAGCCCATACCCTGAATCCCGTATCTCCCGGGGTAAACCAGAGTTTTTCATCATCAAAAAGATGGGTCTTCCTGTAAGTACCGATATACCCACCCGGTCCTGTTATGACAGCAGAATTAAAAGAGTTTCCATTCAGTTTTTCAGCTATTCCAAAGACGACATAACATCCTTTTTCACTGGAGAAAGAGGACAGTGCTCTGGTCGTCGGTCCATCAGGGATGGTTTCTGAAAGAGAAAGAGCTTCTTTCCTCGATGTGAATTGATATCCCGTGTTAAAGAGTTCGGGAAGTACGACTAGGTCGAACTCCTCGTTATGAAGAATATTGAGGACACTCCTGATATTCCTCTCAACATTTCCGAATTCTGGAGCGAATTGATAATATCCCGCTTTCACTATTCATATTATAAAAGAATCGAGACCAGAAATAATTGCTTTAAGATCGTCAAACTGGTTTGGAAATGCTAACGCACTTCAGAAAGCGCTCCATCTTTAATATGCAGGATTCGATCGCAACGTTCGGCAAGCGAATCATTGTGGGTAACCATTACGATGGTAATACCTTTTTCTTGGTTCAGGTTTTTCAAAATTCCAAAAAGATCTTCCCCAGTAACAGTGTCCAGGTTTCCGGTAGGCTCATCGGCAAGAACGATATCTGGACTGAGTATTAATGCCCTTGCAACAGCAACACGCTGCTGTTCGCCCCCGGAGAGCTCACCCGGCCTGTGCTCCTTTCGTTCGTATATCCCCAGGTCTTTTAAAAGGGCCGATGCCCTTTCAATCAACTGAACTCTGTCGATTCCAGAGATCAACCCGGGCAATAGAGTGTTCTCAAGTGCCGAAAACTCAGGTAAAAGGTGATGAAACTGAAATATAAAACCAATATGATTGTTCCTGAAAAGCGAAAGCTTATTATCATCAAATCTGAAAACGTCCGTTTCATCATAGAGAACAGTCCCGGAAGAGGGTCGATCTATCGTACCCATTATATGGAGCAGGGTGCTTTTGCCCGCGCCTGATGCCCCGGTTATTGCGATAAATTCCCCTTTCTGTATTCTGAGGTCAATTCCCTTGAGGACTTCAAGAGTTCCGGCCTCGGTCACGAAGAATTTTTTAAGGCCTTTAATATCGAGAAATTGTTCGCTCATCTATTCATACCTGATCGCTTCAATAGGATCAAGTTTTGCCGCCTGCCGGGCTGGATAGATTGTCGCCAGAAAACTGATGAATATGGCGCAGAAGCAAACAGCTAAAAAATCGGACAACTTCAGTTTTACCGGAAGGTGGCTGAGATAATATACATCTGCGGGAAGTTTTATCAATTCATAGGTACCAAGGAGATAACATATTAGCAGTCCCGATATAAGCCCAATGACGGTTCCTGTGAGGCCAATGAGAAGACCCTGGATCATAAAAATCGACATTATCCCGTTATTCGTTGCTCCCATCGTCTTAAGAATGGCTATTTCACGCTCTTTTTCGATCACATTCATTATTAGTGTGCTCACGATATTAAAAGCGGCAACGAGTATTATGAGAGCAAGAATAACAAACATCATGAGCTTTTCAAGTTTAAGAGCGGAGAACAGGTTGCGGTTCATTTCCATCCAATCCCGCGCATAATGTCTTGGTCCCAACACATTCTCAACCTGCTCTTTTATTTTTCCGGCATCATAGATATCATAGAGCTTTACTTCAATGGCATTGACGTTGTCGCCAAAACGCATAAAATCTTGAAGGTCAGCAAGAGACGTAATAGCGAGATTTGAATCATATTCATACATCCCTATTTCGAAGATACCTACGACCTTGAATTTTTTTACTCTTGGAAGCATGCCCAATGGACCCATTTCGCCAACTGGCGATATAACGCTCACCGGATCTCCGAGAAATACGCCCAGACTGGCAGCCAGTTCATTCCCGAGGATGATTCCCGGCTCGTCATCTTTCTTTTCGATATCCTCATACGAACCCGCTTTCATGCGATTATGAATATCGAGTGTCCTTTTTTCAAGCTCCGGAATAACTCCCCGTATGAAGATACCGTGCGATCGCCTGTTGTGGGATATCATCACCTGCCCCATGAGGAAGGGAGCTGCAGCTTTTACACCTTTTAGTTGTTCAATTTCCTTAGTCTTTTCCAGGTAATTACTGATCTTTCCCGTATAACTGAATGCCACAATGTGAGAGTTCACCCCAAGGATCTTCTTTTGAATGTCCTCGTGGAAACCACTCATGACAGAGAGAACGACGAGAAGGGCCATAACTCCGAGCGCAACCCCTGCTATCGAAACTACCGTATTGAAAGAAATGCTCCGGTGCTTTTTTTTAGACATTAGATACCGGAGTGCAACGAAAGAGATATATGAACGTTTCATTTTTCAGGCTTCATCTGCGGAAACATAATGACATCCCTGATCGAGGGAGAATTGGTAAGCAACATAACAAGTCTGTCTATGCCGATACCTTCTCCCGCAGCTGGAGGCATGCCTTGCTCCAGAGCACGGACAAAATCGTCATCCATCCAGTGTGCCTCTTCATCTCCCTGTTCTTTTGCTTCAACCTGTTTCAGAAAACGCTCTTTCTGGTCCTGAGGATCGTTCAGTTCCGAAAATGCATTCGCTATTTCCCTTGAAGCAATAAACAGCTCAAAGCGATCAACAAGATCATTACTTCCTTTCTTTTTCTTCGCCAGAGGAGATAGTTCGAGTGGATAATCAATTATGAATGTTGGATTTACGAGAAACTGTTCGACCTTTTCCTTAAAAATCTCGTCAAGTATCTTCCCCAGTGAATCTTCAGCTTTCACGTCAAAACCCTGTTCCTTTGCCCAGGTGTGCGCACTATCTCTGTTCCTGAGTATTCCCTCAGGAACACCTCTATCAATAAGGGAGTCATAGAAACCAATCTTCGGCCAAGGCGGCGTCATATCAATCCTTTCCTCACCAAAGGGAATGGTCATGGCGCCGCATATTTCATTGACAAGATAGGTTATTAATTCCTCTGTAAAATTCATAAGGAAATGATAGTCCTTGTAGGCTATGTAGAACTCGAGCATAGTAAACTCAGGATTGTGTTTGGTAGATATCCCTTCATTTCTGAAATTCTTATTTAGCTCAAACACTTTTTCATATCCACCAACAAGGAGTCTTTTAAGGTATAGCTCCGGGGCTATTCTCAGATACAAATCAATATCAAGCGCGTTATGGTGGGTTTTGAAGGGTTTTGCAGCAGCCCCTCCGGGTATCTGATGCATCATAGGGGTTTCCACCTCAATAAAACCTTTCTGTTCAAGAAAATCTCTTATCCTTTTTATTATAAGGCTTCTCTTCGTAAAGGTAGCTTTCGCAGAAGGATTTACGATAAGGTCAAGATACCTCTGGCGGTAACGCTGTTCAATATCTTTCAATCCGTGCCATTTCTCGGGTAGAGGCTGAAGTGACTTTGTAAGGAATTTTAAGTCTTCAACCTCAACAGTAAGTTCATCCGTTTTCGTTCTAAAGAGGGTTCCGGAAATGCCGATAAAGTCACCAATATCGATATGTCTCATAATGGCAAACTGCTCACCCAGCACATTCTTTCTTAAATAGATCTGTATTCTTCCCGATGAATCCTGAATATGTACAAAAGCCGCTCGACCGAAATCCCGGATCATGATGATCCTTCCGGCCATTCTTACTCTGATCTTCTCATTTTCAAGTGACTCTTTGGTAAGCGAGCCGAATTTTGAAAAGACCTCTTCTGTATTATTATCTGCTTCAAAAGGTTCTCCGTATGGATCAATCCCAAGGGCCTTCAGGGCCTCCATTTTTTGGATACGCTGCTGTTTTTGTTCGTGTATTTCGTCCATAGCTTCTTGTGGGTGGCTTATTGAGAAGACAAAAGGCTCCTTTTGTAAAAAAGTCTAAAGAATTCAATGATTATAATTGTTGCTCGAAGTTAAGTCAAGGAATGGCTATAAACTTCAAGACTTCGTATTTGACCAGAAAATTAGAGACCCTGGAGCAAAAAAAAGGCAGATTAATGTTTAAGGTATTTATCAGAAATATAATTGAGCAGAATGTTTATCCGTCCAATGAGGTCCTGCGAATCTTTTGTTTTCCCCTTATTTATGTAAACAGCCGGTGAAAGGGACGTCATCGCTTCCCTGAGCCTGTCATTCGCCATCACCGAAGAAAAGAAAATTATTGGAATCGGTGGGATATCGTTGTTTTGTTCCATTGCACGTATGGAACGTGCTGCCGTCAGACCATCCATGACCGGCATGTTAAGATCGATAATTGAAAAGAGTGGAGTTACATTCCTTCCATTCACGTACTTTTCGTTGTATGATTTCGTTACCTGCTTCACGAGTTGTGCGCCGTCACTGCATTGGACGATCCGCTGAATTGACTTGTTCTGATCGAGTATGCTGCTCAGGGTTGTTCTCAGAGATACGGAATCCTCAGCTATAAATGCGACCGTGTCAGAACTTACATCTTCTCCCTGCCAGAGAGGCTCGATATCGAGAGGGAATCCACAATACGAGCATATGGTTTCCCTTCTTTCATTCCTTTCAACAGAATGAAATGGAACATCTTCTCCGCAACACACACAATATTTCTGATCTGCCATAGCTTTATTATTGCATATATATGCTTATAAATCAATGAGTAACATGATAAATGTTAAATTTAATTATTAAATAATACATAAACATACTTTTGAAATCTTGAATGCAACGTTATTGTTTATTACAAGTATAGATTGAAAAATGCTATTAATTTCAAAATTATTTTATTACAGGTACTTGACTCTTCCAATATACATAATTTAAAATTTTTCTTTGTGGAAAAGAACAATGAAGATCACAGTATCTGAGATCCCTGAAGAAGGTTTTGAAGTAGATCTTAAAGAGAATATCAAGTTCGATGATCTCTCCTCTAAACCGGTAACAGTATCCGCGCACGTGGAAGCTAAAAGAAGTGGACGCGATGTGTTCATAAATGGTGAGATACAGGCATCGATCGAGATGACTTGTGTCCGGTGCTTGAATCCCGTAACAGAGTCGCTCGATCTGGATTTTTCTGTCGTGTATCAACCGTCCGTTGAATTGAAGGGCGATCTTGAGTTGCACAAAGGGGACCTTGAGTCCTCGTTCTATGATAATGATGAAATTGACCTGAGAGAGATTCTTATCGAGCAGATCATAATACATTGCCCGATTAATCCTTTGTGTGACGAAGGGTGTAAGGGACTGTGCTCAAAATGCGGGGTAAATCTTAATAACGGAACATGCAGTTGTGATAAAGATATAACCGACAGCAGATGGAATAAGTTGAAGAATATAACATTTGAAAGGAAGGAATAATTATGGCTAACCCGACATCTAGACACTCAAAAGCTCGCAGGGACAGAAGAAGAGCAAACTGGAAAGGTGAGATACCCACCCTAATGAAATGCCCTGAGTGTGGAGAAGATAAGATGCCGCATCGAGTATGCCTGAGCTGTGGGACTTACAACAGAAAAAAGGTGCTGGAAATAGTCGAAAAAGACTAAATGATCATTGCACTTGATGCCATGGGAGGCGATTTTGCCCCCGAAGTAAATATCGATGGAGCAATAGATAGTTTCCAGGACAACGACGATATCCGGGTTGTTCTGGTTGGAGACGAAGAAAGAATAGCGAAAGGACTGAAAGAAAAGAACGCTCCAACCGACAGAATATCAGTTTGCCATGCTCCTGATGTTGTCTCAATGGATGAATCGCCATCCTATGCATTAAGAAAGAGAAAAGAGTCCTCAATTGCCATAGCCGTCGACCTTGTGCGTGACGGCAAGGCTGACGCCGTTGTCAGTGCGGGCCATTCCGGCGTAGCTATGGCTATGTGCCTTATAAAGCTTGGTAAAGCAAAAGGGGTCAACAGGCCAGCAATTGCTACAATTATGCCCTCCCTTAAGGATCCCTTTGTTCTCCTTGATGCAGGCGCAAATGTCGACTGCGAACCCAATAACCTTCTTGAATTTGCGATGATGGGAAGCGCCTACAGCTCGGCATTGTTCAATAAGAAAGAACCCAAGGTTGCGCTCATGAATATCGGAGAGGAAGAAACAAAGGGGAATGAGTTGACCAAGGAGACTTTCAAGTTGTTGAGAAAAAGCCATGTTAACTTTGTCGGTAACATTGAAGGCAAGGACATGTTCAGGGGCAGGGCCGATGTGGTTGTATGTGATGGTTTTGCCGGGAATATCACTCTTAAGATAAGCGAGGGGCTTTCTGAAGCCATATTCAGGATGTTAAAGAGAGAGGTAGGAAGAAGTGTCCTCGGCAGGATTGGATATCTGTTCATGCGACCAGCACTGAAAAGCTTCAAAAGACAGACTGACTACGCTGAATATGGCGGAGCGCCGCTTCTTGGGATCAACGGGACCTGCATTATAAGCCATGGACGATCTTCCGCAAAAGCAATCAAGAATGCCATAAGCGTTGCGAATACCGTTTCTATGAAGAGGGTTTACGAAACAA
>MUGD01000243.1 GCA_002900555.1 Thermoplasmata archaeon M9B2D | reverse complement strand
TTTCGGAAAGACTCCTCCTCGAGAGGATCATCCGGGAAGATTTCAATATCGATCATATGTAACTCTTCCCAATCCTCTAGTTTCATAGGTCTAATATCTACCATGGATTTTCACTTCACTGAATAGATATTTGAGTTCTATTAGAAAAGTTTTGGTCAAATCTGATTGTCCTCGCACATACCAAGATTGATAAAGCCCAAGATTCCATGAATCTGAATTATGACAAAAGATCTCAAGATTGAAAAAGCGAAGAATTCGGACTACCCTGCGCTTGTAGGTCTATTAAAAGAAACAAACCTTCCTCCTGATGGTATAGAACCACATTTGATGAACTTCCTTGTCATCAGGTATTCTGAAGCCGATGTCGATTCGGAATATCTTATAGGTTCAGTTGGTTTGGAGGTCTATGGCAAATCCGCCTTGCTTAGGTCTCTCGCAGTACATCCTGATTTTCAGGGAACTGGATTAGGCTCTCGACTCGTCAAACAAATTATTGACGTAGCAAAAAAGAAGGGGATTACTCGACTCTATCTTCTCACTGATACAGCTGAGGAATATTTCAAGAGAAAGGGATTTGTGTATGTCGCGCGCGACAAGATACCCTTAGATGTGAAGCAATCAGTTGAATTCACTACTCTCTGTACAAGTTCGCCATCAATGATGAAAGAGATCTAGAAATATTCTACAAGAGCTTTTCAAATTGAGACTCAGATTCATCTCGTGCTTTGTATGAAAGATGTCTGTTTCCTTTGTTGTTCTTCCCAACGTTTCCGTTCAGTCCGAAGTTGAAAGAGGTCTACATCTTTGAAGATCAGATTCTCTTCTCTTGGTTGGATGGTTCTCTCAATACGTTCTTTTTCGGGAGTGTAGATTAGCGAATCTCCGAATTCTGCAACGTTCGCAAAGAAGCAGTATGCATAGATTGATCTTCTGGCATCGAAATGTGCCGCTCTGAAGTCTGCTGTGACTGGAGTAAAAGCTGGATTAATAACCAAGTCGACAGGTGGATCTGAATTCTTTAGTGCTACACGTAAGTCCATGTCAAGAAAATCGCGGCAAATGACAATGGCAATCCTGCCATATTCTGTCTTGGATATAATCACCTTCTTCGATTCCGATTCGGTTTCAATTCTCTCCATGAATCTGTTACCTTTGATGTGTATGATTGCTGGGTTGTGTTTCTTCTGTGTCCAAAGAATGCCATCGGGTCCAAAGATCGTACAGAGATTGTGTCGAGAACCGCTATCATGGAAAGAGCCTGGCACTATGTACATCTCATACTCTCTTGCCATTGTTCTCAAATCTTTAGTGAATTCGTCATAGGTTAAATCGATGGTCATCTCTGGAAAGATAAGAACATTGACTCCTAAAGCATGTGCTTTTTCAACCATCTGTCTGACTTTCGCTCTACTTGACTCAACGCACTCTGGCTGGAGACCTAATAGACCGTCGATTCTTTCCTCATATTGTTCTCCTAGAATATCACCATTTTCAGAGAGACCTATCTGCGCGATTCCTACTCTGAAAGCGCTTTTCTCTGATTTTTCTGTTGCCTCAAGCAAATCTTGATGGACAATCAAATACTTCTTTTTGGCAAGTTCTGAGGCTGATTCAATTCCTAGAGAGAGGACTGTTTTTTGTACCATCCGCTCAACGAGGTTATTCAACTCAGTTAAGCTGACCATTTCTTCTTTTGAGGGATTTTTGTTGATTATTGACTCCCATTTTTGTTGTTGCTTGTCCAACTTCTTCATTTCATTATTTACAACAACTGATAACCTCTGAAGCCCTTTTTCATCGGCCAAGCTTTTTGCCTTATTCAGCAATTTATGTGCTTGACCTATTTCGAAATCAATGATTGCGAGTTTGGAACGCAAAAGATATGATTCAACAACAAGTGAGTGTGAAGATTGTTGTTGGGCAATTGTCAATAGTTGCTCCGTCAGGTCGTTTATCCTTCGGAGCATTTCTTCATCTCCTGTTGCCTTAAATTCCGTAATTAGCAGGTCACACAAATGAATCATTGCCTTTACAGTCAATGTATGGTCTACAATTTCCTCTCCTACTACTTGTTCTAGGATTTCCTCTGCTCTAAGTCTATCTTTACTCCGTCCTTTCTTTTTGAGTAATAGGGCTTCAGAAACGCGATACTGCTGATTGATAAGTGCACCATGAGATTCATCTCTCATGCTTTCAAGTTGCGAGAAGTACTTCTCAGCAAGACTATTGTCTTCATAATCCAAAGACAACCAGATGAGTTCAGAGAGAGCAGAAGAGGTCAATCTTGCGTTGCTGATTTCTTCTGCAGTGGACAAGCTGCGCCTGTAGTAATTGAAAGCTATCTCTGGATCTCCCTTTCTTCCATACATGTCGCCTATATTCATGAGAGTAAGCGCAATACCCTCTCTGTTTCCCATGTCCTCGTAAATTAAAAGACTGCGTTGATATAACTCCAGAGCTTCATCAAGTTCTCCTTTTAGTGTATAAATCTCTCCCAAGTTGTTCAGGACGAGAGCAAATTCCGGTCCGATGCTAAGATGCTTCTGAATCTTAAGGCTTCGATTGTAGTATTCCTCAGCACGATCGAGGTCTCCCTTCAATCTGAAGATGACTCCAATATTGATCAGTGATAATGCAACATCTTGCTTGCCAGCAATCTTCTCTTTCAGTGAGAGACTCCGTTCATGATATTGTAGAGCTTCATCTAGATTCCCTAAAGCTGAACTGATGTTGGCCAGATTATTTAGTACTCTTGAGAGACCATCCTGATCATTCGTTTCCTCACAGATTCTTAGGCTACGTTGGTAGAAGTCTGCTGCTACATCATAGACCAAGCCAAGATTGTTCAGAGCTCGTAAAATCCCGCTCTTATCACCAAGTTTCTCCCTTATCTTTAGACTCATCTGATGATATTCCAGCGCCTTGTCTAGTTCGCCCTTGTACCAATAGATTACTCCGGCTTGTGAGTAGTGAGATGCTTTTCTCCTCTCCAGTTCCGACTCCTCGTCATTCTTTCCCAATCCTGATGAGAGCAGCTTCTCTACTTTTTTAATGGTATCATGACCTTCATCTAACTTACCTAATCGCCAAGCAAGTTCCTCCTTTAGAATTAACATCTGCAGAGTGTCAAGTTTTTCTTTTCGTCCTCTCTGAGCGAGAAGTGCCTGTATA
>MUGD01000242.1 GCA_002900555.1 Thermoplasmata archaeon M9B2D | reverse complement strand
ACCAACACGATTATCTTCTGGGGGCGGCTTCAGGAGGGTTTTACCACCACACGTAAGGGGGGGATTTGGCACTTTGACGAGAGTCTTTGGGTGCGTGGTCTCCCTGATGAGGTCAAGGATAGTTCAGGGAACAATAACCATGGGGTGGCACTCGGGAATGCAAAAATCATCAGTAAAGCCTTGGAACCGTCAAACGTCAAGGTAAACAACTCCGGGTACTTTAATGGATTTATGGATACCGTCCGGGTAAAAACGTCTTGGACGCTGAATATCACCAACCAAATAACCATTGAGGCATGGATGAAACCGCAAGTCCCTCAGTTTGTCGCTGATATCGGTTCTATTAGCTCCACGTTTGGATATACACCCTATATCATCCATGCGTTTGATGATAAATATGTGTATATAAGTGAAGAAGCGCAAAAAGGGTGTCATATCAGCATCGTTGAAATCAATCCCTATGATGGGATGATTACCACGTATGCGGATTACGTGCTAGCGGAAATATCGACCGGATCTAATATTTGTCAGCCAAAAATCGTCAAGATGACACAAAACTACTACCTTGTCACCTTCATCGATTTCTATTACCGTCTCAACCTGCAGACCATTAGTATCTCACCGGAATACTCGATTAACGTTGTCAGTAAATTCGTCTTCCCAGAAGAATGTTCAAGAAATAAGCGAAACAGCCCTAGTTTGTTGAAGATAACAGATAACATCTGTGCCATCGCATCCTGGACGCCAACCGACGGAGGTATCCTGCGTACCGTGGAAGTCTCACCAACAGGAAAGATAACATACACTGGAAAAATACTGACCTATGACTCTGCCGCCTCAAGTACTGACCCTCGTGAGCCCTATCTTGCTCATGTGACGGGTGACACCTATGTTCTTGCCTATCGCGGTAATTCGGCTCATGGTATTTTAAAAACCTTCACCATCACATCCACTGGAGATATCTCCTATACCGGGCGCATGGTTGAGTTTGATGCAACTGCCGGTTATGAGCCAAGTCTTGCACAGGTCTCTGAGCATGTGTTTGTCGTAGCGTATAGAAATTCCCTCTCTTGGGGAATTGTCAAAACATATAACATCTCATCGAACGGCTCAATTGCATGGACTGGGAAAAGTAAGATATTCGAACAGACATCGGAGCTTTGTTTTAACCCCTGGATTATTTATGGTGAGGATGATATGTATATCATCGCATATTCGACAAAGAATAATGCGAAAGGATATGTCATCACAATTCGAATATATGCCAATGGCGTGATAGATCCACAGCTTGGCGAACGGAAGCAATTTTTCGTGTTGGGACCAAACCCCGAGATCTGTTTCTTCCCGATCATTACCCGGGTGGGAGAGGAACTCTACGCTATCAGTTTCACTGGTGCAAACCACCAGGGGTACCTTATCACCATTATGATTGGACCGCATGGTCGAGGAATCTATAAAGGTGATTCCTATTTGCTGTTTGCCAATACCACTTCTGTTGAAGCACGAATCAACAATGTGTATCTCCAGTACTATGATGCTTCGTTTGGCTCAGGATGGAATCATTTTGCGGTCACCTACAACGGGACCAGCATCTGCCTTTATGTCAATGGGAACGTCGTCAATGAAATAAGTTATCCGAACCATCGAATTGACCTCACAAGATCACCCTTATTCATCGGGCGGTTCTATTGCGGGTACATGGATGAGGTCGCAATCTACGACCAAGCTCTCACCCAGGAACAGATACACAATCATTACATATACCCTGGGTTGTTTGAAGTGTGAATAGTCTTTTTTCTGGGATTCCCTGGCTACTTCAGATAAAAAAAACCCACTTGAGGGGGACGACTAGATAGGGTTCCTTCAACTGGCAGTATCTTTTTATATGTCTTGGTTACTCGACCCACCCGGGGCCGATCTGGGCTCGGATCTCAATGATTCTAAAATTAATAATCACCGTTGGAAGGATACCGTTTTCAAGGAAATCCACCGTGACAGCCTGCCCAGTGTCAGTTAGGTGAAAATGAGTACCATACCCTGCTGCATTCAGACCGACTGCCTTTAACGAACGGTTTAGAAACACCCGCCAGGCGTTCGAATACGAAGAGGCAATAGTCAGGGTCTGAACATCGGAAAAATTCCGTTGCACCGAAACAGAATAAAACTCGGTTTGTATCGGGTAAGTCCCATATCCTGATGCCATCACTTTCTGACCGATTCCTGAGACATTCACCACATCAAACGTGATATTTACGATATTCGTCGTCTCATTATACTCGACAAAGAAATTAGGGGGGACCATCATCAAATTCCCTTGATCCTGACTGACAATCATCGCACCAGTCTCATAAGTATATGACTGGTCAAGGTAATACGCATTAGAGGATGAATAGGTAATCTTGCCTAACGGGAATACCGAGGTCACCGGATTGGACTGTGAATTATTCGTAATCGTTATGGTAGATGATCGTTCAAAGATTTCCAAGCTGCCAAACGCTTTGCTTGATACAAGATAGGGTAACTCTCTGTTCCCAAGCGTCACTGATGTCGCAATAGGAACCCCTTTCTTTTCATCTGCGGCTTGATTGTCGATAACCGACGTAAGAAACGCAAATTGCAAGGCTACCATATCCATATGTTCTGCTTCACGCTGTTCCATGATTTGTGGAACATACACTGTTTGAACAATGGAGATGACCAAAACAACCAGACCAATAAGCAATATCGCAGTGACAATACCAACCACTGCACTGTCCGTTGTTTTCTTAACAGATCTTCTTGCTCCAAAGTCCCTCATGATTCCTTTTATTGCATGGTAATTCATGGTTCTCATGTTACACCCTCACATTATTTTCCTTTTATCTTTATCTTATTCATTTACTCCTTGTTGGAGGACCATTGACACAAGTATCGTATTTGCGATAGGATCAACGACCATAGCCTGAACATATTTATCAGTGATGTCTATTCCGGTGAAACGAAATTGCACGGTT
>MUGD01000241.1 GCA_002900555.1 Thermoplasmata archaeon M9B2D | reverse complement strand
CGAGGGACATGTTGCTTTAAGTGCGAAAAAGAAGGTGCTTTCGGGACGGAGAGTCAATGTTGATGCTGATTTGAGTAAAAAAATGCGCCAGCATAAACTGAAGACCTCCATATTTGAAAAATATTACCTATATTATGTTTTGACAGATTTGGTATGGCGTAAAAAAACCCACTATGAACAGGGGTTCTACATCAAGCCAAATGGTACTTTGTATAACAAGTTTATTACTAACAAAAAGAGAAATGTACAGATACTTGGCTGTAATTTTTCATGCTATAAAGAGGACTTTGTAGCGATCAATGGTTTTGATGAGAGTTATGGACTGTCGATATTGGGTGATGATACGGATCTTAACTGGCGTTTTGTCGATTATGGTGCGACGATTTCATCATGTAAAAATGTCGCCAATGTATTTCACCTGGACCATAAAAGACCCAGTTATCCGGATTATGATCCAAGTGAAGACCTAGCACGCTTTAACAAAGTCAAGGCTGAGCATAAGTTCTTTTGCGACGAGGGTCTCAACAAATATTGCTAGAGCGTCTTTGTTCTAGATAGCTGTTTTAAAATACTCAATAGTCTTTGCCAACCCTGCTTCGAGCTTGATGGTCGGTTCCCATCCCAGCTCTTTTTTGGCAAGGGTGATATCGGGCTGACGCTGCAAAGGGTCATCCTGAGGCAGCGGTTGGAAGGTGATCTTGCTCTTCGATCCGGTTAGTTCGATGATTTTCTCAGCCAGTTCCAGCATGGTGAACTCGCCCGGGTTTCCGATGTTGACAGGTCCTGTGAAGCCGTCACGCGAGTTCATCAGACGGATCATCCCTTCGATCAGGTCGTCAACATAACAGAACGAACGGGTCTGTGTGCCATCGCCGTACATGGTGATGTCTTCACCTTTTAGTGCCTGGACGATAAAGTTGGAGACGACACGGCCGTCATATGGGTTCATGTTCGGCCCGTAGGTGTTGAAAATACGCATCACTTTGATGTCGACGTTATGTTGGCGGTAGTAGTCGAAAAAGAGGGTCTCGGCACAGCGTTTTCCTTCGTCGTAACAGGCACGGATACCTGTCGTGCTGACGGAACCTTTGTAGCTTTCAGGCTGCGGGTGGACTTCGGGGTCACCGTAGACCTCTGAAGTAGAGGCCTGAAGGATTTTCGCTTTACAGCGCTTGGCAAGACCGAGCATGTTGATGGCACCGATAACAGAGGTCTTGGTCGTCTGCACCGGGTCAAACTGGTAGTGCGGCGGTGATGCCGGACAGGCCAGATTGTAGATCTCATCCACTTCGATATAGAGAGGGAAGGTGACATCGTGACGGATTACTTCGAAATAGGGATCGCTCATAAGGTGTTCGATGTTCTTCTTGTCGCCGGTGAAAAAGTTGTCTACACAGATGACCTCATTGCCCTCCTTCAGTAGACGTTCACAGAGGTGTGAGCCTAAAAAACCGGCACCGCCTGTCACTAATATTCGTTTGCGCATTTTTTCCCTTTGAATGTATTATCGGTATTTTATCATCTGGTGGTTTAAAAAGTGTCAAGCATAGGCTGCATGCTCTTGAGCACCATCTCGGGAGTGATCTGTTTCATGCAGATATTGTCCTGACAGTTCCTCATAACATCTGTGTTGTAGCATGGCGAACATGGCAGCTCCATGGAGAGGATGGTAACGTTGTTGTCGGGCGTGATATAAGGACCGGTCAGGCCCGCCGGCGTCGGCCCGATCAGCACGTAGATATCGGTATTGACGGCTGAGGCCAGATGGGCAGGCCCGGTATCGGTTGTCACAACGGCAGTTGCATGTTCTATTACCGAGATAAGGTCGATCAGCGGTGTCTTCCCGGTGAGGTCGATCACATTGGCCGGGTAGGGCTTGATCTTCTCAAAATACGCCTCTTCGCCTTTGCCGGCGATGATGACGACGGGGATATGTGAAGGTATCTGCGATAGCAGCGCTTTCCAGTACTCTTGCGGCCATGCACGGTAGTTGATCTTATGCCGTCGGCTGTGAGAGTTGCTGGGATTGAAGACGATATATTTTTCAGGCAGCTGATATTTGCCGTGGACGTTTTCCCACTTTTCTCCGTAGAGTTTTGGGTAGGCTTTTTTGAGTATATCAGCTTCACAGACCGGTGCGATGATCTGCTTGATGACGTCAACCATATGTTTGTGTTCTTTGCCTGTTTTTAGGGGTGTAAACGGGGAACCGACTTTATGCCTTGCGTGTATCTTTCTGCTCAGGGCATCAAAATGCTTGTTCATCTCCAGGTTGATCAAAAGGTCATATGGCGCCTCTTTGGAGTGACGTATGACCCTCTGTTTGTCTTTACTTAGGAGCGCAGGCACTTTACGGTGCTGCAACGGATAGACCTTACGGACCCGCTTGTCTTTTTGAAAGATGCTTCCGGGACCCGGCGTCGCGACAAAGTCGATCTCAACGGCTTCGCCGTACTGCATTCTAAGCGCATCGATCACGGCTGTCGCATAGATAAGGTCACCCAGTGCACCGCAGCGTATGATGAGTATAGTTTTGATATCGTTTAGAAGAGTTGCCAAAAGAAGTCTGCTTTTTTTGAAATAATTATAACAAAGTCTCACTCCAAAGGGGCTTTACAGTAAAATATGTTTCATTTAATTGAAAGAGATTGTTATTGAAAAGTATATTTAAACGTTATTGGCCTTATCTTAAAGAGTACAAATTCTACTATTTTATCGTTCTAATCGGGATTCTGCTGACGGTCGCGGCAACCGCAGCCACGGCACAGATCATGAAGCCGCTTATGGATGACATGTTCATCGCCCGCGATCCGCAAATGCTCTATCTGATCCCTTTGATGCTGATTGCTATCTATATTGCAAAATCCGTTGGACGCTACTTGCAGTCGGTCTATATGAACTACATAGGCTTGAGTATGGTCACGCGCCTTAGAGAGGTACTGCTTGAAAAGATACTGTACCTTGATATGAAACTGCTCTATGCCAACCGCAGCGGCGAGATGATCTCGCGTGTTACCAATGATATCG
>MUGD01000240.1 GCA_002900555.1 Thermoplasmata archaeon M9B2D | reverse complement strand
CGTTTGCCCTAACTGATTGCATTTTGATATTGCTGCACCTTCTCCTAGAAGATCTATTGTTTCGTTTGCCATATAGACATAACAGTAATCACCAACAGAGAGAAGAGTAGCATTCACAGCGGTCAACTCCATGGACTCTGGTCGTGATAGATATGTCCAGAAAGCTCGTTGTTCACCAAAGGACTCGGTAGTATTTTCGTGGTTAATCAAGATACCAGGAGTGAATACAGGTGCGAAATACACTGTTCTTATTTTGTCAGTATCATAAAGGAATTGGAGGGCGAACTGATACTCAATTCCTGCTTCGAAATCACCATAGACGTCCATTGACAAGATTCCATGAAAAGGAGTAGTGTACGCTGATTCATTCGTTTTAGTATCGAGTGGGTTGAGTCCAGTAACAGATGGTTCACACGTAAGGGTTTGAAGTGTGAGCTCTTCATCAAAAGGAGCAAACAGCCCAACAACCCTGATACTATTAGGTCCCATCCCATCGTCCCCAATAGCCAAACACTGGATATCATAAATTGTAGTAACTTCAGGCACAAAATGAAAAGCAATCCCAATACTGGTGACTGTTATTATCAACACAAGAGCGAATGCAGCCAGCGTTCTTGTTCCAAACCGTTTCTGACTGACTGATGACATGACACGATTGATGTTTGCGGATATTAAAAACGTTTGCGGTAAAAGCAAACGTTTGCGCCTGATGCTGCAAAACACGAAGTATGGGACTTATATTGCACTCAATTGCAGGACCCTATTGGCACCTATAGTAATACGTATACACTATTGATTCAAGTAACAAGGAGGGATGAGTCATGTCAAGTCTTCGTTCATTCGGCGAGAGTATTTGGACTGTTGAAGGACCGATAGTTCGTGATATGCGTGCTTGGTTCGCAACACGTATGACCGTAGTGAAACTGAGTGATGGATCAATATGGATTGAATCTCCAGTCCCAGTATCAGATGACACAGTAGAGGAAATATCAGAACTGGGACCTGTCAAATATCTGGTATCAGCCACAATGCGGCACGTTTGGAGGTTGGATAACGCCCGTAGGCAGTTTCCAGATGCACAATTGTGGGTCTGTCGACGGACCCGTATGACATTGCAGCATGGTGAACTGCCAATCAAAGGTATCTTGACAGATACACCTCCACCGGATTGGGCGGATGACTTTGAACAGCTTGAATTCAAGGGCAACCCATTACTTTCAGAAGTTCTATTCTATCACAATAAATCACGTACAGTTATCATGGGCGACCTCATCCAATCAAATAAGAAAATCAAAGGAAAGCCACTATCCAATTTTATTTTCAGACTCGGAGGAGTGCTATATCCAAAGGGAGGTGTAGGTCGAGACATCAGGATGTCTTTCAAGGACCGCGATTTGGCAAGACAATCATTGGAAACGCTTCTATCATGGGATTTTGATAAATTGATTATTGCACATGGTGATTGCATCGAGACCGATGCAAAGTCCTTTGTAGAGGAAAAGTTCCAATGGCTCACGCATTAGACTAATATCATTCTAACTGCTCTTTCATTTCATCAATTTTCGCAGCGAGAATGAAATCATTCTCATGAAGACCTTTGATAGCATGTGTCCAAAGAGTGAGCTCCACTATATTCCATTGAATGTATATATCCGGATGATGACCCTGTTCTTCAGCTATTTCAGCTACTCCATTAGTGAATTCCATTGCCTCGACAAAATTCTTGAATTTGTACTTGCGTCTGATTTTATCGACCCCATCTTCCTTGATTCTTTCCCACCCTGGAACCGCTGGAAGCATCTGTTTGATTTTCAAATCAATCAGGGGTGGGATTCCACCTCTGCAGGGAACACATTTTAGATTCGCGAGATCTTTCCTAGTTTCAGTCATGAATGTATCCTCCAGAATGAAGACTATGGTACATACTTCTCACCCCTTAAAGGAGTTCATGAATAGACCAAATCAATGTAATATGAAATTATGACCAAACATAACCATTATAAGTAATTAACTATTGTTAATTTAATGTGTTTATCATGGCAATGTACATGTTATATAAAACAACAGCAAAATCCAGTAAAGAGATGGATGATTTGCGAGTCCAATTTCAGGAGATCTACAAAAGGCACAATGTCGATATTGTAGGTTTTTGGACAAATGCGGATGCTGAAAAGGAGTTCTTCTATATGTCTAGATACGAAAATGAGGGAGACTACAAGAGAAAGGTCGAAGAACTTCATAGCGATGAAGAATACAAACGTCTTACTTCAAAGGTTAAAGAGGCTCGCATGGACTTTCAATCAACACGTCTCATTCCAAAGTGGGTGGCTGAGTAAGATTTCCAAGTAAGGCTAGTTATGGTGGTGTGAACAGAAACTCTACTACTAACTACAAATTTCACATGATGAAATGCACTGAAACTCATCCTACCCACTCTATTTCTTTTTTAGACGATGTTTTATGATCAGCACATCATAATCGCAGATATAGTAGGAAAACGCAAAGTTGTGAGCAGAATTATTTCATTCTCTTATACTGAATAATGACGATAACTGCGACACTGATGATTCCAGCTCCAATGAGGAAATAAGGAATTAGACCTGCGTACACTGAGGGTTCTACGATGGAAACATTCTCCAGATTCATAATATAGAAACGATAATGAAGTCCATCTTCTACCTCGGGAGTGAATGGATTCTCCGTGAGCCAGTCTTCAACTGCAAAACCATCTATTGCATATCCTGAATGGTTCAGGAATATCCTATTTCGTGGCATAGTGGACCACGCATCATCAGGAACATCATCCTCCGAGTATAGGCTTGTATTAGCTTTGATCAAATGACTTCCCCAAAATTGGAAGATATTGTAATTGTAATTTTCGTTAGTTGAATGAACATCAATAGTAAGATTATATCGGGGACTGGGAAGAGTTGTGCCCTCACACGTTGTTACATCACGTATTGTATCAAGATTTGCTTCTATAGCGGCAGCCAATTCATCAGCATCAGGAAGACCGGGACCGATTATCC
>MUGD01000239.1 GCA_002900555.1 Thermoplasmata archaeon M9B2D | reverse complement strand
CCTAAATGAGTGTTTGCTGCCTTGCAGCGCAACTTTGATAAATTGGAGATCCGTTTCGCTGTCTTCGGCTATAAGTATTCTTGCTGCCATTTTTTTCTCCTCTCTTGATCTCTAATTTTTAAAAGACCTACTTTCTGCAACGAATAGCAAATTCTTTTTACTTCAAGCTCATCGAGTCTCGAAGCTTCAATTATGTCTCGAAGCGTCTTTTTTCCATCTATATATGCAAATACGGTGAGTTCTCGTTCATCAAGTTCAACACTTTCGATCTCTTCAGCATTTGAGATAAGACGAGACAAGACAATCGAGTCATCGCTAAACTGTTCTGCGGCAACCTTCTTTTCATCAAAATGCCGCAGTCCGTCAAGAAGCATGCCAGGTATGGGAAGCCTGTACTTTATATCGCTGAGATGAAGTGGGAGTGGTGAACTTTCAAAATAGAAATTACCGGAGTCTGCTTCTATCATATAGTAGAAAGAATCTTCCGTCAATTTCCTGAGATATTGCATAAGCTCATCTTCAGTTATATGGCCTCTTTCTACAAGTACCCTGCCGATCGGAAGTTTTTTTTCTTTTGAAACATCGAGCAGTTTCATGAGCTCTTCTTTTGAAATTTTTCCGTCTTCGAGGATGAGGTCTGTAACAAATTTGTGATATCCTTTCTTGCTCAAAGTCGCGAACACAATCATACCGTTTTCAATGTACACTTCTGAATAAAAAGAAGGTGAAAGGATCGACAATTTACCAGAAAGTTTTGAACCGTCGACGAACTGAAGAATATCTGGCATACCGATATGAGAAATCTGTCCTGAAAAAATGAGGTTTTCCTTTTTTACAATTTCCATTTCTTTCATGGTGTCGACCAGAAGGTTCTTGAGCATAACCTGCATTTCGAATTTGAAATATTTCTTTATAATCTTTTCTATACTATCCTCAAAAGAGGCTAGCGAGAAGGAGGGGGATGGTTCTGTCACAGGAGGAGAGGTAGCAAAGGAAGTTTCCTGAACAGGGTCTGAAAATGGAGAAACAGCTTCATGTCTGGTCTGAACAGATTGATAAAAAACCGGTTCGGTTACCTCAACCTCAGGTTCAACAGTTGCAGCACGCCCCATGACTTCATTTACTTTTTGCGCCAGTTCATCAGGTTCAAATGGTTTTTGAAAATATTCAATCACACCAAACTTTTCCTCAAAGGTCTGTCCAACATCTTCACCTTTCGCCGTGATAAGTATTACCGGAATATGGCGTAGATTTTCATCGGAACGCACCGCTTTACAGAATTGATAACCGTTCATTTTAGGCATCAGAAAATCGACCAGGATCAGGGAGGGCATTTTTTCTTTTGTTACTTTGATTCCCTGGTCGCCATCCTCGGCAGTATAAACACTATATCCCTCTTGAGACAGGATAAGCTCCACAAGACGTCTCACCGTCGGCGAGTCATCAACAATAAGTACCGATTTTTTATTTTTGTTCATATAGTTACAAGTTTTTTTACTATTCATTTTAAAGTTATCCGTTAGGATTGTCAAGAATCTGTCCGTTTCCATCGCCTATGGATCCAGAGCCATTGAGACGGATCGCCTATAATGTGCTTTTCAATGAATCCGTTCATTTTTCTAAGATTTTCTCCAATGCCTGTTTCCTTTACGGGGTAAAAAGGTTTGTCGATCATGATCATATGTCCGCCAGCCGGAGATCTTCTTATGAAAACAGGGAGGAGGGGAGCCCCCGTTTTCTGGGACAGGAGAACCGGAATCTTCATCGTCCATGCCTTTCTGCAGAGAAATTCTGCAAGAACGCCTTCATCTTTAACAACACACTGATCATAGAGAATACCGACGATGCCATTACTTCTGAGAACAGATATAATTTTCTTTAATGCTCCATCCTTATAAATTATCGAATTACCAAAACGTCGTCTGATTTTGTCAATAAAGAAATTCAGAAATGGATTGTTCTGTCTTCTCGCTACTGCATGAGCTTTTGATACTTTCTGCGAAAAAGCAAGCGCAAGAAGTTCCCAGTTGCCATAGTGCCCTGTTATGATTATAACCCCTTTTTTATTATCCAGTGCTTCATAAAGGTGCTCGCTTCCCGCTATGGAAATTGATTCTATAATCCTTTTCCCACCTGTTAAATAAACTTTGATTAACTCGAGGAATGACTGAGCGAGATGAACAAATGATTGTTTTGCCGTTTCATGCGGTGAGAGCGTTGGAGGAAGGCACTCTGCATCAATAGTCTTTTGAATTCCATCAATTGCAACATTTCTCCTGCTTTTCCAAAAGAGAAAGCCTGCTTTCCCTAACAGTTGACCTGTCCACATGACGAAACGACCGGGCAGAAGTGCAAAGGGAAGTGTAATGAGAAGTATGCAAATAGATTGGAAAAAATAAAAGACAATTTTCATACAGATAAGCTTATAAATCTATTCGTCATCCGATGATCTGGCCCCCTCATTTTCATCGGAATCATTATTCTTTTTGTCTTTCTTTTCCCTCAGAGCCTCTGTTATAGCTGTAAGTCGCTGTTCTATAAGGAAATTAATAGAGCCTTCCAGATATGTACCATCTTCCGAGAGTGCTCCCGTTTTCATGCCCGTCAATATTTCCATTCCCTCTTCCATAGTATCAATGGCGTATATCCTGAACTGCCCCTCCTCAATTGCGTCAATGACATCCTGATTAAGCATAAGATTGATCACGTTCTTTTGAGGAATAATTACGCCATGACTTCCGTCAAGCCCCCTTGACTTGCAAAGCTCAAAGAACCCTTCTATTTTTTCGTTCACACCACCGATCGGTTGGACATCTCCATTCTGGTCCATCGATCCTGTAACAGCTAGAGACTGGCTGAGCGGTATTCCCGCTATACTGCTGAGAAGTGCATACATTTCGGCGCATGTTGCACTGTCACCTTCTATCAAACTGTAGAGCTGTTCAAACGTGATCGATGCTGAGAGACTGATCGGTTTCTTCTGAGCGTATTTCATTCCCAGGTAGTTCGATATTATTAAAATAGCCTTTTCGTGTAT
>MUGD01000238.1 GCA_002900555.1 Thermoplasmata archaeon M9B2D | reverse complement strand
TGCGAAGTTCCACAATTTCGCCGTCTCTTCGTACTTTCAGGTTCATCGAACTCACTCATCCAGGTCTAATAGTCCCGTTGATAATAAAACGCACCCCTATGTAAAGGATTCTGAGAAATCAATCCGCGAAAGCACCTTCCTTAGCTAAAAGCGATATCTTTAGATCAAGTCCACCACCATAGCCACCAAGACCAGTCGTTGAAACTACCCTATGACAGGGTACAATTGGCGCAAATCTATTACCAGCCATTACATTGCCAACAAATCTCGCAGCTCCTGGTACATTAGCTAGTTGCGCAACCAATCCATATGACATTGTTGAACCGTATGGAATTTTCATGGTCGTTTTGAGAACAGCTACCTGTTTCTGGGTTAAATCAGAGAAGTCAAGGGTCGGAAGTCTATTCGCAGCAATCTTTTTGCCATTACAAATGTCAAAAATGATTTCCAGAGTTTTTTGGTATTTTGCATTCTTTACTTCTGGTAAATCGAAACCATCCACAGCTTCAATAGCTTCATCTACCGAGCTTCGGGGCAAGGATGTAGCGTAGAGTCCTTTTGGTGAGAATACTCCAGGCACATACTTGTCTCCCTGTTGAGCAATTGCAATAACCTTCTCACTGATTGATTCCAACAACACCACATCATAGTAATTCTTTAGCTCTCTTGAATTCAAGTACCAATTTAGAGCTCAATTCAGGATCGCTTTTCTTTGCTCCAAGGGGTACCCACCCGCCATCCTTATTCTGAGTCTGTGTTATCAACGCAAGACCGTTTATCAATACATTTCTCTCAAGTTCGGATTTCGGTTTTCCTATGGCTGTCAGATCTACAACGTCGAAAATTGAATTGGCTTCTAAGCTATTCTTCATATGTTGAAGCAATGCAGCTCGTCCATCTTCAAATACCTTGTTGTTGGAATTAATACCCATGGCTCTCAAGCCAAGAAGTATATTGCCTGTTCCAAGAGGATCCGAGAACCTCTGATTCTTGAAATCAGGCCAGTGACCATCTTCATATTGAGAATATATCAGGAAATCTCTCGCTCGACGCAAACGGTCTTGATTTTCATATTCAGTGGAACAAAGCGCCTCCAGCGCTTTCCCTGTTAGCCATGTTAAGCTTATGCCTACTGGATACCACTCTCTTCCAATTTCACCCCATTTATCCTCAATATAGGGATCGAGCTTTAGAGACTCTGCAAATCCTCCATCACTTTTTTGTCGTGAAATAATGAAATCTGTCATTGATTTCACCAGGTCTTTGTATTTTGACTTTAATTTCGAGATTAGAGTCAACATCTCAGAGGTCTGCTTGACAGAACTAGGAGCACCTCTCATGAATCCAAACGGGATTCCTCCATCATTATTCTGAAGACTCATCAAGTCTTTCATGATGCTCTCCTGAATATCTGATGGAATTTCATAGCCGGCTGTTATCAATCTCACCTTATCAGCGATAGTTCCATTCGACAATAAGAAGTTCTGAAAATCATAGTGGAGTTCATTTTCCATCTTCGTTAGTTCCTCCGTTGAGCAAATATGTAACCCTAAAAAATCGGGGGATGTAAAATGAGTGAAGACTAATGCCAAGATATTAGACGTTCTTTATTCATGTGATACATAATATTAGGATAATTCAATATTAAAGATATCAGTAGGTCACTCGCCTTCGTCTTCAACCTCAAAGTACTCTAGAATCTCTTTTCTACGTTCACGTCGTTCGTCTTCTGTTAGCTCTTCAGAATACCTTGATTCGTTTTCAACAACAACGATTTTTTCACGTGGAGAGTGCTTTATCCGATATTCAACCTTGTAGGCAGGATCGGATTTGATTGGCTTTTCGTGCCCACACTCGCGGCACTTTAGGACTGGTGTCTTCTGACCCTCCTCTTTCTTGGGAAGCATCAGTGCACCACATTTTTCGCAAAATTCCAACTGTGACTCGCCCCTGTTGATTGAGGTTCTCGCTGACGGTATCTCTTTTCATTTAAGTTTGACGCTTTAGCCCACACAGTGTATGTGTGAGGCAAAATAAACTTGTAGACGAAAAGAAAGACTTATGATAAAGATGATTAGAGCCCGCCAATAGCAGAGCCTTCATTTCGCTTAGTCAGGCTGAGCAAGGAAGTATCTAATATGGTTAGTATTAAGCCATTCAAAGCCTATAGATTTGATGAAACCGTAGCAGGAAATCTGTCGAATATAGTGACGCCGCCTTATGATATCATCAAAGGGGAGATGATTGACAGATTTCAATCACTATCAGAATACAACATGGCATGGATTATTAAAAACAAATCACAAGAGGGTGATTCATCTTTCAACAATCAGTATACTCGAGCCAAAGAACATCTCAATAAATGGATAGGTCAAGGAGCACTGAAACAGGATGATACCGAGTCGTTCTATGTATACGGCCAGGATTTTGAAATCGAAGGCAAGAAGCTTTTCAGATTCGGTTTCATTGGATTGATAGAACTCGAAGAGTTTGCTAGAGAAGCCTCTAGTAGCGGAAAATTCAATGGTGTTTTGCAGCATGAGGAAACCTTACCAAAGGATATCGAGGATAGACTTAGTCTTTGTAGAAGTTGCATGGCTAATTTTGGACAAATCTTCGTCATCTATCCTGATCACGAAAGAAAGGTCGATGCAATTCTCGAGAAGAATATGAAGAATCAGCCTGTAGGTGATGTTACTGATAATGATGGAATTCGGCATAGACTCTGGAGAATCACAGAGAAAAATGATTTGCAGGCTATCATCAATTTGATGAAGGATAAATACATCATCATAGCTGACGGACATCATCGATACAAAACAGCACTTGCACTCGCTAGAGAGAATCCAGAGCTTGAGAGTGCCAAGTACAGAATGCTAACATTCGTAAATATCTCAAATCCGGGACTAGTCGTGCTGCCAACACATCGGCTCGTTCAAAATCTAGACGGTTTTTCCGGGGACAAATTGCTCAATGATGTCAAAGAGTATTTTGATGTAGATACCTTCACTAGCAAAGATGACATGTTTATGCTCCTCAATAA
>MUGD01000053.1 GCA_002900555.1 Thermoplasmata archaeon M9B2D | reverse complement strand
GAACGTTTGAGATTTTTTATTTTTATTCTTTCGGTCCAGTCCGAATGTTGAAAACTGAAACGATAACAACAGTATCGAAGGAACGATTAAATGACACCATTCTGTAATAAGAAATCGGGGGTAGTTTAATTTGACAAAAAAAGAGAGACAAAAGATAGAAGAAATTCTTAGTTGTCCAGAATGTGGGAGTGGGCATCTGAGGAAGGATTATTCCCGAGCAGAATTAGTCTGTTCTGGATGTGGACTTGTTGTCGATGAAGATATCATTGACCATGGCCCGGAATGGCGTGCATTTGATAATGAACAACGGGAGAAACGATCTCGAATCGGATCTCCAATGACATACACCATCCATGACAAAGGCCTTAGTACCACCATAGGGTGGACAAACCGGGATGCGTATGGGAAATCGATTCCGACAAAGAACCGGGCGCAATTATATCGTTTACGGAAATGGCAGCGGCGTGTGCGTATCAGCGATGCAACCGAGCGGAACTTAGCACTTGCTCTTTCAGGAATAGACAGACTTGCATCAGGGATGGGTCTTCCAAGAACAGTGCGAGAAACCGCTGCGATGATTTATCGAAAAGCAGCATTGAAGAATTTAGTTCGCGGACGAAGCATCCAAGGGGTGACTGCTGCATCTTTGTACGCTGCATGCCGACAATGTCATGTACCACGGACATTGGACGAGATTAGCACGGTTGCACAAATGCCACGAAAAGAGATTGGCAGAAACTATCGATATGTCTCCAGAGAACTCGAATTAAAGTTAATGCCGACTGCACCAAAAGATTACGTCTCGCGATTCTGCAGCGAGTTAAAACTTAGTAACACTGTTCAAATAAAAACATTGGAAATATTGGAACATGCAGCACATCAGGAGCTTACCAGCGGGCGAGGTCCTACAGGACTTGCTGCTGCATCTTTATACATCTCGTCAGTTCTTTGTGGTGAACGTAGGACACAACGCGAGGTTGCAGGGATTGCGGGTGTTACCGAGGTTACTATTAGAAATCGATATAAAGAACTCGCACAAAAACTAGATATTCATATCGTTATGTAATGGTTATGTACCCTACAGTATAAATGTCATCGACCATCTCCTCTGTGAAAAACTATATATAGGCGGGAAGACTATAGCAGGTCAAAAGGAATAGAAATAAGAGTTTCATCGTTTCGTAGATTCGAATGTTCGAAATTTTTTTGTTTTTGTTCTTTTAAAAAACTCTAGAGATACTCTAAGGAAAATGTGAATAGTATGAAAGGAAACGTAAAATGGTATAATGCAAGAAAAGGGTACGGGTTCATCCAATGTGATGATGGAAAAGAAGTCTTCGTACATCGGTCCGCACTCCCGATGGAGGCATCCCTTAACGAAGGAGATGCAGTTGAATTTGACGTTGAATCATCAGATCGAGGACCACAAGCAAAAAACGTAAAGAAGGCATAAGATTCTTAAAAGAGACAGCTAATCGTAAAACACTTTTTTTTTCAAAAAGAAATAAAAGTAAGAGGAAACGATAGACAATACAGAGAAAAGAGAAACAAAACTATAATGTCATGCTCAGGTGAAAACAATGAAATGTGAACAACTTAATATACATCCTAAACTGATTGCAAAACTACAAACACAGGAATTCAAGGATTTGACGCTGATTCAGGAGAAATGTATACCGGCGATCATTCAGGGAAACGACGTGATTGGCCAAGCTGAGACCGGGTCTGGAAAAACACTTGCGTTTTGTCTTCCAGTCCTTAACAAAATTGTACCTGGAGGAGGATTGCAAGCGCTTGTCCTAACCCCTACGAGAGAACTCTGTGTCCAGGTCACTGATGTCTTTCGCGAATTTGGAAAGAATCTTGGGATACGTACCACAAGCGTGTACGGCGGTGTGAGCATCGGACCACAGATTCGTGACATCCGTTCTTCTGAGATTGTGATTGGGACTCCAGGCAGATTGCTTGATCATCTTCGCCGGGGAACTATTGATTTGAGATTTGTCACTATCCTTGTCCTTGATGAAACCGACAAGATGTTTGAGATGGGGTTTGTCGAGGATGTCGAAGAAATCATTCGTTACACTCCAAAGCAACGACAATTACTGATGTTCAGCGCTACGATCTCTGAGGAGGTCTATCGTCTTTCACGAAAACATCTAAGACACCCGGTGATAATAAAGACTCAGTCATATGTCGATCATACAAAATTAAAACAGATCTACTATGATATTTACGAGCAGAACCAGAAGTTCTCCCTTCTTGTCCATCTCCTGAACTGCAACACCGATGGACTATCGATTGTGTTCTGTGGGACGCGCAGGGAATCTGATGCAGTTTCAAAGAATCTTTCCCGCCAAGGCATTCGCGCTTCTGCAATCCATGGGGGCATGAAACAACAAAAACGATCACACTCATTAGATGCGTTAAAAACACAAAAGACAAAGGTACTGGTAGCAACAGATGTCGCAGCACGTGGCCTTGATATTAAGAATGTCACATACATCTACAACTATGATGTACCGAAGACTCCTACCGAATATGTTCATCGTATAGGCAGAACGGCACGCGCCGGAGCCAATGGCGCGGCTATCACGCTTCTTACAGAACGTGATCACGATAACTTCAGACGTGTGCAAAGTAACGATGATTTTTTAATAGAGCGGGCTGATATGCCTGATTTTAGGAAAATCCCGTTTCTGCGACGGTTTGAACAAAGAAGCCACTCCTATCGAGGCGCACCGCGATATTCGTTCGGACGATGAAAAAAGCGGTATTAGAGAAATAACGGCACCAACACAAGTTGAAAAAATCGGTTACTTCCATGCAGAAACCAAGCGCCAATGATATTTTTCGATTGTCTTGCTATCTCAAGGGTTAGAACGCCTTGAAGCAGTGTTCCTATGATAAAAAATGTTGTCAGATGTTGAGGATGCATCAACGTAAAACTAGCCAACGAGGTTACGTATGCTATTTTCATAGTTGTCTTCTGCAGTAAAAATACAAAAAGAACGCCTCTGAAAAAGAACTCTTCAGTAAACGCCTCAAAGAAACTCATGATACCAGCGACCACCTCAACATTCCAACCAACACCATGAAAATACTGTATTACAAACGTTGTCACCAGCATTGCCGGAAGAAGGAGAACAAACCACATAAGACTTTTTCGTACACCTTGTTTTTTAACTCCGTATATACCAAGGTGAAGAGGTGTGATGTTACGTTGTAACAAAAGGAAGGCCACGATTGGAAGAACCACAAACAAAAGGAATTTTGTCACAATGTAGGTATATGTTGAAAAGATAGTACTGGTAATCAACGGCCAGTACAAGAGTACAATCAGCACCATCACCAGACTGATCGTTCCTATTTCTATGAATGCTTCTCTTTTGTACCTTGCAGCGTAGAACAAGGGAAGAATCAATGGCATAAGCATTGGCCAGAGAAACAAATTAATCTCCATGATACTGCATGTCTACAATACCATATTGATTTTTCCTTTTTATTCATTTCAGGTTTTCCCAAGATAAAAAACCTTTTAAGAACATGTATCTTGTCGATGTTCGTAGATATGAGAATCGCTATCCTATTAAAAGATCGATGTACATCAAAACGATGCGCACAGGAATGTATTAAATTCTGCCCAAGAGTCCGAGCAGGTGATGAGACCGTTGTGATGGGTGAGGATGGAAAACCCATCATTTCTGAAGAGCTCTGTGTTGGTTGTGGCATCTGTGTCAATAAATGCCCCTTCGAAGCAATAAAAATCATTGGACTTGCTGAAGAGCTAAAAGAGGACCTTATCCATCAATTTAGCAAGAATGGATTTCGACTCTATCGACTCCCCATCCCAAAGAAAGGAAGCTGCGTTGGTATTCTTGGACAAAACGGCATTGGAAAGACCACAGCTATTAAGATTCTTGCAGGTCAACTCATACCAAATCTAGGGCATTACCAAATAAAAAAACCGTCATGGGATATAGTTCTTGACTATTACGCAGGGACGGAGCTTTATGAGCATTTTAAAGCACTCTCAGAAAAAAACCTCTCTTGTGTACTTAAACCACAATATGTTGACCAGCTCCCAAAAATAGTAAAAGGAAAAATTAAAGATGTTCTCAAAAGCGCGGATACAACGGACAATTTTGATGCAGTTGTCAACACACTTGGGATTACGCATCTTCTCGACAAAGAAATAGAAAAAAGGACGATCTCTGGTGGAGAACTGCAGCTTGTTTCTATTGCCGCGGCACTGATCAAAGACGTTGATTTGTATTTTTTTGATGAGCCAACATCATATCTTGATATTTACCAACGGCTGAAGGTCGCTCGCATCATACGAAAACTTTCCAACGAAAAAAAAGTAATTGTGGTTGAACATGACCTCGCGGTCTTGGATTTTCTCTGTGAAAACGTCCACATCATGTACGGAACTGAGGGAGCCTATGGTGTTGTAACGTTTCCTCGTGCGGTGAGACATTCTATAAATACCTATCTATCCGGGTACCTGAAAGAGGAGAACATTCGCTTCGGGACAAAAATTGAGTTTTTTGCAAGTCCTCCCAAGCCACAGCAAGGCCTGCGGGCTCTTGTCTCATATAATAATCTTTCAAAAGAATTTGAGGATTTCTCCCTTACGGTTGAAGCAGGAATCCTTCGTCAAGGGGAGCTTATTGGTGTTGTCGGCCCAAATGCTATTGGGAAGACAACATTTGTTAAAATACTTGCCGGGGTTGTTCAACCAACAAGTGGAACCATAGAATACGACTTAAAAATCAGCTATAAACCTCAATATATCACCCCTGATTTTGATGGGACTGTTCAGGAATACTTTTCTCAATTTGCCCCACAGCTATTCACCTCGACATTCCTACAGACTGAGGTCCATGATGCTCTGCATCTGAAGTATCTTCAGGACCGAGAGCTAGCTACACTTTCCGGAGGAGAATTGCAACGGGTAGCCATTGCTGCGTCGATAGTAAAAGAAGCAGATATTTATCTAATAGATGAACCCTCTGCATATCTTGACAGTCAACAACGGATGATTGTCTCACGGATGCTTCGTCGGGTCATAGAAAAATCAGCAAAATCAGCGATGATCGTTGACCATGATGTGTATTTCATTGATATGGTCAGCGATTCATTGATTGTATTTGATGGCATACCAGGCAAGCACGGACGGGCGCAGGGGCCATTTAGCCTTCATGAGGGGATGAATCGGTTCTTAAAAGATGTTGATATTACGTTCCGTCGAGATGAGGAGACAAAAAGACCACGGGTCAATAAACCTGAATCGTATATGGACCGACAGCAGAAACAAAATGGAGAGTATTACTACAAGCTCTAAAAACCATAATAAACGCTTTTCTGTTTTGTTTTTTCATGTCGACTCTGACGACTTGGGGGATTCTTGTCTTTGTATCGTTTCTCCCTCCCCTGTTGTACACCATATGGATACGGAACACGGAACATTGTCATAGACAACAATGGATATCAATCTTTGTTTGCTTTATGTGGGGTGCGACGATTGCCGTGGTCGCTGCACTAATCTTGGAAATTGTTTTGGAAATACCGCTGACGTATTCATCGTCGCATAGCGAGATGACATCGTTTTTCGTGGCAATCATCATTGCGCCAGTTGTCGAGGAGTTTACCAAACCACTTGCGCTTCGGCTTCGGATTGTAAAAAAGAACCTCACTGAACTAGAGGATGGTTTGATTTATGGTGCTGTCGCAGGGTTAGGTTTTTCAGCGACGGAAAACCTTCTGTATGGGTATAGTTTTTTATCAGAGGGATTCCTCTTTTTCTTAGTATTTATGGCTTTTCGGAGTGTAGGAGGGTGTCTGCTGCACGCGTCTGCAACCGCATTAACCGGATATGGATATGGCAAGACCGTTATGAAACGGTCATCCTTCCTTGGTGTCCTACCGTATTTCTTGTTCGCGATTTTCCTACATGGGTTTTACAATTTTCTTGTCTCATACGAATTTGTTGGGGTTTTATCCGGGTTAGGTTTTGCGTTTCTTTTTGTCATTATCACCATTACTCTTATCCGGAATAAAATTAGAGCTCTTGATGAGAAAACCTGTTAAAGAGAGGAAGATGGATAGGTGTATTTGTTTACATTGGTATGGCTTTAAAACTCCATCTGATTGTGTCACCATTGGTAACGATGTATTTATCAGCGCCAATGGTAGGTAGTTCACCATTCACAGAGTACTGCCAGTATTTTCCGTCTGTTCCACTGACTACATTGTTGATGGACTCGATAAGGGTGGAGTCAAATTCGGTGTAGTAGGTCGATTCGATGGAAAAACCGTTTTTCTCAGCGCATCGCTTCAGAAGGGAAAATGCGGTGTCACCCTGATAAGCGACAAGGTTATCTGTAATGGTCCAGCTATCCGCCTCAATCATAATTCGGGCACTTGTTTGGTCTGATTTTTCGATCCATATTTCGCTTTTCTGTGGAACCTGCATGGCAGTTCCTGTAAAGGAAAGTGTGATGAGACCAAGGACAAGAAGCACTGCGGGGATTTTATGAATTGTCTGTAGCTTTATCGCTTGAATATGCAGGATGTCTTTCTTCTTTGCGGCGTAAAGCATTAGAGGTACTCCGATGGCGACAAACGTGACGATTCCGGAAATCATGTGATAGATCATGAATGGTAACCCTGCGGTGTATACCAGAGCAAGTGAAGGTACGTCATGGGGGTACATCAAGTACCACCATCCCATGTTTGTCCAGATGTCGTAGATAAGGACAAAGCCGATACCTAGTCCTGCCATAAGACCGATGTTTTTCATATGGAATTGACCAAGTCTGTTCCAAAGGCGTTCTTTGTTAAACAAATTAAGTAAAGCGATGATGGTAAACCCGGAGTAGGTGAATAAGACGATTCTGTTCATTTGATCCCCCATAAAAATCGGGTTTCCAATCAGCACGTCACTACAGATCATAGTGATAAGCGGTACGATAAGTGCCAGTGGTGATCTGATAAGCATCACTGCAAGGAACGTTACCACCATAATGATCTCAAAATTCGGGAAAGGTTGCAGTCCTGCTCCAACCAGCAGATACCTTCCTACAATTCCAAAGATCGTTAGTCCTATCACGGTTATTAGTTGCTGTATATTTTTCTGATTTTTTATGTTCATAATTACATTCTCCCTTTTTGCATGAAATACAATGCTACGTATAAGATTTTTGTTTTCTTAGCCGACAGTACCATCGGCAGCACGGCCGGCTGCAATAAGCTTTTCTTTTATCTTTTCGTTACATTCGACTTCTACTGTTATTACATTAGAATAGGTGATATGGATAACCTTGGTTTTTTTATAAAGCTCAGAGATGAACCTCTGGGATTTCTCATGTGGGGGGAAATGAAATGTTATTTTCACTAAATGGGGTAACGTATCATATATTGTCTGAAGAAGCTGTTCGATGTTTTTCTGTTCTTTTACTGATAGTGCGACGATTTTATGGGTTTTGGTGATACCGGTGTTTATGAGATATTCCTGGAGTGTTTCAAAAATTGCTGGAGTGATAAGGTCGATTTTGTTTAAGGCAATGATGATAGGGGCGCCTACTCCGATGTTTCGTAATTCATTGATTGACACATGGAGTTTTTTTTCTACGATTTCTTTTGCTTCGCTTGCATCAACGACCAATACGACGACGTCCGCAAGCTCAATTTCCTCTAATGTTGAATGGAATGCATCGATGATGTAGGTGGGGAGGTTTTCGATAAATCCGACCGTGTCGGTAAGCAGGATTGGGATGTTTTTTTCTTTGTTTTTTGTCGTGATGCTTCTGGTTGTTGTTGAGAGGGTGGAGAAGAGTTGTTCTTCAACTTTTACTTTTTCTGCTGATAACAGGTTCATAAGGCTGCTTTTTCCTGCGTTTGTGTATCCTGCAAGTGAGATTGAATAAAATCCGCTTTTTGTTCGCGTCTGGCGGTGTAGCTCCCTGTTTTCTCGTATCTTTTGGAGGTCCTCTCTGATTTTTTTTGTCTGTCGTTTGATCATCTCGTAATAATCGTCAACTTGGTATTCTCCTCCTGCCATAAGACCTGGGTGTTCCCCTGCTTTTGTCCGGTGGATTAACTCTCGTACGTAGGGTCGTTCGTATTGGAGTTGTGCGAGTTTTACCTGCAGGAGTGCTTCTCGTCGTTCTGCGTGTTCTTCGAAGATGGCTAGGATGAGTCGGATGCGGTCATAGACATTGGTTTTTAGTTTTTTCTCCAAGGTGAACCATTGTGATGGTTTGAGTTCTCCGTTGACGATGGCAAGGTCAATTGTTGTATCCGTTTGTTCGTAAAACTCCTTTATTTCGTCTACTTTTCCAGATCCGATGTAGAAATTGACGTCTGGTTTTGTTCTGTGTTGGATAAATTCTTTAAGGATAGTGTAGCCGAGGGTTTTTGCGAGTTGTTTTATTTCTTCGGTAGAGTCGTCTAGTGAGATGAGGATTGCTTTTTTTTGGTTGGCGTGCATTGTTTTCTAGGGCGAATAACCAAGGGTTCTTCTTTAATTTTTGGTAATTCTTGAAGAGAGCAGGAGTGGAGTTTTTTTCCTGAGGACTTGCTCGTTGTTATAAAGGGGTTTTATGTGGGTGCATAACGTTTAAATATATGCTATGCTATTACATAGCATTGATGGTACTATGGAAATAATAGCATGTCCCTTATGCGGCAGTAAAAACACCCATTCGATGAGACCGACAACATCACACCTTCCCTATTTCGCACGAGGATACATATGCGGAGATTGCCAATTCAAAGGAATCCCCTTGATATTTTCCTCAGAACAAATCTACAAAAAATTCTTACATCTAATCAAAAGACTATAAAAAATCTAAAATGAACGGTCCCATCAATAGAACATCATCACAGATTCAAAGAATCCTTATTCTTTGCTTATCTTACATAACAATATTTTAAAAGTAAATAAGAATAAAAAACAAACAGCGATGCATAATGAAAACCAAAAAACAATCGAACAATCATGTAACAATTGTTATGAAAAAACATAGAAAATTTTATATACAGATGTGCATCTTCTTTTATTCGAGAAAAGGAGGAAGGGTCTTATTCTTCATAAATCCCCTTAATGTTTTCCCCTTCCTTCCCGATTTTTTTTAAAATTTTTTTGATGATATTCATATTATCTTTCCTTTATCGATGCACCACGGAACCATCTTAATGTAATATAAAAACGCTGCATCGCCGTGATATTCCCAACGATAGCAAAATACAACAAAACCACCTCAATAATTGTAATATTAAACGGTAATTCAAAGGGAAAACGTAGTACGATATGTTGAATAATTGGGAAGATAATAAGCAAAACCAGTCTATCTGCTCTCCCTAATAATCCAGAGTAATCACGTTTATATCCGATAGCCTGTGCCTGCGTCCCCATATAGCTAGTAAGCAACACACCAACGATTGCAAGCAAACCAATGGGGGGACGACAAAAAGAACTAAGCGCAAGACCACCAACCATGAAAACATCTGCATACCGATCAAGGGCATGATCCAGAAAATCACCCCTTGCCGATGCCTTGTTCGCAAGCTTTGCAACCTTACCGTCAATAGCGTCAAACAAACCATTAAGAACTACAAAAAAAACAGCAAAAAACAAAAAAAAGTTCCGGAGCTCAAGTTCCGGGCTTGAAAAATAAAAAAACACACCACCGATAAAAGAAAACAGAAGCGCACACCAGGTAAGAATATCAGGATTTACAGAAGAAAATTGTTTTGCAATAATTGTAAGAAACGGGTCTGCTCTATCACGTGTTTTGTCCAATACCATACAAGCTCCTACATATAAGGTTCATTAAGGATTTCTTCTGACCAATCAATCTGGCCAATACTATATGTCTTTGTCGGTTGAAAGTTTTTTTTCACAATCGTACCAATAACTGTTGAAATGTCTTCGGCGCTTTTTTCTGTTGTATCTATCTCAAAAATATTTTCAGAACGATGTCGCTGCACTACTTCGCAAAGGATGATATCGATAATCTCGGCCTCTATGTTTTCCATAATCTTTTTCATCCTCCATCTTTTTTTAAGAAGTCTTTTTTTCAGTTCTTTCGGGTGGCAACGAAGAACAATTACTTTTTGCATACTGCTGAGCAGATGTGCGATATGTCCTTCGAAAAAAATAAGTTCATCTCTCGTAAAGTTTTTCTTAACATAGGTGTTTAACTTAGGAATGTCTATAAGCTGCGAATTTCTTCTTTTTTCAATTCCAACAACGCAGTTGCTGTTCTGTGCAAGTCGATGTAATGGAACAATAGTATACCCTTGTTTTTTTAAGGCGGTCGCAACCGCAGTTTTGCCAGTTCCCGGGGTACCAGTCAATGCCACCCACATCTTAAATCAACTTATGATACTCATATCCCCGGAAACCTTCTTTATAACAATAGAAAAGCTCCTGGAAATCTTTACGAAACTCTTTTACATCGTCTCTGATTTTCTTGGGGTTTTCCTTTTTCAGAAGAGCCCGTGTATAGAACGCTGCGACCTCGTCCATCTCTTTCTCCTTCATTCCGATACGAGTCAGTTCAGGGGTTCCCAGACGAAGCCCTGACGGGTTAAGGGGGTCTTCATCACCAGGGATCATGTTCATATTTGTAACAATCCCGGCATCCTCAAGAATCTTCGATGCTTCTTTTCCCTTCCCTGGACCGATTTCTACAAGGATCTGATGCGATTTGGTAAACCCAAGTTTTTCTCCAAACACCTTGAACCCTTGTTCATGGAGTGATTGTGCAAGACGCTTCGCATTTTTAATGGTTTGATTGGCGTACGCCTCCCCAAACTCAAGATGCTCAGCAAAAGCAATACCCTTTGCAGCCACATGATGCAGATGATACGAGGAGGTAACCCCTGGGAACACTCCAAATCCTACTTTCCGGAGGAGGGATTTGTTCTCCTCAGTGTCTGCTGTATGGTCTGAGAGAATCATCCCGCCCTGCGGTCCGGGTAACGTTTTATGGGTGCTTCCGTTCATCAGATCTGCCCCTTCTCGAAGTGGATCCTGGAACCGTTTTCCAGCAATCAGACCAAGGACATGGGCTGCATCGTAGACCACGTAGGCACCAACCTCATGAGCCGCCTCAGCGATAGCTTTCAACGGAGTTGGAAAGAGAAAAACGGATTGACCACACAATGCGAGTTTTGGTTTGACCTGTTGTATGAGTTTTACCGCACCATCAACATCAATAGTCATCTCATCATTGCTAAACGGAAATGAAACAAGGTTAATGCCTCGGACACCTGCGGCACCGTACTTCCCAAACGAGATATGAGCACCATTCGCAGTGTCAAGGACCGTTGCTGTCTCCCCCGGTTTAATCAATGCCTTAAGCACTGCCATGTTTGCCACAGTCCCTGATGTCGGGCGCACATCAGCGTAGTTACAAGAAAAAAGTTTTTTTGCAAGCTCCATGGTTTTTTCTTCAACTAAATCAAAGAATTTGCATCCTTCGTAGTACCGATTTCCTGGAGTCCCTTCTGCGTACCTGCCATGGAAATCAGTAATAAGCATCTCCCGGCAAAGCGGCGAAAGCACATTTTCACTAGCGATCATGGGAAGAGAGTTTGCGAAAAACTCGTTATTCTTCATCGCTTGGTTTCTGATATATTCAACCTCGTCATACCATTTCATAGAATCAACCAAAGCTGAATCAATGACTTCAATAAAAAGGTAATGGAAAGGATATTCCAACGAAACAAAACCTATTTTTTCTTCTCCTCACGCATTTTAAACAAAGAGGGAAGATGAATCGTATAGGTCCCATCTTTTTGGATAACGATTGGTTCTTTCTCTAGCAGACCTTTAAGGTCAATGTGATATTTACCTGGCTGTTCAACCCCGATTGTTTCTGGTGTATCCGAATGATCCACCTCTGCTTTGATTTTCTCAATAATCGCTTTACGTTTATCCTCACTGATTGGTTCACTGATGGTGAGTTCTACCTCGGGTTTTTTTTGCTCAATTTTGCCCTCTATTATCTTACGAAGGTCCTTTGGTTTTAGGGTTATCCATGTCTCGGTGCCTCTGAGTCTATCTTTATTTTTTTCGACGGCAAGCTCCATGATTTTCGCGGTAAGGTCCTGGCCGATTTCCTTACTCATGACATCTCGTTCTACTTGATTTAATGGTTCTCTTGTGAAAAAAAACCGGTTTCCCCCACAATGCGGGCACCCTTTCAACAATTGTGATGACCCTTCTTCAAAAACATGGCCGCATTTCAGGCATTGATGTGGCATTAACTTGCTCCCTTCCCAGGAATAATCGTGGTCTGAATCATATCATTGTCCTTGTGAACCATCTTAAGAAGATGTGCGGGTCCGATGACCGTCATACGGGGTTTTTTTGTTACGCCAAACACCCGCTGGAAAAATCCGATTTTTTCATTTTCATATCCACCAATCTCAATACCTATGAACGTGTCATGGT
>MUGD01000052.1 GCA_002900555.1 Thermoplasmata archaeon M9B2D | reverse complement strand
CATCGCCTGCTTCAACAGCGATCCCTGTCTTGCCAATACCAAGGACGAAGGTTTTTACTGTTTCTGTATCACCTGGTGCAAGAGATGCAATAGTTCCTGATTTTGTTTTTCCAACAAAAATCAAGCTACCATTTAGGGAGATTGTCCAGTCGATGTCCGTCAGATTGGTTTCTCCTGTGTTTTTAATCTCGGCAGAGACACCAAATCCGCCTTTAATCGTTATTGAGATTGATGGCGCTGGGTGCTGGATGGTAAAGGTCTCACTTTTCTCATCTTCGATGTTACCTGCATTATCAACAGAGTAGAAGTATACGGTATGTTCTCCGTCTTCAGTTACCACAAATGGGTCTTCGTAGGTGGTCCATGCTCCGTCATCAAGCTTATACATGGTATAATTCACACCGGAGTCATCATCTGTCGCGGTTAACGTCACTGTAACATCGCTGATATATATGCCACCTTCCATATCTCCGTCCAAGGTGCAGGTTGTCACTGGGGGTGTTGTATCTCCACCGCCGCCACCACCGATTAGTAACCATGCTACATCATGGTAGGCTGCAAACACGGTGTACCCATTTGTCCATTTTGGATATGCTAGATCAGGATACGATACATAGACGGAATTCCCTTTTACGTCTGATGTTAGTATGAAACAGTTTTCTGTATGCTGTGGCTGGAAGACAACCCACCAATCTCCAGCTGCTAGACTCGTGGATTCAATAGTGCAGGCCACCAAGATTTCTGGTCTGCTGAAATAGTAATTGCCTGTCAAGGTGCAGGTAATGGTAGCATCCTTAGATGCATAGGTTGTTGTAGATGGGATATCGCCAGCATCTTGATAGAAGATCATCTTCATGCCATTTACCGAGGATGTACCAGAATAGGTAAGAATTCGGGCTTCACCACCAGTTACATCCCAGTTATCTGTGGCAACAAAATCATCAGCGACCTCACGGTCGTATCCAGGCCAAACACCAACAGATAACCCGTTGACTCCATTAGGTAATCCATTATCATACAACACGTCTCTTGTGGTTGAAGGATTGGTATTCACTATCTTGGACTCTCCTGATAATGAAACAACTGCTCGGTCATCTTTTGTATTTGCTGTCACAGCAACTGCTGAAAAAAGCAATATTGCTGAGAGAAGCAAAACACCAGCTATTTTGATAAATTTTTCGTTTGTCATTTTTCTTCCCCGAATCCTAATATATGTAATTTAGTATATAAAATTTTGTATTCTGTAATAAATAAAATACTGAAGATTTTTTTAAATTTTTTTAATTACAATTATATATAACAAATAATACTTTATATATAAATATTATATATATTTAAATCAAAAAAAATGAAAAAAAGAAAATTCATCATATGAAAAACAAAAGATAAAACTTCAAAAACCAAAATCGAATGTTACCACTGTTCCTTCGTGTGCTGTTTTAAAAATTTCTATCTCCTCTGATTTTTCTTTCTGCCAGAATTCAGGCGTTCGTCTTGGGAACCGTCGAGTCAATAGTTCTCATCTTTTCTATTTTCGAATACTATGCATTACCTAGAAGAACACAAAACAACACTTATTTTTCATTCGATGACTGCTATTACATCAGTAATATGTGACCGTAAAAACTACATCTCGAAAAGAAAGTTATATGCAATATCATAAAAAGATAAAAAAGTGCAGGGGACGAGATTTGAACTCGCGGACCTCTGCAGGACAAGACTCTGAATCTTGCGCCGTTGACCATGCTTGGCTACCCCTGCTTATTCATACCCGCCATCTCATACTGCCTATTTTAGCTTGTCGCGTTTCAATCCATTAGATCTTGAGAACGCCTTAGCCATGTATTTCCTCCTTAGATAAATTTGAAATTTGAATAAAATTATTATTATATTTACAATATAAATGAGGCTATTATTGTGAAAGCAGAACAATCATGCAGAAAAATCAATAACAGAAAAATACAGTTTTTATCATCAATGGAGTTTTACGAAGTCCCGTTACCTCAGATATCATATTTAAACGACTAGAGAACAATACGGTCTGGGAAACCTACAAATTCAAGTCAAGGCATCTGATAAAGATAGAAACAGCGTCACCAGCCCTAATTTTATCGTATTTGAATAGAGAGTACATTTGATTTTCATCTTTCCATTTTTACACCTATTATATTGCATACATATAGACGGTTTTGACCATTATAATACAATCAAACACATACTATTATAAGACAAAGGTCAGAAATGAAATCTGAAAAGAAATTGCTTGTTTGTTTTCCTAGGAGAAAAACGAGTCATAATTCCAATGTGTTTGACTTTGATAAGCAAACCATCCAATCATCCATATCCTTTAAATAACCCTTCTTCATACGGAATTCTCATGGCAGTATGGAAAGGAAACTCAAAAAGAACCCTAACCGGACGACGTATACGATATGCACGAAATAAGAAACGGTTTGAGATAGGACGGGAACTTCACCTCACCACCATTGGACCTATGAAACGAAAAGATATCAGAACGAGGGGACAAAACAAAAAATCTCGCATTCTTACCGCAGACACTGCTTATGTTGTCGACCCAAAGACAAATAAAACCACAAAAACAGAAATCATCACCGTCGTTGAAAACTCAGCAAACGTCCATTACGTACGACGAAACATCATGAACAAAGGAGCGATCATAAACACAAAAATCGGCAAAGCAAAAATAACCTCACGACCAGGGCAAAGCGGCATTATCAATGCAGTATTGCTACCCAAATAACTTTCTCGTGTGATAATGCATGGTGTCTCGAGACGATAATAAATATGTGATTTACCCCCTTTATTTTGACGCAACCGTATCCCGATCAAACGGGCGGAGAGTCGCAAGGAAACATTCGGTAGAAAAACCAACATTAGAAACCATTGCAAAAGCGGCAAAATCCCTCGGACTCAACCCTATTTTGGAAAAAGACGCATTGCATTCATCAACACACTGGAAAAAGGAAGGAAGGATTCTTGTTGAAAAAAAAGGACCGAAAACTAGGCTTCTTCTCCAGCTCTCCAGCCGTTTGTAAGGTAAGAAAGTATATAATCTAAATACTATATTCTGGTTCAACTCTCTTGGAGCTGGGTTATGGAACATTCAGGACAACAATACGATGAAGCAAGTACGATTTTTTCTCCTGATGGCAGACTATATCAAGTAGAATACGCCCGCGAGGCTGTAAAAAAAGGCTCCACTACCATGGGATTCAAATGGAAGGACGGAATTCTTCTGCTTGCCCATAGACCGGAAACCAGTCGGCTTGTCAACTTCCGTTCACTTGAAAAAATCTACCAGATTGACGATCATATCGCCTGCGCAACGACAGGTCTTGTCGCAGACGGGCGACATCTTGTAGAGATCGCACGAGAAGAAGCACAGTGGAATAAAATCCGCTATGATGAACCAATCTCGGTAAAAGAGCTTGTTAACATCCTATGTGAATATGAACATATGTACACGCGGTTTGACGGCGTTCGACCGTTTGGGGTAGTCTTACTTATTGGTGGTATCGACGGGTCAGGCAAACATCTTTTTTCCACAGATCCTTCTGGAGCGTATCTTGGATATAAGGCGGTGTGCGAAGGAAAAAAAAGCAATGATGCGATGACTCTCTTTACAAAGAACTATACCTCCACTATATCCTTAAATCAAGCACTTGACCTGGGGCTTCTTACATTAAAGAAGATTACCAAGCAGAAGTTCAATACGGAAATGGTTGAAGCAGCAGTGATTGAAAAACAAGAAGGGTATATGAAATTATCAACAGAGGACATCAAACGAATAGTGGAGAAACAATCCTCTGAATAAGACGGGCAACAATATTTTGTACTCGTTTTTCCTTCTTATTTTCCTTTCCGATGCAATTGGAACAATCTGTGTCTATGGTAGGGAAACATTGCTTCTCCTACTGATCGGATGTCCTCCACCGAATAAAACGCATGAGGATGAATCTTATGAATTCTATCGATGACATCATCAAGGTCTTCTCGGCGAATCACTGCGAAAATAATCTTCACTGGGCCTTTGATTCCTTCTGCATCATGTGTTGTTACCCCGTATTGAGCGTCTTGAAGTGACTTAACAAGTTCCGAGACATCATGTTTGCATATCACGCGTACCATAACCATTCCAATAGAAAGTTTCTCCTCAAGTAATATACCAATAAAAGCACCCATTGCAAACCCAGCAGCGTATGCAACGGAGCAGATAAGGTTGTCCAAGTTCTGCATAATCTGACCGATGGCAAGCAACCAGATATTGATTTCAAGAAATCCGACTAGAGGTGCGGCATATTTTAGTCCATGCGATACAAAGATAATACGAAGCGTCCCTAGGCTGACATCGATTAACCGTGCGATGAAAATCAACAGGGGAAGTATGATCCATTTGAAAAGATCAGAGTTGTACAATGACAGTGCATCCATTCTTATTACCTTTAATTATTAAATAATACCTGATTTTCCGTATCATTGTTCATACTATAAACCTTTATCTACTCCATAGTAAAATATGTAAAATATCATAGCAAAAAGGAGAAGATAGTGTAGAAAAATCAATATAAATCTTTACCGATATCGTATTGTCAGGCTTTGTAAAGACTATGAAAAAAAAAGGAAAGGTCATTGATAAAAAAACATCTCTTCCATCGTCAAAAACAAAAGGAGAAGATGATAAAGAGACAATGATGAAGAAAGTCATTGTCGGTGAAGATGAGTTTTGCCCAACATGTATGGAATGGCGGGCATACGACGAGACGACCGGGAAATGCATCGTCTGTGGCCGTCTTATTAAAAAATCAGGTGCTCGTTCCCAGACGATTACTGATGAATACGATCTTAAAGATTTTACAAGTGAGCATGATGATACATCAGAAACTAGTGAATTTTAGTCTAAAAATTAATTTTTAAATTCTATAATATAATAAACTTAATTAGTTAAGTATTATAGTTAAATATTATAATTCGTGTTAACATGTGACAAGTAAAATGTATTAAATTGATAGACTTTATCTAGCATAATTAAATGTATTATTTTTCATAGATAGATATATTCTAGCATAGGTGATGATAATAAAAGATTACAATTGAAAAAAAGAATCTTCGTGAAAAAGAATCAATCAGATTTTCCTCATTTCATGTAGTGTCTTGATAAAACCGATATCGGTTTTAGTTTAAAAGCCAGGCTTTTTCATTAAAACAATTATATATTCGATGGTTTCGATAAAAAACCTTAGGTTTAATAATGATTCTTTACGTATTCCTGAGGTCGTTCTATAGGAGAAGTAATTGATAAAGATAAGATTGTTAGATAATATTTAGCATATGATTTAATAAATTAAAAATTTCCTAAATTTTAAATATGATTGAATGATAATAGATAAAACCTAAAAAATTGATTGTAGTCAAATACAAAGGATGGGACACATGATAGCAGAGTATAAAATAGCTTATTATATCAGAGTAAGCCGGGAGGAACAAGCAAAAGGATACAGTCCTGAAGGACAAAAATCTACCCTGGACAATTGGATGAAGGATACGAAATGGCGTTGGGTGAAAACATACCAAGATGAAGAAAGCGGAAAAAACATTGAACGAAAACGCTTTCAAGAAATGCTGGTCGATGCAAAGAACGGTCTCTTCAATGGAATATGCATGTTTGACAACGATCGGTTCTCTCGATCAACAAAAGATCTTCTCAATGTCATGGATGATCTTCTTTCCTATGGCGTAAAATTACACATCTACAACCTCAGACATATCGATATCTATAGTGAACAAGGACGATTTATCCTTACGAATTTCGCTGCCTTTAGCGAATTTTTTCGAGGCCAACTCGCGTCAAAGATCCGGGTTGGTGTAAAGCAAAAAATGAAACATGAATGGTTCGGTCAAGCTCCTTATGGATATTCCATACTCTCTGATGTTATTGGAAATAGAAAAAAGAACACCCGCCTTATACGAAACGAAGAAGAACAAACAATTTTAGAAATAATGAGACAACTAAAATCTGAAGAGAAAAGCTATAGTGAAATAGCACAATACCTTAACGAAAATCGGATACCGACACGATTAAAAAGAAATGGAAATCGATGCAGTTGGTATGCTACAACTGTTCGTAATATTCTCACGAGGCCGATTTATGAAAAAGAGGAAAAAAAACAAGATGGACTTTCCATTGAAAGTCAAACAAACAGTAGTCAAACGAGCGAACAACAGGTGTGAACGCTGCGGTATTGATTTTGATGATGATTTTCATGGTGAATTTCACCATATCATTCCTAAAATATTTGGGGGAGATATGAGTGTAGAAAATTGCTCTTTGTTGTGTATTCATTGTCATCGGAACGCGCCCGATATTAAACGAAAGGAAGATTTGGTGATTTATCATGAGTATTTTCTACGATTTTCATCATTTAAAGAAGCTGCTCAGCATTATGGCGTAGATACACGAATGGAACTTTATGTAAAACTTGGATTTGATATTGCAAAAAAACTACAAAAATAATGTCATTCATTTTTTTTTTTATCTTTTTGTTTTTGTCTTATTATAATTTACATTGCTAGAGTTTATCAATCATTATACTAATAATCAATGCTAGTTATAGTCATTCAAATATCTTGTAGCAATTAGCATAAATTAATGATAACTGTTAACATGTATAATAAAAGTTAATATTAAACATTAATAAGTTAAATAGATATTACTACAAACATTATAATATTAACAATTAACATTAACTAAACCATTTTTTATTATTCAAATGTTAATATAATTTTAATCAAGAAAACACACAACCACGTCAGCCATGATCACAGAAAAATGACGTAATATGCAGAATCTTTGTGCTCATAACAATGATTACTTATATTGTTGCATTGCGAAGGCTTTCTTCTGTGACATAATACACTTCGATAAAATGAGTAGGATGGTAGGAGAGCTTTGCTTGTCGTAATCCAGGGATGCCAAGGTCTTCCTCACGGTTAATATATGGGACAAGATGCTGGACCCGTTGCGCGGTTTCCTTGTTTATCGCTTTATAGATCCCGTCAAAATCGGGAGCCCCCTTCTCAAAATGTACTACAACCATATCCCTATTCATTTGTTCATAAATTGCGATGGATTGTATCGTCCCGTTTATCCGTAAGGCAAGTCCCTGCAAGCCAAGATCAGAAAAATGTGCCATAGAATACAGGATTGCGGAACGTTCGTTCTCAAGCAACTCGTCTGATTCGCAATCCCTCCAAAGACACCAACGCTTCAGGAATTCATTTACTTCATCCATGTTTTTCTCAGAGATATCCTCTGTCGTATACGAGAAATTTTTTGTAAACTTGTTTAATCGGTTCCTTATTTTCCCATACTTTGTACCTGGAAGTTCCGCTAGGTCTGTCGATCGATACACATAATCAAAAAAATCTCTGTCTTCGACAACCATCAACGAAGGAAAGTTTTTGGAAAGGATTTCTTTTTCTGTTTTTTTTATAAATCCTAAGAGTATATTTTCCTCTTTAGCGAGGGTTAAGACGTCTTGAAGCAGGGTGCTGTTTGGTTTTCCCGATGGTGGATGGAGCACCGCCCATTTTTTGCCTTTACTAAGAAGAATGATGCTTTTTTCGACGAAAGCATATCGATATTCAACATAATGACTCCAGCTTACCATGGTGCTAAATAATTCGCCGCTATGAACTGCAGGGAATTGTTTGTAATGGGCATCAAAAACGGGTTTGTCTTCAAGTTCGATTTTTTTAAAGTCATGTAACGACAGCATTTCTTATTCCTCTGGTGTATAGAGCATCGGGCAATAGTGGTGCATGGGTGAGAAACCAAGGGTTGTATAGAACTGGCTGCTCCCTGGTTCTGCAATCAAACCTATCCAGTGAATCCCCTTTGAAAGACAGTAGTCAAGTAGTTTTTGGACAATTTTTTTTCCCACGTGTTTTCCTCGATAATCAGGGAGGACAACAAGGTCTTGGATGTATGCGTCTGAAATACCATCTGAGAGAACACGGCCCATTCCTATTGTTTTTGAGTGTTTTGTGTCAACAGCTACCGCAAAGGCAAAACTCCCTGCGATTAATAACGGAATCCCTTCTTTATGGTACGAATCTTTCCACCATCCTCCTGCTTTGTATAATTGGATGATTTCGTCTTGGGACCATGAGGTGACAATCCGTATCTCTATCTGGTTTTTTTCCATAGAAAATTCCAATGCAACATTCTGTTTTAACAGGAACTATGTTCAATAGCTATATAAGGGCATGCGTTGACGCAAGCGCAGCATTCAATACATTCTTTTATGTTTTTTGCGACTGCTTTGCCGTCGACTAGCTCGAAAATCTCGACTGGGCATGCAGTGACACATTCCCCTGATCCTTTGCATTTCTCATGGTCAACGGTGATGGTGATAGTGCCTTCTTTAAATTCTTTTTTCATGGTTAGAAACCTCCGTTATATTCCTTCCTATAACGACTGCCATTATTTTAGAGTTCTTGTTTTCTTGTATCACGTGCAAACAACTATCCTAGTGCTTTTATAAAAAACGATGTTTGTAAAAACCAAAAGACTAATCATCCACTAATCGTATTCCTCAAACGTGAGGGATGATCTATTGATACAGCGAGCAAATGAATTAGCCACGATGATACGAAACTCTCGAGAGGTTCATATCGTCACCCATATCGATGCTGATGGTATTACAGCAGGTGCCATTGCTTCTGAGACACTTCGAAGACTTGGGAAGGACTACTCCATTGAATGCGTCAAGCAACTTGATGAAATATGTATGAAGAAATTGCTCTCCGATAGTCATGAACTTGTCTGGTTTACCGATCTTGGGAGTGGTATTAGTACCCAGTATCCAGAGTTAAAAAAAATCATCACAGATCACCATGAGTGTCCCCCTGAGTCTGATTTCCCATTTCATTTCAACCCCCATCTTTTTGGGAGAGATGGGTCGTATGAATTAAGTGGTGCGGGGGCGACGTATCTGGTTTCAAAGGCGGTAAGCAAGAAAAATAAGGATTTAGCTGCTCTTGCGATTGTTGGTGCGATTGGGGATCTGCAGGATCGGCGGTTCTGCGAGCTGCGTGGGATGAATACGCAGGTTGTTGATGATGGCAAAGAGAATGGTGTGCTTCAGACGATGAAAGACATCCGTTATTTCGGTAAAGAAACAAGACCGCTGGCAAAGCTTCTTCAGTATGCTAGTGACCCTTTCATCCCTGGGGTGAGTGGACGTGAGGATGCCTGTGTCTCGTTTCTTCAGGAGCTGCAGATCGAATTGAAATCCGGAGATGCCTGGAGAACATGGGTTGATCTGGAGAGAGAGGAGAAACGCAGAATCGTCTCTGCGATTATTCAGATGTTGCTTTCCAAGGGATTTGGGTATAAAACCGCAACGCGGATATTAGGGGAGACTTATATTCTTCGCAAGGAAAAAGAAGGAACTGAGCTTCATGAGGCAAAGGAGTTTGCTACCCTTCTGAACTCGACAGCACGCTATGGTCAATACGAGGTAGGACTTCAGGTCTGCCTTGGGGACCGTGGGAAGTGGCTTAAAGAGGCCTTAAATCTCTTAAGTGGTCATCGTCAGAACCTTGTGGAGGGGCTTCAGTACGCCCGGGATGAACAAATCCAGAAACGTACCTATCTACAGTATTTTCATGCGGGGAATGGGATTCGTGATACGATCATCGGGATTGTCACAAATATGATGTTAAACATGGAAGACGTTGATAAAGAATTGCCGCTTATTGGATTTGCTCTGACGGAGAATGGAGAGGTGAAGGTCTCTGCACGAGCTGCACAAAGCCTTGTCGATAGGGGATTGGACCTTGCAGCAGCACTCACCCGTGCCGCAAAGGAGATTAACGGTATTGGTGGAGGGCATAATATTGCAGCTGGTGCCACGATTCCGAAAGGAAAAGAAGAGGAATTTTTACAACTGCTGGAACGTGAGATTCAACGTCAGTTTGTTTCTTGAGAGGTTTTATAAACCTTTTCTACAGTGACCTCAAAGGTTAACGTTTCTCCAGCAAGTGGACTTAAACTGTATCCTGCTTTTTCAATATCTTCTCCATAGAAATATGAGATATACATTGAGGGGATATTGTAGTAATAGCGTGGGAGTGTAAAAGTTCTGTTAAATGTAAGAATCTTATAGACATCCAGGTAGGTTGGTTCTGGGCTAAGATCGTTTGTAATTGTGACATTGATTATATCACCCGTGATATTATTTATATGGACGGTGATATTGATCATCCCGGTGTAGCCTTCCATTTGAAATGTGTAGTTCTCCCCAACGGATGGTGCGCATTCCACAGTTATCATGGTTTCATTCCATGTTGCGGTGGATACCCCCGGGAAAAGTAGCATTTGTTTTTCCCCATATCGTACGTCTTTTACGACATCTGAAAGATTCGTGCTTTTTGTAGGTGATGTAGTGACTGTGACGTTTGTATCCGTGATATTAATAATGTATGTGGAATTTTCCCAAATATAATAGGGTGGTGGGTAGATAACCATATCTGATTCGTTGAAACTATTAAGGTCCTTTATCACTAGTTGAGGCATCGTAAAATTATCAATATCCTCTACATTTATCCACTTCAAGCTAAGATTTTCGCTTGTGTAATTTATGACTTCCACTGTTTGATTCATACCAAACGCAAGGTATTCTGTAGTAAAAATCGATCCAACCATGAATTTCGTGGTTCCGTACGCTTTTTCAGGAGGTATCGGTCCAATTATTTTTGTTTGTCCCTCTTGCATCCCTATGATTCCTTCCATAAACCCCTCGATCATTTCTGAGCTGTATCCTGTCTTTGGGGATGTCTGATTTTTGTCAAAACTAATGAATATTTTTAAAGGAGTGCCGCCTGATTTATTCTCTGCGAAGTCATAGGAGGTGTCAAATATTGTGTTATTTGAAGCGTATCTACCGATGTAATGAACATCCGCACAATCACCTTCTGAGATTGTTAATTTCTCTTTGAATAGGTTTTCAAAGATATCTGTATTGACCGCTATGAGAAAGACAGAGAGCGCTGCGATTACGATAATGACTAGCGTGACAAGAGCGATTTTTTCGGTTTGCATGAGCGTGCTGAATGAAGTTGATATATATTAATTTAAGCTTTTCTTTGTTTCCATATCAAACCGATGCTTGTTTGTATCAGTTTTGCTGCAAGGACCGCGGTCTGCCCATGATCATAGGGTGGGCATACTTCTACAAGATCACAGCCGATAAGCCATGGTGAGAATTCTTCTATGATCTCAATAACCTGCGTAGGAGTCAGTCCAAAAGGCTCTGGCGTACTGGTCCCTGGTGCATATGCCGGGTCAACAACATCGATATCTATTGTGAGGTAGATTTTTTTTCCTTTCAAGAGGCTTTTTGTCTGTTGGATTGTTTTTTCCAACCCAATCGTATTGATGGTAAAAGCGTCACGGAAAAAAAGACCTTGTTTTTGGGCTTGTTCGTATTCTTCTTTTTCTGCGGATCTGATTCCAAGTACAGCGATATGGTCAATGGGGATATGGTCAGCGACTCTTCGGATGACACATGCATGATTATTGGTATCGTTTTTGTATTCCTGACGAAAATCCATATGGGCATCAAGGGATATGACCGCGATATCTTTTGGAAATGCTGAAACGATGCCCGGGGTAATCGAATGATCTCCCCCGATGCCTATCGGTATTTTCTTCTTAGATAGCACATGGGAGGTGAAGGTTTTTGTCGTCTGAAAAACTTCTTTTGACGTGAGGTTCTTTACATCAAGGTCACCAAAGTCATGTATCAGGACGTGCTCGAAATTCACGCTGTTTCGAAGGTCATAACGCTCAAAATTCCAGCTTGCTTGTCGTATCTCATAAGGGGCTTTGTCTGCTCCATGGCGAAACGAGGAGGTCTTTTCAAAGGGAACGCCGAACAGGACAAATGATGCGTCCGTAAGACTTGATTCTGCATCTGCAAAATATGTTGGAAATTGCATAGTAACGGACCCTTGGTTACTCGAGACTTCTGTAGGGTTAAACTCTGGTGATTTTCCGCTTTCCCATCGCCTGCAGGTACAGGATTTCTTTTCCTGGTTCAAGCTGGCCTTTCAGCTCGTCTGGGATAGGCATCTCAAAAGTCTCGTAAGTCTCCATATCCATCAGTTGTACGACATCAGCGCCCATCAGCGCAAGAATCTGGGCGCTTCGCTTGTCGATGATGGGGATTCCTACCTTATGTTTCACGGGATGGACGACGCTACGTTTCTGCTCATCAAAGATGCCGATGGCCTCAATCCGTGCTTTTGCCTCACCATGCTTCCCTGGTTTAGAGGTAGATATACTCATTATTTTACATGGTTCTTCGTCGATTAAGACGTATCTTCCTACTTTTAGCTCTCGTACTTCAGCCATTTCTTTCATGCGGTTTCACCTTTTGGGACTTTATAGACGATATCGTGCTCTCGGACCTTCTCTTTTACTTTGATTCCGATCGCGTCACCGGGTTTTGCACATTCAATAGGAGCCCGGTTGATTTCCATGCGGTCAATTGATTGGGTAAAATCTGTATGGGCGCCAACGAAATGAACCGTATCCCCGATTTTCAGCTCTCCGTCAGTGATTTTGATAGCAGCCACGCTTATATGTGTGAAGAAATGTTCTACAATCCCTATTTTTTCTTCAACCATAACTACTCACAACCCCGTAATAGAAAAAGGTATACTTATACCTGTCACCTTTCTCCTTATTTGACAACGAGTTCGTAGATTGCTTTTTTCCCGTGTTTTAGGCAGGTGAATGCTTCCCAGTGGTCATCCCAAAGCATCTCGTTTCCACAGACGGGACAGGCAATGCTTTCGATGACCTGCCGTTGGCTTTTAACCCTGGTTTTCACAACTTGAACTTGTATTTTCTTGCCTGGGTCAAGCGAATCAATCACATAGACGATGCCATCGGATGGTACATACGGAGTACTATCACTTTTCATTCGTTTTTTTCGATAGGCTTTCATTTGTATCTTATATTTTTCCATCATTGTTTGTCTTCGGCCCATAGAGTCACCATAATGTTTGTATAAAGGAATAACATGTTTGTTTATTAAGTTCTTCCTCTATTCCGTGGATAGGTATGAAAATCGAACAAGTGGCACTAGATCCTCAGATCCAAGAAATCCTGGCAAAACAAGGGATAACAGAGCTGTACCCTCCTCAGGCTGATGCGTTACCCTATGCTCTGCGGGGGGAACATGTGGTGCTGTCTATTCCGACAGCCGCAGGAAAAAGCCTGGTCGCATATCTTACTATTGTCCAGCGGTTAACACATGAAGGAGGAAAAGCCTTGTATATCGTCCCGCTTCGTGCGCTTGCTCGGGAGAAATATGAGGATTTGAAGGCCTTTACGTCGCTTGGGATAACCATTGGGATTTCCACTGGGGATCTTGATGAATCCGATGTCCGTCTCTCAAAGTATGACGTTATTGTCTGTACCTCTGAGAAGGCTGATTCCTTGCTTCGTCATGGTTTACAGTGGCTTGATAAAATCAGAGTCCTTGTCATCGATGAGGTTCATTTAATCCATGATCCAACCAGAGGTCCCGCTCTTGAGGTGATCATCGCTCAGATAAAGGCACGTAACCCAGCGACGCAGTTGATCGCATTGTCAGCGACCATAAAAAACGCAGTAGAGCTCGCAGATTGGCTCGGTGGGAAGCTTGTTTCGTCTAACTGGCGTCCCGTCGTTCTTAAGGAAGGCGTGTTCTTTCAGAATACGATAAAATATAATGACGGTTCAACAAAATGTATCACAGGTGATACAAAACAAGCCTTGGAACTGTTGGTACAGGAATCCGTGAACGATGGAGGACAGACATTGGTTTTTGTCAACAACCGAAAGTCAACGGTTTCTCTTGCGAACCGCTTATCTCCTATCGTTGCACGCTTGCTTACAGAGGCTGATAAAAAAGATCTTAAAAAATTGGTTCATTCTATAAAACACGAGCAACCTGAAGTCGTCGGCATCGAACAAACACTGGTGCAGAACGTTGAGCATGGCGTAGCATTTCATCATGCAGGATTGGAAAGCAGCCACCGACGGCTCGTCGAGCAAGGGTTTAAGGGCCATCTGATCAAATGCATCATTGCCACTCCTACGCTTGCTGCGGGGGTCAACATCCCTGCACGTCGGGTAATCATCCGTGACCTGTGGCGGTATGATGAAAACTTTGGGATGACCCCGATTCCGATTCTTGAGTACAAGCAGCAGGCAGGCCGTGCAGGCAGACCACGATATGATACGGTAGGTGAGGCGATCACGATAGCCAAAGATGGGAATCAACGAGATCAGATTTTCTATAATTATATCCTAGCGGATACAGAGCCTATCTATTCAAAGTTGGGAAGTCAAGCCGCATTACGGATGCATCTTCTTGCAGCGGTTGCCACACAATTTGTGCATAACACTGAAGAGATGTACAGGTTCATCCAGAGTACCTTTTATGCGTATCAAACCAATGAATTTACCATTGAAAAAGAGGTGGATGAGGCTGTAGAATTCCTCCTTGAACATCAATTCATTGAGCAGACAAATACTGGATATGTTTCTACGTTGTTTGGAAGCAGAACCTCATCTCTGTATATTGATCCCTTATCTGCAATTCGGTTAAAAACCGCTTTAGAGCGATCCACCACCAAGCAGACAACCTCTTTGTCGTTTCTCCATGCGGTCTGTTCAACACCTGATGTCCGGTCGTTGTACCTCCGCGGAGTGGATTCCTGGGTTGAGGAGAAGGCAAATCGGATGAAACAATCCCTTCTTTTAGACATTCCTCTCGCGTCAACTGATGAATATGAATGGTTTTTAAGTGATTTGAAGACAGCGTTTTTATTAGAGGATTGGATTGAGGAGAAATCATACGATTTCCTGGTACAGAAATATACTATCTGGCCAGGAGATGTTCATACCCTTGTTGAGAGGGTCGAGTGGCTGCTTCATGCAACCAGGGAGTTTGCGCGGATGTATAATTTCTCGTCGGTCACTGACCTTACGAACTTGCTGGTACGCGTCCAGAATGGATGTAAGGAAGAACTCTTAAGTCTGATCTCTTTGAAAGGCATCGGGAGGGTTCGTGCTCGTGCCCTGTATCGTGAAGGATTTAAAACCATCAATGATTTACGAGGTGTTCCTCTGGAGCGTCTTGCAAAGATCAAAATGATCGGAAAAACAGTCGCAAAAAACATCAAACAGCAACTCGGAGAAGATGATCTATCAGGAAATACCACCTTAAGGAGATCGAAACGATGATTGCTGTTGTCGGAGCATCCGGGAGTATCGATAACGTCGATGTGTTTATCCAGCGGCTTGTTGCGTTTTCAAATTCTGAACATCTCACAGTTCAAGCATTCGATGCGACCATGATTTATTCAACTGACCACCTTTTCTCCGCAACAACACATGCAAGAAGAGCATTTCAACAAAGAACAAACGCGACCGGCTCGCTTGCGTTAGAAATCTTATTATATGCCGCAGGGGAGCGTCAGATTGAAAAAGCTATTAGAAAAATAGGTGTTAAAAAAGGAAGACAAACCATCGTGTTTCTCATCACAGATGCTTTGGATGAAAAAGAGAAAAAAACTGTTGATGAGGCGATAAAGAAAAAACTCCTCAAGACGTTTAATCTTCTTCCTGAAGAATCCATATTGCAGGGTGATACTAGAACCCTGAAACGATTCGGTATCACTGAGAAGGAGCTATCGACTGTTCCAAAGGAACGCTACGGGGACCTTATCCTTGAGAAGATTGCGATGGTTGATGTCATCAAGAGATAACTGATTGACATTCTTATCTTATTTTAAGAGATGTATCCTTGTTTTATCATGTGATTCTCC
>MUGD01000237.1 GCA_002900555.1 Thermoplasmata archaeon M9B2D | reverse complement strand
ATGTTCATATCCAACGCTTCTTGCTCATCTATCATCGAACTGAAACCGGTGCAGAGTATCACCGGGATATCCGGTCGTATTTGTAAGAGTTTCTCTGCTAACTTAATGCCTGTCATATGAGGCATGGTCATATCGGTAATTACAAGGTCAAAATGGTCTTTTTTCTCCTCAAACAGTTGTAAGGCTTCAATGCTGCTGGTTCTTGTAACAACATCATACCCCAAGGATTTAAGGATTTGTTTGTTCGCCTCTACAAGTGCAGGTTCATCGTCGATGAAAAGGATGCGCTCAGTTCCGGTAGGAATGAGCCTATCGACCTTTTCGGCCGGTTTCAAACGTCTCTCTATTTTAGGAAGGAAAACTTTGAAAGTTGATCCTTTTTCAGGTTCGCTGCAGGCGTGTATGTCGCCTCCATGACTACGAACGATACCATGAACAACCGAAAGCCCCATGCCGGTTCCTTCTCCTTTTTCCTTGGTTGTGAAGAAAGGATCAAATATTTTTTCTATAACATTGAGGGGTATACCATGGCCCGTATCCGTCACGGTTAACTCGATATACGGTCCTGGTTTTAAATCCGGATGGTTGGAGACAAATTCTGAATTCAGTTCCACATCAGACAGTCTAACTGTCAATACCCCCCCGTCATTCTCCATTGCATGAGCGGCATTTAAACATAGATTCATAAGTACCTGATGGATCTGAGTCGGATCACCCATAACTAATGAATTACTTTGAACGTTTTCTTTAATGTTAACAGTAGTTGGTATAGAGGATCTGAGCAGCCTAAGAGCTTCTTTTAAAATAGGTTTCACTTGAATCGGTTTTTGTTCCTGATCAATCTGACGACTAAACGTAAGGATTTGCTTAACAAGATCTCTTGCGCGGTTTCCTGCTATTAGGATTTCCTGAAGGTGTTCATGTTGCGACGTTCCTATTTTGGCCTCGTTAAGTGCCAACTCCGTAAATCCGAATACTGAAGAAAGGATATTGTTAAAGTCATGGGCAATGCCTCCAGCCAAAGTACCGATGGATTCCATTTTATGGGCTTGTTGGAGTTGGGCTTCAAGTTTGATTTCATTGGTAATATCTCGAATGACGGAAACAAAGTTGACAATTTTTCCAGTACTGTCTCGAACTGGTGAAATTCTTGTCTCAAATTCGCGTGATGTCCCATCCTTCATTCTGTTGGTTATCCGCCCAGACCACATCTTTCCAATAGAGATAATATCCCATATCTTCTTGTAAAAATTTTCATCGTGCCTGTCATCCATAAAGATACTATAGTTTTTGCCGGTTAGTTCTTTACGAGTAAATCCACTAAGCGCCTCGAAGGCGGGATTAGCATATTGTATTTTTTCTTTTCTATCTACTATAATTACACTTTCCGAAGACTGCTCAATGGCTGTGGCCAAAAGAATCAACTCCTCCTCAGCCTGCCTCAGATTAGTAATGTTTCGAACGATGACAATGATCTGATCTTCCATTATTGGCAGTAATCTTGCTTCGTAAAAATTATTTTGTCCCTTTATCTGCATTGGATACTCTATAGTGGCCATTGACCTGTTCTCTTGAACCTGATGAATCGCTTCAAATAATTTGACTCCGACTATGTCAAGAGGAACATCATGGATCTTCTTACCGATTAACTTTCCCAGAGGAATAAATAAATCATTTGTGTACCCTGCTTTGCAGTCCAAAATCGTGCCCTGATTGTCGAGTCGATATAGCAGATCAGGAAAGGCCTGAAAGATGGTACGAAGCTCTGAATTTGCTTGGAGCAACTCTTGAGAGCTTAAATCTAATGATCGCTCAAGCATCCTTCGATCGGCGTCAGATTGCCAATATGCATCGTTTACAGCTCCAATAAAATTCTGCCACTCCGGAGGAATTGAATCCGGATCATCTAAATGCCTTTTAAGCTGGCGCTTCAATAAACTATGTATACGTGTCATACTCTATCTCTCAGAAAGCGTTGTAATGGTCATTGTTTGGTTATGCAGGGAACATTTGGCTCCCGGCCTAAAAGGCGAAATTTCACCATAAGAATAAAATCCGGTCAAGACGGTCTGATCACCCAAAATTTCACGAACTCCTTCTACTTCTTCTTCGACCCTTTGCCGCAATACCATCTTTCGACCAACGCAACTGATAAGAATAGCCAGATCCGGAGATGAAGAACCGATGGCCTCATAACTGGTTTTAGCTGCTTCAGTCGCCCCATCAATCAAACGGTCAAAATTGGCTTTCATTAGACGTGCATAATTCCCTTCGGGGACATTACCTGCAAACGTCATGCTCTTCTCTTCTTCGTTTATAGACAAAATCGTACGAACTACCCCGGTATCGCCCTTTTTACTCCGGAGGCTCAAAGGGAAAAGAAGACCTGTAGCCGGTAAACCCAGGGCATGCTCACCCAAATATCGTTTATACAATTTCAAAGCTGATTTGCCGTCCAGTTCATACAAAATATTCGCATTTGAGCGCGTAATCACCCTATCGGGACCAAATGGATCCCAACCTCCCAAAGATCCGTAGCCAACCTTCAGCCGATTCCCGTATAAACCAAGGGCTGTAATCACGCCGCTTTCAGGTGGTCCGTCCCAGAGCACGAGCGTCTCCTTGAAATGCTCTCCGTCACCTGAAAGACCTCCTGTTAGGGTGATACTGTCAGGCAAACTGTTAACCAATCCTTCTACGAGGTCGCTGCCATTAACTTCGATCCCATCAGAGAGCACAAACACATGCACCAGCCCCTCTTTATCCAATGAATTGGCCAAGTGTTCTCCTGCCTGAAAACTGTTCCCCACATCGCTAAGTTTGGTTCGTGCTCCTTTCAACTGAGAAAATTCGAAATATACAGCTGTTGCGACCAATGATTCATCTGTTACTTGGGTGCCGCAAATTTCACCAGCCGTGGAACAACCTAATAGGTGGGCATTCGGGTAGGCGGTTTTGATTTTATCTAAATGTTCTTCGTTTTTCAGTATTTCAGTATTACCAAATAGTAAAACCAACTGAGCAGATTCGGCCAATTCACCCGTTGGGCCTGATTCCCAACCTGTTG
>MUGD01000236.1 GCA_002900555.1 Thermoplasmata archaeon M9B2D | reverse complement strand
TATTTCTGCGTCGACCCGGATACAACGGAGAGCAATCTTGTTCTAAACAGAACGGTTGAATTGCGTGACAGCTGGGCAAAGCTTCAGAAAACAGCGCAGAAGAAACAAGCGAAAAACAGTTGATGGTTGATGCATACGCTTAAATAAAATCAAAGATTCCTGGTATGAGCATCTAGCCCCGTGGTGTAGTGGCAACATTTTGGCCTTTGGAGCCAACGTCGGCGGTTCAAATCCGCCCGGGGCTGCTTTTTATTGATACCTGTTTTTTTTCGATAAAGGAATTTTGTACAGTAATAGTTCCTCTTTTAATAATTAAGGAAGCAAGAATGACGCATGGTTTTTCTTTGAATTATCGATACAAGTATATGTTTAAATACACCATGATGAATACACGCGCATCATAAGGAAGTAATAGCTATGTATAGAGAAGACCGACGCGGTCGTTTTGGCGGACCACGAGAAATGCATAAGGCGACTTGTGCAGATTGTGGAAAAGAATGTGAAGTTCCTTTCAAACCAAATGGGACAAAACCTGTCTATTGCAGGGAGTGCTATCAGCAACATCGACCGAAGAGATTTTAGTAAAAAATGAATAGTTCTTCGATTCATTATTTTTACGAAATCTTTTTTTTCTTTTTTTTTTTTATGATGTATCGCTCGGGCAATAGACTAGATGGAAGATTTTTTATAACAAATGCTGCTTGATGCATGCATGGGCTCATTTGCAGGATTTGGAAGTGACAATCATTCAGGCGTGCATCCTGATATCCTTACCACTCTTCAAAACGTCAATGCCGGCTATGTCGTCGCGTATGGTCATGATGAGTATACTAAAAAGGCGGTAAGGCAGCTGACAGAGATTTTCGGCAGACAGACCGAGATTTTCTTTGTGTATAACGGGACTGCAGCAAACATCCTTGGGTTACGAAATGTCACTGATTCGTTTCATTCTATCCTTTGTGCGGAGAGCGCTCATCTGACCGTCCATGAGTGCTGTGGTCCTGAGAACTACATTGGGTGTAAACTGGTGGTTATTCCGACTCGCGATGGGAAGCTTACCGTCGATCTGATTGAATCATTTATCATCGGTGTTGGTGATCCTCATATGGCTCAACCGCATGTTATTTCTCTGACGCAGGCGACCGAGCGAGGGACAGTGTACAGACCAAAGGAGATTCAAAAGATCTCTGACTTTGCCCATGCCCAGGGGATGCTTGTCCATATGGATGGCGCCCGGTTGTGTAATGCTGCCGCGTTTCTGAAGGTCGGCTTAAATGACATCTGCGGAAAGGTAGGAGTGGATATCTTGTCGTTTGGGGGGACGAAAAACGGGATGATGTACGGGGAAGCAGTGGTGTTTTTTAACAAAAATCTTGCAAAGAATTTTGAGTTTATCCGAAAGCAGGGGATGCAACTTACAAGTAAAATGCGGTATATCTCCGCGCAGTTCTCCGCGTTTCTCGAAAACGATCTCTGGCTGCAGAACGCCATGCATGCAAATGCAATGGCCCAGCTTCTTGCCAGAGAATTGGAACGTATCCCTGGCGTACAGGTTACCCAGAAGGTGGAGGCAAATATGGTATATGTCGTTATCCCCAACCGCTGTATCACCAGACTTCAGAAGCAGTACTATTTCCATCGCTTCAATGAACGCACCTGCGAGGTCCGACTCATGTGCTCGTTTACCACGCAACGGCAGGATGTGCTGTCGTTTGCAGAGGCGATACGAAAGACGGTCATCGAACGGTAAGCAAGCTTACTATTCTTTTCTTGATATGAGGTACACACCGACCATAAGCAACAGAATTCCTATGACCTGCATAATGGTCATAGATTCGCTAAGGAAAAAGTATGCGAGGATTGCTGCGAAGAACGGGGTTGACAGTTCAAGACCTGAGACCTGTGCTGCTTTCAGGCGTTTTAACCCCTCATAGTAAAGAATTGTGCCAATGCCGATGATCACACCGATGCACACTTGGTAGATGTTTGCGATAAACAGAGAAGACGTTAAACCAAGATACGCGACAAAAAGAAGCGAAGGGAAGAAGAACCGGTAGAAGGTGATCACCCCTGCGTCCATCATGGTGAGGTGTTTTTTCATCACGATTGCAGAGGTCGCCCATGCGATGGTTGCAGACAGCACGATGAGGTCTCCCGTGGTTCCGAACCGTAACGCAAAAAGGTTTTCCATGGTTTTGGTGGTGACAAGCAGCCCTGAGAAAATCAGAAGGGAGATGCCTAGGTAATCGAATTTGGTTAATGCGTCTGTTTTAAGCAGAAAAAACCCAAAGGTGATGATGAACACCGGCTGCATATGTCCGATGATGACCGCGTTAATCACCGGTATTTGCGATAGGCCAACGAAATACATGAAATCAGCCACAAGTGTCCCGACTAAAGCAATGTAGACCAATGGGGAAAGCTGCTTTTTGCTCACCTTTAACACAGGTTTTTTTGTAAGCACGATGTAGATAAGTGCGGTAAGTGCAGCGACCATGGCCCGTATCGCTGAGGTGTGGAGAAAATCAGAGGTCTGATAGGAGAGTTTCGTAAGTATCGGTTCGATTGCCCAGATGATGCTTGCGGCTAGGATTGTCAGGACACCGATGTGCTTTACGTTCACAGCGGACGATAAAAGGAACGAAGCTTAAATCGTTTTTCACCTTTATTGATTTCACATAAGGAATCTTTTTTTGTTTTGATGGATGATTAGCGATGTCGTAGCAGGAACGGTTCTTTTGACTTTGTCTTTCAAAAAAAATAATAAGGGCAAGTCCGATAACGTCCTATGACTAAAACATCGCTTGGGTTAGAAGAGAATTTTGAGGCTATGCTGTGCTATGTCTTTTTTTGGGTCTCTGGGTTGTTCTTCTATTTTGTCGAAGATAAGAACAAGTTCATCCGTTTTCATGCAATGCAATCGATATTGGTGTTCCTTCCGTTGATGATCCTTGCATGGATTTTCGGGGGTTTTTTTGGGGTTATTGATTATGGACCTGCCTTGGTGGTCTTGTCATGGATTAGCTGGATTTTCTGGCTGATGGTTCTTGTCATGTGGCTTGTTCTGATGGTCAAAGCATTTCAGATG
>MUGD01000235.1 GCA_002900555.1 Thermoplasmata archaeon M9B2D | reverse complement strand
TACGGAATTAACTATAATGAAAAATAACGATGAAACAATAAAGAAAACAATTATCGATACACTATACTGGGATAGTAGAGTAGATGCATCGGATGTCAAAGTTCAAGTTGACAATAGAGAAGTGACTCTACGCGGAACTGTGCCAAATTATGCTGCATCTGAGGCAGCATTGTTCGATGCCTACAGAGTATCTGGAGTGACGAAAGTAGACAACCAATTATTAGTAAAATATTCCTCAGAAATAGAGATACCTCTCGATAGAGAGATCAAAACTAATATAGAAACTCAACTTGCATGGCATGACAGCATTAAGGACTCAGAAATACAAGTATCTGTCAAGAATGGTAAGGTATTATTGAGTGGACATGTCGATGCATATTGGAAGAAATTCAAGGCTGAACAAATAATCTCTGGTCTGACTGGTGTAGTAGGCATTCAAAACGCACTAACTGTAGTACCTACAAAAGCAGTCGTGGATGATGTCATTGCTGATGACGTCGTGAAGGCAATTAGTCGGAGTCCTATTGTTGATGTGGATGCCATTGACATTCAAGTAAAGAATGGAGTGGTTACCGTTTCGGGAGCCATGTCAAACCGAGTTGAGTATGAAGCTGCTCTTGATGCAGTATCAAATACCTTTGGAATCAAAGATATCGTCGATCGCCTCCATATAAAATAATCAAACTACATACTTAGTGTTGGATGATTCTCCATCTCATCCAACCAAGTTGCAGTCTTACTGACTCTTCTTGAGAAGAATCTTCCATAGTCTTTCAAATCCTTTGCTTGATGATATCTGAAGAGAAACTGCTCATTGTGGATTCCAAGAATTTCTATCTTTCCGGTCGGATGGGACATGATGAATCGAAATCTCTTACTATGTCCGTCAAGCAAAGCCCTAGTTTTATTCATTATTTTGCACCCATCATATAATGGAACTTGGAAATGTTTTTTCACCCGTTTCACAGGTCTACATTGAAAAATATAGTATGGAACCACACCAATTTCAACGAGACTTCTTTGAAGTTTTACCATTACATCTGGACTGTCATTAACATCTTTTAGTAGGACCGTCTGATTACTGATTGTTATTCCTGCCTTTGAAATCCCTTGAATTGCATCATATGATTCATCAGTGATTTCTTTGGGATGATTATATTGCGTTACAAAATAGATGCGTTTTCTATCGGAGTAGTCACTCAACATTCCAAGAAGTTCTCTATCCTCCGTTATTCTCTGAGGAAAGGTAACTGGAACTCTTGTTCCAAATCGAATGAAGTCCAAGTGTTCAATTTCTGTAAATGCTTTCAGAAAGCCCTCGATTCTCTCATTGGGGAGGATTAATGGGTCTCCTCCAGTGATAAGAACATTATTGATTTCCCTGTGGTTTCTAATGTACTCAACTGCTCGCCCAAGATCCCGCAAGGTTTCATCTGTGTCAAGGCCTACAAGCCGTTTTCTAAAGCAATGTCTACAATACATTGCACATTCATTTGTAGCTAAGATAACAGCAGTTTGCTGATACTTGTGCTGAAGTCCTTGAAATACAGTGTTTGCACGTTCTCCACTTGTATCATAGCTACCTTCCAAGTAATGCTCATGAACGATAGGTATTGCAATTTTCCTGATGGGGTCACTCATATCATTCTTATCAATTAGCGACAGGTAATATCTTGAAACTCGCAATGGATGCGTGTTACAAATATCCTCCAATGTTTCTATCTCATCTTCATTTACATCTATGAATGATAGTAGCTCATCTATTTTTGATATATTGTCTTCGAGTTGTTTTTCCCAACTCATCGGGACACATCATCCTCGTGAAATTTCTCTCTCCCTTTGAACGAAATTCCTTGTGAATACCAAGAGTGGATCAATTACTTTTTGCTGTTCAAGAGGTTCACTTTGCTTCTGTATGAACGGGGGATCACTTGTCATTCGAGCTATAATCCCCATCTTTCTCTCTAATTCCGGCCATTCCACAATCGGCAATCTCTCTCTATATTCATTCTTCTTATTCATATGATTCACCTTACAGATCGGTTATAGCGTAGATGACTACACAATTAGGATGTTTGTCGCTATTCCGCTGTTATAGTCAGATTATCACACGTCTTCCTTGTGGTTATTCAATCCTGTAATTGCGTGTGTAGTTGTGATTCTGTTTAGTATTAGATACTCGAAAATTACACTTATTAGTTTATTGCTCTTTGTCCTTATATTGCGATTTAGGCGAATAATAGCCCTTATTTAAACAAAAAAAGTATTATAAATTCCTTTTCTGTTCAAGAGGAATGAAATACAGAACTTGTTCTTACATCCTCTATCATAGACCTGATATTTGTCATTGCAGATGACAAATATCATGAAACAGATAGGAAATCTATTCGAATGTGAGGAATGTCATCTATTATATGATGAAAAGGAATGGGCGAAGAAATGCGAGGAGTGGTGTATCGAGCATAAATCATGCAATCTTGAAATTACAAGACACGCGACTAGACAATCCAAGTTGTCACTGTCATAGCTATCCTTATTCAATCAGCTCAGATGGATGAGCGGAAGCTGAGATCTCAGGTATTTAGCATCTTTTACTGAACATCACAATTTGTACATCCACTATAGAGGACTTGAACTCCATCAAGACATCCGTCCCTAAAGACGGTTATACCCTTGAGTTGAAGTTCGTCAGCTAATAGGAATATACGCTCAACATCTTCTGTGGTGGCTTGATTTGGAAGATTTACGGTCTTACTTACTGCATTATCAGTATGTTTCTGGAAAGCCGCCTGCATCTTAACATGCCATGCTGGATCAATCTCGTGTGCTGTCTTGAAGAGACGTTTGAGGTTTTCAGGTACTGAATCTATGTCTTGAACAGTCCCCGTTCTCACAATCTGACGTTCAAGCTCATCTGTCCATATCCCCCTTTTCTCAGCTATCACTTTGAACAGAGGATTTACCTCGCTGAGATTAATCCCCTCAGCCAATATTCTACTATGAGCCACCGCAAATAACGGCTCTATCCCACTGGATGTCTGTGCGATTAGACCGATACTACCTGTGGGCGCCACTGTAATTAATGTCGCATTACGTTTCCAAGTGTTACGTTTCTTCAAAAGGGCGA
>MUGD01000234.1 GCA_002900555.1 Thermoplasmata archaeon M9B2D | reverse complement strand
TGTTTCTTCAGACTTATAGTTGTCTTCATGACCAGTACAATTGGTCTTCTCCAAGATGTGAGTATCTTCTCTTCAAGCTCATTAATATGACTCAAATGTTTTAGTGTCGAAAGATCTCGAACCATAATTGCAAATGGACGATGAGACCTCTTCTTTCGCAATCTGAGTGTTTCTATTGGTTCATGATTACTGGTCTTCGTAGCAATGTGGGTTCCTGAAATTCCTTGAAGTGCTACAATAGCTCCTTCATCAATTAACTGTGCTGTTCTTTCAATCGGATTTGTATTTGCTATCGTTGCACCTCTGTTGTCTACTAGATGATAAACAGGACCACAATTATGACAAGCCGTTGTCTGTGCGTGATATCTACGGTCAATTGGATTTATATAACCTGTATTACAAGTATCACATAATGGGAAGTCGAGCATTGTGGTGTTGGGTCTATCATATGGTAAGTCTGTAATAGTTGAGAATCTAGGTCCACATGCAGCACATGATGTAAATGGGTAAAGATACCACCTTGAGTTCTCATACATCAAATCATTCACACAGTCCTTGCAGATGGCAATATCAGGTGGCAACACAGGAATTGCATCTTCATTTCGAATTGTTGAAGACTTATGAATCTGAAATTCTTTGAATTCCTCTTGAGAGTCAGTCCACTCTAAATCCAGTGTATCGATCCGTGAAATTGAGGGCGAGTCGTTTCTAACACTCTGAATCAATTTTTGAATATGTGTTTCTTCACCCTCCACAATAATCTCAACACCTGCATCACCGAGGTTTAGTACATAACCTAGAAGCGACAAGGATTTCGCAACACGATACACAAAAGGTCTGAATCCTACTCCTTGGACTATTCCAGTCACATGAATGGTCGCTCTCTTATTCACCATCATTACTCATTCCGAATCTGGAATTCAAACTAGATATTAATCCAGTGAATTGACAATGTCATGAACTGGTTTTGCAGAGCTCTTCAATGTATTACATATATTACCATGTTTCAGAGAATTTCATATAGGTCCTCTTAAGGTAGTGTAAGAACTAGTAATCGATTAACCTTGACAGCTAATACGCATACATCTTCTGCAGTTCGTGATCCCGAACCTACTGCATCAGTCTTGGCTGCAATACCAGACTGTCTAAAGGGCACACTTCTCGACTCCACAAACAGCGAGATGAAATCAAGGAAATCAACACTCATCTCAAGCAATAATCTTACGAATCGGTTCATTCTATCTAGGTGGGGGATTCGCCCATCTCAACGAAGGAGATACAAAAATCTGTTCGCTTCAATTCGAAAACATTGTCGTATCTTGTTCCAACACTACCTACTTCGTGGTAGGATTGAATGGATTGATAGCTCTGGTCGACATGTTTTCGGCGTATTCAAGTTTGATGAAGTTCGAGGTAATCTTATCCTTGGTTTTGTAGAGATGAGCCCTGAATCAGAATGGACCCTATCCCATCGGTAGGCAATCATAGATCTTGTATTACAAGTATCACAGTCTTGGTATGGTGATGCTTAAGAGGATTAGTCTTGTATACGATTTTGTATCCATACAGAGCAACAGAGTCTATCTATGAACACTAGTTGTAAAAATACCCAGAGAGGCTATTTCAAAGCGTTATAGAATACTCGTATGCAGAAACATGATGGAGGAGCATTGGTATGAATAAGAAACTAGACATACAATCTAATCGAAAAGTTATGAGAGAACTTACATCAGGAGCTAAACAGGTATTACAAGAACCAATTCTCAAAATACTACAGAACGGTTCTGTTCTTAGTCAAACCCAGCTTGAAACACTTCTGATTGATCTAGTTATCGAAGATAATTATGGAGCACATATAACATACGAAGACAAAGCATCGATTCGTTCTCGAGCTGGAACCAAGGCGAAAGGAGTATCGAGAGGAGCCTTCAATAGAACGCTCAAACAAGCCAGAAGGAATGTGACTCGTTGTTTCTATACAATGCTGCTTCTTACATATCTTGGATTATTTGAATTAACAATATTTCGTCCATTTGAGGAGGTTGCTGCACGCATAGGTGACTATAGAAGAATACGTGAAATTCTTGCAGGAAAGTCTGAATTGACTCAAGAAGATCTGGAGAGCGTCAAAGTAACAGAACGTACAATCGTATCCCTTCTAGAAAATCTCTCATTATCACTTGCCCTGAAAACGGATATCTCTCGTAAACGAGAATAAGTAATCTGTTGAATAATATCATTGATGTTCAAAATTTAATAAAGAAATGGCTCGAGCGTGTCGCACATAGAAGCATGACCGATGAGTGGAGTCACAATCCAGCACTTGTGCATTCAAGCTACTAGTTGAGTCATCCTGGAAGTTTTGAGGAGATAGAGATGACACTGAAAGTGCCTGAGATGTCAAAGAGACCGTGATCCAATGACATCAATCTATCTTCTATTACTACGACACACTCATACATACACTTACAACAATTATACATAGTTCTAATCTTAGAACGGCGCTTTTTTCCCAATGCAGGTTTTTCCACAGCTCAAAAAACGAATCTAGCTCCTTTCCATACTCAATTATATTACTTGTAATACAAGAAATACAGTATCTTTTGTAGAAATAATACACTTAATCATATAGCAATCATTCAGATATTTTCAGAAAGCAATATTCATGAGGTCCTCTATTGACAGAAGACGATAATCGTGCAATAATTCTGAAAGCTGTCAAGGACCGTGTACGACAGTCTGAAGAACAACAGCGTGTGCAAATGATAGCAGATGCTATTGGTGAGCGAAGAGACCGTGACCTACTCGATGTACTTTCTTCAATTGAACAAGAGAGAGGGTGGCCCGAAACAGTTAATCATCTAATGAAGGCTCAGCACTTCAGTTATGCTATTCCTATCGGCACGGGATCGCCTAAGAGTAAAATTGAAGATTTGAAATTTCGTGAGATGTTATTCTCTGTGTTAGGGTTTCGTGGACTTGAACCTATTCCAACAACTACTGAAGACCTCTTGACTCGGATGAAGGATGAGTGTTCATTAGTAGATGCCTCTGATTCATTGCGTGACTATGCCGAATCAATTGCATATGATCAAATAGAATCTGGTGACACTCTATTTTTTGATTCAAGTGATTTTGATATCCAAGTTTC
>MUGD01000051.1 GCA_002900555.1 Thermoplasmata archaeon M9B2D | reverse complement strand
GAACTGGAGCATTGAGCTTGCAGGTGGACTTGTCCTTCTTGGGAAAACAAAGACCGGAACGATTGACTCCCTTCCAATCGATGATTCGATAGTCATTACTGATAAACCCGTGATCGGATTAGGGAAGGTTACGATTACGGTGACGGTCGAGGTGTCTGGTGAAGAGCCGATGACAAAATCAGCGAGCGGATTCCTGTTGTTCTTCTTCGTCCTTGGAGTAAAATAGGATCTCAATTCCTTTCGTGAAGACAACAAATCATCATCCCTTCTTTTTTTTTTGTAGGAGACGGTAGGTTACATAAAATGGGGGCTCCCATGATAATGAACTGTTGCGGTAGGTTCGGCTATATTATAGGGTGATGTGAATTGAAATCAACATGGTAATTGAAACATGAAAGTGTGCTTTGTCATTTCGTGTTTTGTCTTGTTTCTTTGAATCTTATGTGGGGATGCTATGGCCTGTTGAAGCCTACGTGTACATGAAGGGCTGAGCCGATAAAATATGCGTTATCTAAGCCGGTGTAGATGATCAGACCGCTGAACCCTAGGCACCCTCTCCACGTGTAGTTCATGTACCAGTCGTCTTGAGGCTGCCACCCGCCAGCTATGGTGTGTCCCCAGAAGGACCCTGTGAGGTTTTGTTTTCCGTTGATGCCGTCTGTGAAGATCCATCCCTCTGCGGGTTTTAGCCAGTCTGGATACGGGTAATAATGGTAATTGCCAAAATACATGCTCACACCGTAATGAGAGCCGTTTTGTGTAACGATGTTCTGGGTGATTTTGCTGATTTGGTTACAGACGACCCAAAGTGCTGTTGCGACTTTCACTAAGAGAGCGTTTCCTGTATAGTGGTCCATGATGATGTATAGGTAGTGTGCTATCCTTTTGGTTAGCTTTGCGACATGGGTGGTGCTGGTGTTTCCTGCGACTGAGCAAAAAAAGTTCTGCATCTCCCCTTCGTTTGATGTGCCATGGACAGATGGAAGCAGATTGGTCTGTATTCGTGGTATTTTTTTGTAAGGGTGTGTGCGTGTCACCAGTCTTTTGAGATGGTGGATGTTCAGATCGCTTGGCAGCAGATTGTATCGTGCTAGGACGTCGATGGTGTCGTTGAAGATTCTGTGTGTCTCTTCCAAAGAGTCTGCTGTTGACAGTTGATTCTTCAACTTATCAAACACTGTTTGGATTTCTCTGCATTGTTCTTGTGTCACCTGGACGCTGTGTAGGGTGTCTTGCCTGGTATCGCAGATTTGTGTGGTGAACGTTCGGTGGTCGCTGTGACTTGATGCTGTGATGGTTGTAAGACATATGCCTGATGCGAACGCAGCACCAAGGAGCAGAAGAATAGTTCCGGACACCAAGATGTTTCGTCCAAGTGATGTAATCATATCTATCCTCGTTGATTTATATTTTTATAACAATGTTCGTCTATATTATGATTTTTATTTGAGAAAGTCTTCCCGGCTCATGATGCTTTGGCAATTGTAGCAGATGTCGGTCGGGAAATCGTCGGGAATCTCTGAGCCACAGATTTTACAGCAACGGGTCATCGTGGATCGTCCTTCCTTGGTATAGTTCTCTTCCTCCTTTCTGTATACGAATGAAACATAGTAGGATTGTCACATTGTACCTCCCGGTATAGAGAGGCGTATTATCTGCCCATATCCTTATCGTCAGTACTGCTTTTCCTAGTCCTAACATAAAAACGTTGACTAGTGCTTCTTCATTTGGTATAAGTGGTTTTTGGATCATGTGAGACGTGTTTCTCCCAAAAAGTATAAACCCACCAAGAGACAGCACCTGCCAGCATACTCGAAAGGCGGTTGTGGTACCAACGTTTGTTATCTTCCCGCTCATTCCAAACCCGCCGATGAGGGAATCAAAGCACAGCTGTGTCGTCGTATAAGGTTGCATTAATGGGTATCGATCTTGGTTCTCTCCACCTGCGATAGGCAGAGACGTGTCTCCGACGCCATCTGGACTGTCCTTCTCCTGGTTTTGACCCCAATGTTCATCTGTTCCATTATAGACGTCCCAGTAGTTACCCGCGGATGGATACTTGGCATTCCATGTGTTGTTTCCGTTATCGGCAGCGTTGACGGTGTTGTCCTTGAAGTTGTTATAATAGATACGGTTACAGCAGCTTAATTCGATTTCTACGCCGTACTCATTCTGTGTAAGGGTATTTTTGGTGATGGTATTGTTGTTGGAGCATGCACGTAGTGAGATGCCAACGAACTTATTTGAGATATGATTATCATATATTCTTGTATCGCAAGATGAGCATAGTGAAATTCCAAACCAGTTGCTTGTAGCAGTCAGAATCATCTGAGAGATACACGTATGGTTTGCTTGAATCGCGATGTCTGATGAGGGATACGTGCATTGATACTGTATTGAAAACTCACTGATTGTTACCCAATCAGCCTGAACAGAGACGACATCTCCTCCGATGACTCCAACAATGATTGTCGTATTTTTGTTCTCGCCAAGTAAACGAATGGATTTATCGATGATGATACGTTCGTTATAGGGCGAAGAATCATCATACACGAACACGGTATCGTTCTCAAAGGATGCGTTGATAGCTTCTTGAATCGTGGTATAGTTCCCTGGGCCAGAGCCACCAACGTATAGCCACTCTCCTCGTGATGTTGACGATAGTGGTTGTCCTGCGTCTTGTGCTAGTGATGGATAAAGACCGGTCCCGATGGATAAGAAGATAATGCCAAGAGAGAATGTTTGCCGTATCATATGATATTTTTTCATGTCTTTTCCCCACTATCGATTTTTATTAACCCTGTTCTCCCTTAATAATCTTTGTTTTCCCATTTTTTTCTGTTTCTTTTTGTCTTTGGTCGTCAACCTTAATAAAGAATCAGTGTATTTGGGGCGTGGGAGTTTTATGGATACTCTTTTCAACAAGAAAATGGAGATGATTAACAGAAAGAAACTAAAGGACCTGCAGTTGGAGCGGTTACAGCAGACGGTTCATCGTGTGTATGAGACCGTGCCGTTTTATAAAAAAGCGTTCAAGCAGCGTGGTGTGACACCGGCGGACATCAGAACACTTGCTGATATCCGGAAACTACCGTTTACGACAAAAGATGATCTGCGGCAGAATGCGCCGTTTGGGATGATGGCGGTGTCTTTGGAGGACTGTATAGAGCTGCATGCGTCCTCAGGAACGACCGGTATCCCGGTGACCGCATGTTACACCCGTGGTGACCTGGAGGTCTGGTCTGAAGTGATGGCACGCTGTCTGTCCATGTCAGGTCTGACGAAAAAAGATATTTTCCAAAACCCGATCCCCTATGGGACGTTCACGGGTGCATTTGGGTTTCATTATGGTGCACAGAGAATTGGGGCGCTGGTGATTCCATCTGGTCAGGGTCAATCGGAGCGGCAGATTAAGCTTATGGATTATTATGGGACCACGTTTCTCTCCGGTGTCGCCTCCTATGCGATGCGCCTGGGGCAGGTCGCTGGTGAGATGGGGCTTGATCCAAAGAAACTTCATGTTCGCAATGGGTTGTTTGGCGCGGAGATGTTCACCCCTGGTCTGAAGAAACGGCTTATGGACACCTGGGATATGGATGTGCATGACATCTATGGTCTGACTGAGATGTGTGGTCCTGGTGTGTCCACGGACTGTGACCAGCATGACGGGTTGCATCTCTGGGAGGATCATTTCCTTGTCGAATGCGTCGATCCTATCACGCTTGAACCGGTCGGTGTCGAGGAGGAAGGGGAGATTGTTCTTACGACGCTTACGAAGGAGGGTATGCCGCTGCTTCGGTATCGAACACGTGACATCGCAAAGCTCTATGACCAAGAGGAATGCCCCTGTGGCCGGACGCATGTGCGTCATTCGATGATTAAAGGCCGGTCCGATGACATGGTGATCATCCGGGGGACGAACATCTACCCTGGTCAGATTGAATCTGTGCTGATGAACAATTCGTTGGTCGGGGGGAACTGGCGTATGGTGCTTACCACGGAAAATGATATTGATATGTTGACGGTGGAGGTGGAAACCAAGGATCGGCTGAGTATCGCTGATACACAGAAGCTTTCTTTGAAGCTGAAGGGGGACATCCAGTCCGTGATTGTATTCACCCCTCGAGTTGATGTGCTTCCACCCAACACCATCCTCGAAACAGGTTTAAAGGCAAAGCGGGTTATCGATAACCGCAGGAAGGAGTAGCTATGAATCCGGCGGTGAAGAAACTGATTTCTGGTAGGCAGGGTGCGCTTGCAGAAAATGAGGTAAAGGACCTTCTGCGTGCATATGGGATTCCTACGACGCGATATCAACTGGTTCGTAAAGAGAAGGATCTTGAGAGGCTCTCGGTGCGTTTTCCTGTCGCCTTAAAGGTCTGTTCATCGAAGATTCTTCATAAAACAGATGTGGGTGGTGTACGGTTGAATATTCGGAACAAGGATGAACTTAAAAAAACATTTCAAGAGTTCCGGCAGAAGTTCCCATCTGAGGATCTGCTCGTCGATCAGATGGAGGAGAAAGGCGTGGAGATCATCGTCGGTTTGGTCCAGGACCCTACGTTTGGTCTTTCTGTCATGTGTGGGATTGGCGGAGTCTTCACCGAGTTGTACAAGGATGTGTCGTTCCGTGTGGTCCCTATTGATGCGTACGATGCTGCCCAGATGGTCGAGGAGCTTGCCGGTAAGAAACTCTTGGAAGGATTCCGTGGCATGAAGGCAAACAAGAAGCTTGTCGTTGATCTGGTGTTGAAGGTTTCGACGCTTGGGCAGGAGCTTATTAATCATGTTGATCAAATGGATTTAAATCCAGTGTTTGTGTATGAGAAACGCATCTGTGTTGTGGATGCGAAACTCATCCTGAAATAAGAAAAATGGTGGAGTATGGTGTCATGAGAAAATCAAGGAATAGTAACTATGCGATTAAGGATATCGGCCTTGCCGGTCTGGGACGCAAGGAAATCGAGATTGCGGAAAAGGAGATGCCTGGTCTTATGGCCGTGCGGGAGAAGTATGGCCCAGGCAAACCGCTGAAGGGTGCGAGGATCTCCGGTAGTCTGCATATGACTGTTCAGACCGCGGTGCTGATTGAGACGTTGCGGGTGCTTGGTGCGCAGGTCCGCTGGGCGAGCTGTAATATCTTCTCGACCCAGGACCATGCTGCGGCGGCGATGGCCAAAGCAGGGGTCCCGGTGTTTGCTTGGAAGGGTGAGAGCCTTTCTGAGTACTGGTGGTGTACGCAGCAGGCGCTTGATTTTGGCAACGGGAAAGGCCCGACGTTGATCGTGGATGACGGCGGGGATGCGACCCTGATGGTGCATAAAGGTGTCGAGGTAGAGAATAACCCCTCGCTTTTGAAGAAAGACTATTCGAAGCAAGGGAAGGATTTTGAGGAGCTGATGAAGCGTTTGGCACAGGTTTATGAGAAGAACCCAGCGTACTGGTCTAGGGTGGTTGCGGACATTCGGGGTGTGTCTGAGGAGACGACGACCGGGGTGCATCGGTTGTATCAGATGCAGGCGGCAAAGGCGTTATTGTTCCCTGCGTTTAATGTGAATGACTCGGTGACGAAGTCGAAGTTCGACAACTTGTATGGTTGTCGGGAGAGCCTGGCTGATGGGATCAAGCGGGCGACCGATGTCATGGTCGCAGGCAAGACCGTGGTGGTGTGCGGGTACGGTGATGTGGGCAAGGGATGTTGTCAGTCCATGCGTGGGTTTGGCGCCCGTGTCATCGTAACGGAAATTGACCCGATTTGTGCGTTGCAGGCAGTCATGGAAGGTTATGAGGTGAAGACCGTGGAGGATTCTCTTGGTGAGGGCACCATCTATGTCACTGCGACGGGGTGTAAGGATGTCATTACCGTGGAGCATATGAAACGCATGCGTGATCAGGCGATTGTCTGCAACATCGGTCATTTCGATCATGAAATCCAGGTCGGGAAGCTGGATGCGTTGAAAGGAGTACGGAAGGTGTGTATCAAACCGCAGGTGGACAAGTATGTGTTCCCGGATGGTCATGAGATCTTCATTCTTGCGGAGGGTCGGTTGGTGAACCTGGGCTGTGCGCATGGTCATCCGAGTTTTGTGATGAGCAATTCGTTTACCAATCAGGTGCTTGCGCAGATGGCGCTATGGAAAAAGAGGCATGATGTTGGGGTGTATATGTTGCCAAAAATCCTTGACGAGGAGGTCGCACGACTGCATCTTGGGAAGCTTGGGGTGCGACTGACAAAGTTACGCAAGCAGCAGGCTGCATATATTGGTGTGACGGTGAATGGTCCCTATAAGCCGGAGCATTATCGATATTAAGAGATAAACGGTGCTTTTCTGCATGGTATTTTAAAAAAAAATAAGGAGGTGAAAGGAGGCTTGGGGGTACGCAACTACCCATGAATCCATTTCCTTCTTTCGATTTTTATCCATACGTCGGATAATTCGTCTTCCCGATAGTCGTCGATGACGTTACACATACGTATTATTATAGCATTCATAGTATTTAATAATGTCGATTTCTATATCGACGATTGACGAAAAACATGCTGTGTTGAACACATACCTTAATGAAACCACAGCGTATTTGCCGCATCGCCTATGATAACACTAATCGGAACCGGCCATGTCTTCAACCTTTCAGCGGCAATCCTTGCCCTCTTCGATGAAAAACAACCAGAGATCGTCGGAGTCGAACTTGACCCACAGCGATACCAAGCAATCCTCCTACGCAACACAGACCCTACCTCCTACCATGCTGCAAAAAGAAACCTCCCCCTCATCTACCGCATGCTTGCACAATTCCAAGAAAACATGGCAGAGCAATACGGCGTAAGCGCAGGAGACGAGATGCTTTCCGCAATCAACTACGCACAGTCCCATCAACTCCCCATCGCCTTCTTAGACGCCAACGCCCAACAGCTCTTTACCCACATGTGGAAAACCATGCCGTTTATTGAGAGATTCCGCCTGCTGTTCTCCGGAGTCGCCGGACTGTTCGTAACCAAGAAACGGGTAGAACAAGAGCTAAAGCACTACCAACAGGATTTCGATACATACCTCCAGGAGATCGGTAAGAAATTCCCAACGATCAAAAAAACATTAATCGATGAACGCAACACCCATATGGCACAAAAACTTTTCGAATTACACGAAAAACACAAAAGCATCGTCGCCTGCGTTGGTGACGGTCATATACCTGGAATCTCACGGCTTTTAGAAGAAAAACATATTCCCTTTGAGACCATACGGCTCTTGCAGCTGCAGAACTGGAAACCACCAGCGACTGACGGGTCATCCGGGCATTTTTCCATCAACTACACCCCCCTCTAACCCATTGGTTTTCCAGAGGAACCCCTACAAGATGTCCCCCGTAAGAACACAGGTATTGATTCTGCGAAAGATTTAATACCATTAGCTAAATTACACGCAGCCAATACAAAGACAAATGTTGGATACCTATGTATATCGTCATTGTTGGGGCTTCTGGCATCGGCAAGCGACTCACAGAACTTGCATTAAGCGAAAAACATCACAATGTCGTTGTCATCGACAAAAACGAGGAACGATGCGAATACGTAGCACGGAAGTTTGATGCAATAGCGATAAACGCGGACGCGACCCAAGAAGAAACCCTCGACGAGCTTGATGTCAAAAAAGCAGATGTCCTCATCGCAACCACAACAGATGATGCAACAAACCTTCTAGTTGTCTCACTTGCAAAAAACAGAGGAGTGAAAAACCTCATCGCAGTGGTCAATCAAGAGGAAAGCAAACCATTGTACCTTGAGAAAGGCGTCAAAATCATAAACAAACCAGATATCGTTGTAGCAGAGATGATCTACACGTCCATAAAACACCCTACCATAGAGGGATTCTTAAACGTCGATGATTACGCAGAGGTCGTCCGACTCCCGCTACTCCCAAAATCATCCTTCGACCGCAAGACAATCACAGATATCTGGGTTCATCACAAAAGCCTTGTAGTGGCAATCGAACGAAAAGACAGGTTCATCATCCCAACCGATGACCTCACACTGCATGAAGGCGACATCGTCACCATCATCGTCGAAAAAGACCGCGTCGATAAAGTCGTCAGCATGTTCTCAGAATAACGCCATTTTTACCATCTTTCCCAAGATTGACTCTTTTTTTTTCTAAAGAAAAAAGGGAAAAGCAATCGTTGCACATCTCCCTCTCAGAAGATATTTCGTTTTATCCCCACAAGTGACCGTAGGAGAACGATAACAGGGATGATCTCCAACCGTCCAATCCACATGTTGAAAATCAACATGATCTTCGCAATCGGATCCATTGAAATCGTTGTTAACCCAACCGATAACCCCACGTTTCCCTGCGCAGAGCACACCTCAAAGAAAATGTTACCGATGGTCTGCTGTGGATACATAAACGCCATCACAAAGAAACCAGCGATAAGCATCAGAACCCAGATAAACGAGACGATCGCCGCCTCATTCACAAGATCAATAGCCTCTTTCTCAGGAAGACAGCGACCACCGAATTTCCTGATAAAAACCCGCCTTGGGAAAGAGATGCTTCGTTTTACCCTCCAACCGGCTCCTTTGAAAAGAAGAATCGCACGGAAAAGTTTAATGCCACCGGCTGTTGATCCTGCAGCTCCACCAATGATCATGACAAGGGAGAGCAGAAGTTTTGCTGATTCCGTCCACGTGTTTATATCAACGGTGGATAATCCAGTACAGGTCAATGCAGAGACAAACTGAAACCCTGAATCCCGGATTGCCAATAAAATGTTAGTAGCATACGGGAGATTCTGATTATTTATGTTGATGAGCGTTAAGAGGGCGACTCCTGTTATAGCAAGGATGATCATCAACTTCATCTGGCTATCTGAAAAAAAACGCCGTATCCTGCCTTTCAAAAGATCGTAATGTGCTGCAAATGCAATCGCTCCAGCAAACATAAGTAGAACAATGAAGAGTTGGCAGAGCGTCCCAAATCCAGCTATGCTGTTATCAGTAACGCTAAAACCACCTGTCGCAAGGGCAGTCATCGCATGATTAAGAGATTCCCATGGGCTCATCCCGTTTGGAAACAGAGAGCAGATGAGCAGAAGACCGATGATTCCTACAATCGTGTAGAGCAAAAATATCCACCAGATCGTTCGTACCGTTGACACAATCGACGGATGGGTTCGTTTCTCCCTGGCTTCTCCACGATAAAGGACAAAGGACCCAACTCCAGGCCGTGCTAGAATCGAAAGCGTCAGCACAATGACACCGACTCCTCCTATCCATTGGATCCAGGTACGCCAAAACTGAAGGCTATAGGGCAGCAGCTGCTCCTTGTCTACCATCGTTAGTCCCGTCCCTGTCCAGCCTGACATCGACTCAAAAAATGCTGGGAGGAACCCCATCGTTGCACCGCTACTCAGGTTATAGGGCAGTAAGAGAAAGGGGATGGCACTGATAAGGGGAATGAACAACCATCCAAGTGCAGCGGTCACCATAGCGCTTTTAAAGTTTGTAACCTCGGCATGTTGAAACAAGATAAACATGAGAAATCCGATCTGAAGAAAGATTAGACAGGTGATCAAAAGAGGGAAGATCGCACTATACTCTTTGTAATAGAGCGGGACAAGAAGCGGGATAAAGGACATCGCCCCAACCGCAATAAAGATATTGCTTAGATCCCTGAGAACTGTTTTCAGGTCGCTCATCTTTTACATCTCCAGCCTCATATGATTGCCTGCCTTACGTCATCGGTTTTATAAAGGCAGAAAAAAATATCTTTTTACCGAATTGTTGTGAACCGTAATATGACTCCGGTCCCTCTCAATTCTGATTGTACTCTGTCTGCGAAAGCGATTATCTCGTTGGGGCTTACGATTTTGTTCCAATCATATAAGAAATCATGTTCGCCAATCCCTGGTTTTAACCCTAGTGCCTTGAGTCTGCGCTGTATTTCTGATGCTTTTTCACCATCTGCGCTTAGATATAGATCGACATAGGTTTCCATACTTTCACGAGAAATACAATCCGTTCCTAGATAAAAATATTGCGAAAAAGTAGAAGGCGAGGTACCTCCTGGTACACTCTATATACGTCTGTGCTTTGTGTTCCCCCTGGCATAGTTTTGTTTTGCTAACTTTTAAGAATAATGCACCGATGTTCTCTTATGCTTCCATTGGACCTGTAGCCTAGCCTGGATTGGGCGGCAGTCTCCTAAGCTGCAGATCGCGGGTTCGAATCCCGCCAGGTCCGTTGAACGTCCCCCCTTGATAGAATCATACATTGTGAAATAATCATCGCTTAGGGGTGGTCTACATCAGACCATGTTTATGTAATCTTTTTATGTTTTTATCGTAGTCGTACCAACGCTTCGACCAATCCGGGTTATGTTTTGTCAATTCTTTTAATACATATTGGCGGATCCAACTTGTCCGGATGTTTTCTTCTGGTTTTTTTTCGATATTCTCAGCGATTTCTCGTGCGATGGTAACGGTCACCCCGGTTTTGACAGCGCTAACAACAATTTTTTCTTTTATGAACGGTTCTATCCTTCCGTCTTTTTTAATCACATTTTTAGGCATAAAATCTCCTCTCTTCGCAGGAGTTCATTGTAAGATTATATGGAGAATGTATTAAAATTCTCTTTAATAACTGTATCTAATTTAGTATGTATTTTTTAAAATTCTCAAACCAAATTAAAATGAATTACTAGTAGTTTTTCTTATGTCAACAGAAAAAAAAAGGTTTAATAAAAAACAGGTAGAAATCAAATATCATCATTATTGTAAAAGGTAACCTGCAACATGTCCTGTTGGGTGTTTCATAATCTGCGAGATCTAAATCAAAGATACTGTCAACATCCTTCTACGACTCTTTGTTATAGATTTCTCGTAAGGGGATATAAAAAACGAGAAGAGCGATAAATAGCCAGATCACAAGCCCAGGAATCACCGGCGGGACGTCAAAGATGGTGATACGTACCCCAGCGATGATGATAAACGCGACAATAACCCCGGTTAACGCTTCCCCTGCGATAAGCCCCGCGGTAAACAACAGGCCTGTTCTGATACACCGGTCTTTTGGTTTTACCTCAGTTTGTTGTATGGCTAGTTGCCATTCATTTGTTTTTTCGTCTTTTCCCGTTCCATATTCTCTGTCGATTTTCCTATTGGTGATGTACCTAATCACCCCTCCACAGAAGATAGGAGTTCCAAGGGTAAAGGGCAGGTAAATACCGATTGCAACCGGAAGAACGGGTATGTTGATAAGGATCATCACAAAGGCAAGCACCATGCCGACGACCACGAACGGCCAGACCATCTCACCGCCAAGCACGCCTTGTACTACCCCGCTCATGAGGAATGCTTGCGGAGCAGGCAAATCGTTGCTTCCGATGGTGTAGGCCTGATGAAGGGCGGAAACCACAATGGCAAGGACCGGTGCTGCTGCAAGGATCCCGATGAGTTCAGCAATCTGTTGTTTGTAGGGTGTTGCCCCGATCATTTGACCCGCGGTCATGGACTGCAGTACATCCCCTGAGATTGCTGCACAGCATGCAATGACTGCCGCGATAAGGATCGCTGCGCCATAGGCACCTACGCTCCCAGACATCCCAAACCCCAGGAGGATCAAACAAGTCAGCAGGAGCACCGAAACAGTGACCCCTGATGTCGGGTTGTTGGATGAACCGACAAGTCCTGCCATGTATCCGGCTATCGCACTTGCGATAAATGCAAAAAGAATGGCAAATACCGCCATGAACCCTGAGACGACGTAGTTATCTGAGATCCAGACATAAACGAGGAAAACCGGTATGGTGAGAGCCCCAATCGTCAGAAACACCCATTTGAAGTTTAAATCTTGGTCTGTTCGTTTTTTTGTCTCAGCCTGACCGCTTTTCAGACCACTGACCGCCTCTTTGATCCCCGCAGCAAGGTTTTGTCGGAGTTTAAAGATTGTGTACAACCCACCAACGACCATGGCGCCGACGCCGATATATCTTATGTAATGTTCCCAGATGTAGAAGAACCCGTCGATAGGTTCTAGTCCTGGTGGGATTCCTGCTGCAAGGGCGATTAATGGTGTGATGATCACCCAGCCTATAAGGCCTCCTACGAAAACAAACGATGCGATCCGTGGGCCGATGATCCATCCGACGCCAAGTAGCGCTGGTGAGGTCGCAACCCCACCGTAGATAACCGCGTCGTTTTCCCCGGCTCCGATGTCAAATCTCCCGATGTTGATGATGCCCTGGAGTTTTCCTTCGAATATTTTCAGACCGATTTGTCCAAATTTTAGCAATGCCCCAAGAATGCCTCCGAAGAGCAACCACACACCGCTGACACTTGCCTGTCTTTTTTTTGTAGCATCGTCCCCGACGGTTGTTGTCAGGACCGCTGCAACTGCGACACCCTCGGGGAATGGAAGATCGGTTTTGATAATCAAGGCGCGTCTGAGCGTCACCATCCAGAGCACCCCAAGGATTCCGCCAAGGGCAGCGATGATCGTTGTCTCCAGATAGTTGACCTCGGTCCATGCTCCGACAAGCAGCATCGCGGGGATGGTGAAGATAACACCAGCGGCAAGTGCTGTTCCGGCGGCTGCACCCATCATCCCGATGTTTACCTCAAGGATCGTCCCTTTGAATGGTCGAAGTAAGGCAAATGCCATGACCGCGCCAGGGATGGCTGCCGATACCGTCATTCCAGCGTACAGTCCAAAATATGCATTTGCCGCGCCAAGAACAATGGAAAGTACTGCCCCGATAAGTATTGCTTTTAGTGTGAGTTCTGGTATCTGTCGTTTTGCAGGGATGAACGAATCGAAGTCTTCTCTGTATGACATTGTATAAGCCATTTTAATATTATTTTATGTATATATAAATTGGTGGTTCGCTAATCAATCAGAAATGGGTCCCGGCAGAGTCATTGATTTTTATTAGGTAAAAATTTACGTTGAAACGTATTTTTACCAGG
>MUGD01000233.1 GCA_002900555.1 Thermoplasmata archaeon M9B2D | reverse complement strand
ACACGAACTATGTAATCAAAGAGAAATGATATAGCTAAAGACCAGGCTATAAAACTGGACACCATAAGCAGCAGTCCGATATGTGCCTGTTTCAAACAAATCTCCCAAGAACAGCTTGCACAGGTTTTCTACTAAATTTTTTGCATATCATTTCTTCCCTAGTTTCTTACTCCACACCTCGATAAAGTTCTCTAGAGACCTATCATAGGTTTTCTCTGCTTCAGGTGGGAATATACATCCTGGCAGCTCTCGATGTTTCCAATGATATTGAAGACAATCACAGCAGTATCCTTGTCTTGAGCATCCGGGATACGTACAGCCACATCGTTCCTTGTTTCTTTCAACATTACATATTCTGCCAGTCATGGTCAATCATTATTAATCTTGGATTGAGAAGTTAAAACCTGATTGGTCGAGTCTGTATACTGACAGAGCCCATGGAATAGAAAACACAATACTTAGGGTCTAATGAAATGGCTCGATAATAGCCCAAATAGGAACGGTGATTTAACAGGTTTCTCTATATTATCCTTGAGCCTTTACCACATTTGTTCGGAATTATCTAGGACTGAATAAAAGAGAGAAGGTCGGGAGGAAGTCTGACTTGGCATTCGCTGTATAGTGGTACGAACTCGTAATATGGGGTCTTCTTCATATAATACGTTGACCCCACACCTAGACAAACTCGCGTTTGATCATCAAAATATCTGCATTCCCTACAAGCAAGCGTTGTATCTGGCGGATACTCAACAGGCATCTCAACAAATTCTCCTCTGACTCTGTCCCATATTCGCAGTAGTCGTCTTTGTTTCATGTAAATTAGTCATATAGGACTGCTATAAACTCCCCATAGGAAAATCTTGAAGAATACCAACGATGTTCTTCTCAATCAACGAGAGTGCTAAGTCTGGATTTACTTCGCCCTTTTCCTTTGTCACGTTGGGGTAATATCTTGAATAGAGTTGCAGCCACTTGCCAAGTATAATTGCCAAAATGTCTTGCTTGCTTGTAGACTGTCCATTTTTCTGCAGTTCTCTAGTTGTTTCATTAACAAATTTCATGACAGTTGTTTGAAGAGTAGACCATGTAATTGAATTAGGGTCAGTCTTTCTCTCTCTGCAAACAAATACCATGTCATAACTGATGTTCTCCATCCCGTGAAGATGTGTTGATGCTCTCATCTCACTTCTTACTGGATACGTAGTTGTGATATAGAATCCTGAGGTAAGCAACGCCTCTAAGAGCGCTCCCCAAGCTGCCAATTTTGTATGATGGAAGGTAAAAACAAGGATGCCATCCGAAACCAAGACCCGTTTCGATTCTGAAAAAATCTTCACTAAGCCTTGGACGTATTCTTTTCTATTCTTATCTTGTACACGGTTTTCAATCACTTCTTCAATCCATGGAACATATTCTGATTGAAAATCCGGATATTTTTCCTCCAGTCCAAGTTTCAACCAGACATAGAAGAAGTTAGACAATTCTGAGTACATCACATTCCCAAAATATGGTGGATCTGTGATTACTGCATCAACACTTGCATCTGGAACTGGAAGTGACTCTGATGAGCCACAACGGAGGAGAACATTGGCACCATCATTGAAATCAGAATACTTCTCTGCTAGTTTTCCTTCAATTTTTGTACGAAAAATCACTTTCTTCATTGATTTTCCATCAATAATTCGTTCGAATGGAGCTTGGCAATACTCCTTTCCCTCTATTACTAGGTTCACAAAAGCTGTGAAAGCACCTCTTCCTTTCTTTGTATCGTAACAATTTGCCTCAACTGGTGTCATTGATGGTGAAATTGAATGTGTTCGAAAAATATCTGTGATGAATCCTCTCGTCGCATTGTATTTTGCGAACATGTTGTTGTACTTTAGACAGTTAGAGAAAGCCAAAATCATGAACTCTTTCAGATTTTGATCACTGATATTTAGAATCCATCTGTAGATTTTACCTAGATTGAGTAGCTGACGAGAATTGAATAAGTCTCTGAAATCTCTATATCCATGATTGTGTGCGCGTCTAGTTTCCACCCCATTTGGTATGGCACTTCTAGGTATAGGGAGTGAATCACCAATCTTAAGAAATTCTTCTGTTGCTTTATCAAGAAGTTTACTATCACCTTTGTCAGATGCCTTGTAGCCTCTGCCATTTTTCAATTTTTTATTTTTAGTTAAATCACAGTGTTCACAATAGAACTCGATAGCATACAATCTCTCCTTTGGTCTTTCACTCATACCTTGAACTGTCTTGATTATGCTATGTGTCCCACAAGAGTTGTCGTGACATTTGAATCTGCGACCAAGGATGAATTTTCTTTGTGCAGCAATGAATTTTTCATCACATTTTGGACATTTTGTGACTTTCTTGGCACTTTTTGTTTGAAAGACGTTCCAACAATTCGGGCATACAACAATATCCTGCTTTTTGGTAGGCGATTTGGCAAGGAAGAAATTACGCATCAGCGGTACTACATTTGCGCATTTTGGGCACGGTATCTCTTTGTAGTAAAAATAGTATATTCCTTCAGCTTCATTACCACATTCTGGACATGTGGTACGATAATACTTTCGAAGGACATTTCCCAAATCTTGATCAATAGCGATGAGAGCCTGATGAAGTAGTTCTGGATCGATATCTTCGACCGATTTTTTCACGATAAACCAAGCTACAGGATTAAGATCACCTCCGACGACCTTACAACCAAGTCTCAGTGCTTCTACTACTGTTGTACCACCCCCCATCATTGGATCCAATACAACTTTCCCATGAAGTTGGACGTCTTGTGAATATAATTTCCAAAGATTCTCTGCTTTTTTATCCCATGAGGTCAATTTTTCATCTGCCAACGAGTAAAGGATAATTGAACGAAATATTGACCCAAGCCTTCGCGCCCACCACTTGTGCATGACATAAACCGGTCTATAGTGTCTTCTTCCAAATCCAGTGGACTCATTCTCAGCTATTTGGTTGATTTTGGCAATCGGAAATGTGGACTCTATAGATCGTTTCAGTGGAGTTAACCCTCCAACTGCTGTAGGTTACATTCCACCCCTTTCAATATTGCTGAATACACGATTTAGGTTTTCAATCGTTTCTCCATGAAGAATCCAGGAACCATGAATCCCTTTGACCTAAAGAATTCCACA
>MUGD01000232.1 GCA_002900555.1 Thermoplasmata archaeon M9B2D | reverse complement strand
GCTTGATTGTCGATAACCGACGTAAGAAACGCAAATTGCAAGGCTACCATATCCATATGTTCTGCTTCGCGCTGTTCCATGATTTGTGGAACATACACCGTTTGAACAATGGAGAGAACCAAAACAACCAGACCAATAAGCAATATCGCAGTGACAATACCAACCACTGCACTGTCCGTTGTTTTTTTAACAGATCTTCTTGCTCCAAAGTCCCTCATGATTCCTTTTATTGCATAATAATTCATGGTTCTCATGTTACACCCTCACATTATTTTTCTTTTACCTTTATCTTATTCATTTACTCCTTGTTGGAGGACCATTGACACAAGTATCGTATTTGCGATAGGATCAACGACCATAGCCTGAACATATTTATCAGTGATGTCTATTCCGGTGAAACGAAATTGCACGGTTTCACCAAAATTCCATTTATAGTCACCATTCAAATCAAGGAGGAGGTCACCCATGGTGTTCCGATACATCTGGGTGCCGATTGAAATCGTGATACTTATGTTTCCTTCAAGGGAAACTCCACCATTATGCAGGATGTTTATGGTTTTGTTTTCTTTATCGATTGTTCCAATAAGGGTCACTGGAGGAACTGAGTTGTCATACGGCAATGAAAAAACAAAATAATGAAGGACGCCGAAAAGGGAAATGGTAATCCCTAACAACACCACAACACCGATAATCTCAGATACCGCCGGACTCGAACGATTCTTTAGCATAGCATCTCCTTGTGTTGATTAAGCATTAATTCAATATGAATACAGGAAAACCTCCTTGGGGTACGACTATATCGTACACCAGAAGATATTGGTCCATCCATCCTTTCTACCACTCTTCAACGTACGTATTACTAGAAAAGAGAATACCGATGCATGATAAAATTCTTTCGTTTTTAAAAATACGGTCCTAAGTCGTTTCTGAAGAACAAAACATACCATACAAATATGCCTCTGCCTACGGAGATTTTCGTAATTCCAACCAGATGTAAACAAATGCGATGTGCAGTAAACCAAACGTATCAATATTTTCCTTGCAGGCCTCCTCTTTTACCTGTCGTAAGTAGGGTTTTACTATCCTACCCTTTTTTTCCACAACCACTTCCAAAAAATTAAAGAAAGAGAAGTGATTACCCCCAGCTACAGAGAAACTTAAAATATGCCCCGGTAGTGTAGTGGCCTATCATGAAGCCCTGTCGAGGCTTCGACTTGGGTTCGAATCCCAGCCGGGGCGCCTTTTTATTCCTTCTATTTGACAAGCAAGATGAACATCTTGGTAATAACTGTATATTCCGTTAGCTGATTGTGACTGGCGTCATATGCATAGGCGTGTATCGCATACACTCCAACAGGTACCTGTAGGCTCGCCGAACACCCGTCTGATAGGTTCGTGTCTGAGAAAACAAACTTATTTTCACGATACAGCTGGGTTGCGACGAATTCCATAGAAACCGCCTCATTTGTGACCGATGGAACAACGACATATAGCGACGTGTTATGAACCGCGATAGCTAGATTACGGTTCACAAGCAGTGAAACCGGTCCTATCTTCGGGTAATCAAACCAGTAGATGTACCCTGGGCTATACAGTCCTTTATCAGGGCAGACGACGGTACGTCGCTCCTCCATCTTGTTTCCTGCCTTGTCCCATGCTTCCACATAGATATCGTAGGTCTCCCCCAGGTCTGCGGTAAAGCTCCACTCAAACCAGACCTTGGATTCCCCGTTGAACACCGTATGATAGCTCGTCTCCCCGTTGATGCTAATCTTCACCTGATCAACCCCTGAGCCAGAGATATACTCGGTCACTGTGCCATTGATCAATGCCGTTCCTGCGGGGATGATATAAGATGGTTTATAGAGGGTGATCATCGGTGCTGTCAAGTCGATTTTGATGCCCTCCAGGAGATGGTGCGGCAATTCTTCATTGACGGAGTCGTTGGACCAGTACTCGATAGCGTTATCCGGTCTTTCTGATGAAATCACGGGTGGGTCGTCTGGGTTGTAAATCTGCACGCCAAAGCCGTTGATGTCATAGTATGTGGTGATGTTCTCTGGATCACTGTCAACATCAACGACCGTGAAGTTTACGGTCACTGCTGTGACATACCAGCTGTTGTTGCCATTGGGCTGTGCTGGGCTAAGCGTGATTTCTGTAGAAGGAGGGTAGATGTCTTTGCCAACCAACGCGGAGATATTCCATTTGTCAAGAACCGGTGTCATACACGCAGAGGTACGAGTAAATGTTGCTCGCAGACGCACGGCTGATTCGGTGATATCGGAGATATTCTGGTTATTCTGGACGTCCCCCTTCAGGATGATGGATCCGTTCTGATCCATGATGTCGAAGAGAAGTACCGTTCCAGAGGGTACGGTACCAAGGAAACAGAACCGTCTCCATTCACGGAACAACTCCGGCTCAATTACCACAGACATCAGCTGCGCCGTTGTGACCAGTTCTTTCTCAGAACCGAACACCGCAGTGACATTCAAGGAGCCATAGGGCTGTCCGGAACGCCAGACGTACTGGAACACATCAGCATATTGGCTTAACAGGTCACGCTCGTCCTCCCAGGTGACAAAAATCCTTCCTGCCCCTACAGCGATATCGTTCCAATCGACGTTCTGTGAGGATCCGTCAGAAAGCTCCTGCCGACTCGTCATTATGGCACCATCGGCAGCGACCATCCGTCCATAAATATCTTGATTCCCCTGAATCGTTCCATCATAGGCGATGAAAAACATGGTATCAAAATAGGGGACAGAGACACTTCGGATGAAACTGGTTCCTGGTTCGATGATATAATTGTTTTTCACAAGAGCACCAGTTTTATTAAGGATCTTTCCCCATATGTTCCCATCGTAACTATCTCTGTTGGTGGGGTCTACGCTTACATCACCGTCATTCCAGGTTATAAAATATCGTTCTGATTTTGGGTTATAGGACACCGCCGGGAAGATATGGTCAACAGTCTCACTCGCAAGTGCGATCGGAATGCGATTCCCAATACGATTTCCATTGTAATCGTAACGATACGCAAAGAGACTAAACGGACCAAGCGATGAACTTGGCCCATCCTCATACACGATAAAAAACGTCCCCTTGTCATCAGTGCAGATCCAAGGATTCCCCTGGTAATTGATTTCATAGGCTATCTG
>MUGD01000231.1 GCA_002900555.1 Thermoplasmata archaeon M9B2D | reverse complement strand
GCACCGAACCAGGCATCATTGGTTATGGTAACAAGAAAATTTCCTCCCTTTAAAAAGAATGATCTGATTAACGATGGAAATACCAGTTCATAACATATGGCTGGAGCAAAATTGCCAAAAGGAGCTTTGAAAATGGTGTGCTCACTTCCTGAAACATAATCGCCAACACCTTCGACCATCTTGTCAATAAAAAAAAGGATATTTCGAAGGGGAACATACTCTCCAAAGGGTACAAGATGTATTTTATCATATGACCCGATAGTATTCCCATCTTTATCAAGAAGTATGGCACTGTTCGTTAGCCTGTATTTACGAGCGGCAAGCGGGCGGACCATAACGCTTCCCAAAAAAAGTGGGATGCGGTTTTCACGCTGAAAAGCAATAAGTCTATCAGTAAGTTCCCTGTCAGTACCAAAAAAGAACGGGACTGCCGTCTCTGGCCAAACGATCAGATCCGGGCTAACATTTGACGCAGACCTTGTGAGGTTAAGATACGTTTCGAAGACAGAGTTTTGATAGTCAGGATCCCATTTTTTGTCCTGCTCGATATTACCCTGGATGACGGATACTTTTATGCTGTGGTCGGATGCCTGATCACCCATACGAATATATCCATAAAAAAGAGAAAAAGCTGTTAAAAGAACAACCATTAGGGACCCCACATAGGTTGGGAATGCGGGATAGAGAGGGATTTTTTTTCTTCTTTTCCGGAGAAGAAGAAAATCAACTATTATACTGTTCAATCCCACTATGAGAAACGATATCCCGTAAGCGCCGCTTATGTCCGCGATCTGTATGAAGGGAAGAAGTTTATATTGGGAATGAGCCAGGAATGACCACGGGAATCCAGTAATCACAATTCCCCGCAAATACTCAGTGCACACCCAGAGCGCAGGAGCAATCAGAACAACAGGGAGTTTTGATCTTCTGACGACCAAATTTGTAAAAAGAGCAAAAATGGCAACATATAGTGACTCATACAGACAGAGCAGAAAAACTATCAGTATGCTCACCGTGAAATGGAGATGACCATAATGGTTAATGGAGTGGTAGATCCAGTACTGAGTACCAAAGAAAAACCCAAGACCAAAGACTATGCCTGCCTTAAAAACGGTCTTTTCTGAATGCTCGGTTAATACCCATAAGAAAGGGACCATCGAGAACCATGCCAGGAAAAAAAAGTCATATTTAGGGAATGCAAATGAAAGAGAGAGCCCTGAAAAGAGGGATATTATGAGATAGGAAAATGAACTCGCCTGTTTTTTTCCGAAACTTGACATAGAATCTCCTGTAGTTTTATATTTTCCTATGTGGGCAGTTAGCTCAGTCGGTAGAGCAGAGGCCTGAAAAGCCTCGTGTCCGCAGTTCGATTCTGCGACTGCCCACCATTTCTTCCACCCTTGTCTTGAAAGAAGAAATTCCCGTTACTCACGAATCTGTCCGTTCCCGAAAACAATGAATTTTGTACAGGTAAGTTCCTCGAGACCCATGGGCCCTCTTGCATGAATTTTGTCAGTGGAAATTCCTATCTCTGCTCCAAGTCCGAACTGGAAGCCATCATTGAACCTTGTCGATGCATTCACAAATACGGCTGAGGAATCGACTTCTTTGAGAAAACGCAATGAACGAGCGTAATCTTTTGTTATAATTGCCTCTGAATGTGAAGAGCTGTACCGGGCGATGTGTGCCATGGCATCCTCCATGCCAGAAACTATCTTTACGTTAAGGATCAAGTCATTATATTCGGTATGGAAGTCAACGTCGGTGACCGGTTCTACGCCGGATGCAAGCTTTTGTGTCTCGACACAGCCTTTTATCTTCACATTGGCATCAAAGAACTTTTTCAGCATGGAAGGGATGAAGGCCGCAGCGATCTCGCGGTCAACGAGCATGGTCTCCATGGCATTACACGTACCGGGGCGCTGGACCTTGGCATTAAAGCATATCTCCTCCGCCATTTTCAAATCGGCATCGCGATCGACAAAGATGTGGCATACCCCTTTATAATGCTTGAGCACTGGTATCCTGGAGTTTTCGGTTACAGCACGGATAAGTCCCTCACCCCCGCGGGGGATAATGAGATCGACAATTCCCTCCAGCTTTAACAGTTCCATAACGGCTTCGCGGTCAGTGGTGTCGAGGAACGTAATGATCCCTTCAGGAAGCCCTGCTGCGCGAATACCATTACGCAGGATTTCAACAATAGCTCGGTTTGAATGGAGCGCTTCAGAACCACCCCTGAGAAGCACGGCATTTCCCGCCTTGAGACAGAGACTGGAAGCATCTGCGGTAACATTAGGCCTGGATTCATAAATGATGCCGATCACGCCGATCGGGACGCGCATTTTACCGATCATAAGGCCGTTCGGTCGCTGCCACATCTTCGTGACCTCACCAACAGGGTCGGGGAGCTGCGCTACTTCAATCAGTCCCTGAGCCATTTCGTCAATTCTTTTCTGGGTCAGGGCAAGGCGGTCGATGAGTGCGTCCGACAGCCCTTTTTCCCTTGCGTATTCGATATCTTTTTTATTTTCCTCCATGAGGCGGGAAGCGTGATCCCTCACTGCCTGGGCCATTGACAGAAGGACGTTGTTTTTCTGGTCCGATGATGCGGTAGCGAGGATCTGGGCGCTTTTCTTTGCTTCCTCGGCCCTGGACAGTACAAAATCTTTTACGTTCATCCTTACTCCTCCGGAAAAAATGTCTTATATAATATCATTAACAGACAATTTTTAGGGTATAATAAGGTGCTTTTTCAAAAGAGAAACCGTCCCCGGAAACACGAGCAAAAACAGACCGGTAACTATGCCAAGCATAAAAATACTGCCTGAACTCCTCATTAACAAGATCGCCGCTGGTGAGGTCATCGAAAGGCCAGCATCCGTTGTAAAGGAACTGGTCGAAAACGCCCTTGATGCGGGGAGCACTGATGTGCGTATAGAAGTGCTCAGGGGAGGAAAGCGGATGATTCGGGTGAGCGACGATGGATCAGGGATGGATAGGGAAGACGCCCTTCTGTGTTTCGAGAGACATGCCACAAGCAAGGTTCGCCATGAGCAGGATCTTTCCAGGATAACATCTATGGGATTCAGAGGCGAGGCCTTATCGTCCATCGCTGCTGTAGCAAAAGTACGACTTTCAACAGTACCGAAAGGTGAAACGCAG
>MUGD01000230.1 GCA_002900555.1 Thermoplasmata archaeon M9B2D | reverse complement strand
ATTTCTACAGAACAGCCGGTGTGAGCGGGATCTTTCTGCACGAGAAGACCGCCATCCCTTTGAAACCGGTAGTGACGGAAACGGCTGATAAGAAGCATCTCCTTGAGAATCTGCGGATTGAGGAGATTGGTGAATGTACAAGATGCAGGCTTTCAGAAAAGCGGACCAATATTGTGTTCGGTGAGGGGAATCCGGAAAGTGATATCATGTTTATCGGAGAAGGACCCGGTGAGGATGAGGACAGGCAGGGAAGACCTTTTGTTGGGAGGGCTGGCCAGGTATTGAGGAGTCTTATTAAGAAGATGGGTTTTGCGGAGAAGGATGTTTATATCGCAAATGTCGTCAAATGCAGACCTCCCGGGAACAGAAATCCGGAACAGGATGAGGTAGATAGCTGCATTCCTTTTCTGAAGAAGCAGATCGATATCATTTCACCGAAGGTGATAGTTCTCCTCGGAAATGTCGCTCTTCAGCATCTAACGGGGAGCAGGCTACGGATCACGGCTGCGAGGGGGAAGTTCATGGAGTATAAAGGCATTAAAGTAATGCCTACATTTCATCCTTCATATCTGCTCAGGAATCCGAAGGATAAATGGTTGACATGGGAAGACGCGGTAATGGTTCTCAGGTATCTCGGGATGGCCGTGAAGGAACCCGGGTCCTGATAAATCAACGCTTCAAGTGATCCCGGTAGTGGTTGAATTCTTCCCGGAAATGATCACTGAAGACATCGCTTTGTAGCTGTTCGCTGATATCGTCGGGAAACCAGAACTTGATTTCATCTATCTCCCTTTTGTTAAAGAATAACTCTCCATCGAACGTGCATCGGAAAGAGTGTACCAGCTCCTTTTCTACAGCGCCGGAATAAATATAAGAGTAGAGAAATTCCGTGCTGCATGAAATGAGCCCCAGTTCCTCTTGCATTTCGCGAAAAAGCGCCGATCGAACCGCTTCACCGCTATGAACATGTCCACCAACTGAAGTGTCCCATTTCCCAGGCTCGATTTCTTTGGAACGGGATCTTTTTTGAAGGAGGAGCTCCCCGGAACTGTTAAAGACAAGCAAATGAACCACCTTGTGAAGAAGTTTATTCCTGTGAACGTCCTCCCTGCTCGCAATTCCAGTAGTGTTTCCCTCACTATCGACAATATCTAGAAACTCATTCTCCATACAACATTATCGTATCAATTACATATTGGAGTCAAACAACAAAGGGGTGGCATCCAAGCCAATGTAACCGACAAATAAGATATAATAAACGTTGTCTTAAGTATAGAAAGAAAGGTCGGTAAGGGGAAAATATGGAAAGAATCAGATTGTATCTAAGGATGATAAAAGTTGCCCACTCGGTTTTTGCCCTGCCTTTTGCCCTTACGGCGGCCTTTCTCGCTGCCGATGGTTTTCCGACTCTGAGGCAGGCCTTCTTCATTATTCTTGCCATGATCGGTGCTCGCTCGGCGGCGATGGGCATGAACAGGATCATTGACCGGAAAATAGATGCAGCTAATCCTCGAACTGCTGAACGAGAGATCCCGGCAGGCAAGATAAAGGTAAGGGACGCTGTCCTTTTCTCTCTTCTTTCATTTGGCATTATGGTTTTTGCGGCCTATATGCTCAATCCATTGTGTTTTACGCTCTCGCCAATTGCCATTGTCATTTTAGCGGGGTATTCTCTGACCAAGAGATTTACCGTATTCTCTCACGTTGTGCTCGGCATATCCATATCAGGGGCGACGCTCGGTGCGTGGATCGCTGTAAGAGGCAGCGTGGATATGGTTATTGTCCCTTTAACTCTTGCGGTTATTTTTTGGCTTGCCGGATTTGATATATTGTACGCTCTTCAGGATGTTGAGTTTGACAGAAGGTATGGGCTCTTTTCAATCCCTCGAAAGTATGGTGTACCGAAGGCCCTGTTGATTTCGAGAAGCTTTCATTTGATAACGTTTTTAATGCTTCTTATGAATGGCATTATTTTTGATCTAGGCATATTCTATTACGTTGGCATGTTCCTCGTTGGGGGCTTGCTTCTTTATGAACATTCACTTGTGAAAAAGGATGATTTGAGCAGACTTGATATTGCGTTTTTCAACATGAACGGATATATAAGTCTGGCGGTTTTCTTTTTTACCGTAATTGATCTTCTTGTATAATGTATTATTATTTAAAAACAGAAAGAAAAGAGCTTAATATAAAGCTACACATTAATTATAATATAGCAACCTATTGATATAATAGTTTATAAATAATTTCTGACTAACCTTTAGATTTATATGCAAAACGTGCAAACAAGCGAAATTCAACAGCTTAAACAATATATACTCGAAGGATGGGGGGGGAGGGCTCTTGCGTTCTACCGTACATCGCAAATAGACCTTATGATAGCTGAGGTGCTCAAAAAAATCGCAGATAACCCTGAGTTTGCCGTTCTTGCAACGGGAAGTTATGGAAGGCAGGAATTGTGCCCTTTTTCCGACGTCGATATTGTGGTCTTCTCAAAAAGAAGAGACGTCTCCGAAACGGTTCAGCCTTTTTTCTATGCTCTTTGGGACACGGGATACAATATTAGCCATGCTTTTCGCACCCCTGCTGAATGTGTGGCTGAATCGTTGAAGGACAACCAGACAAGAACATCTATGCTTGAAGCACGATACATATGTGGAGACCCTTCCCTTATGAAAATATATCGGGAAGAGGTTCTGCAAAGAATTCGGGCCAGGAAGAAGAACGAGTATATAACAGGTATGCTCAAGGCCGTTCGTGAAAGACATCTAAAGCAAGGCATGTCTCCATTTCTCCTGCAACCGGATATTAAGGAATCGAAAGGGGGGCTGCGAGATATACACAGTGCCCTCTGGATTACTAATATTATTTATCGGTGTGAGAATATTAAGGATTTCACAAGGTTTTTAACAAAGGATGAGCTTAAAAAGTTATCGAGAGCTTATGATTTTCTCCTCCGTCTTCGTTTTATAGTTCACATTCTGAGCGGAAGGAAAAACGACAGATTTCTCTTTGAGTATCACGAAGAAGCGGCAAAGATTCTCGGCATCAGAAGGTCCAAGAAATTCTCGGCTGTTGAGCGTATGATGCGATATTATTTCTTGCAAGTAAGGAACATAAGTATTTTTTCAGATGAAATAATAAGAAAATGCGGTGAAGAAGTTACGAAAAAGTTTTTCGGGTTCGGGATTAGA
>MUGD01000229.1 GCA_002900555.1 Thermoplasmata archaeon M9B2D | reverse complement strand
GAATCGCTGTAGTCACCAACAAGAACCTCTCCACCCCATGCACTATTATCTGATCCATATCCAAATCCATCTGCTGTAATACAAACAATATGACTATCATACGGTATTAATCCATCAACCATTATTGTGGCCAAATGCGCATGATGGTGCTGTACACGATAGAGTGGAATCCCATACTCAGCAGCCATCTTTTCTGCAAAATCTGCGCTCAAAAACTCAGGATGCAAATCGCACGAAATAGCGTCTGGTTTATTGATATCCAAGAGGTGCAGCATATGATTGATCGCGTTTGAGATAAAATCAATATTCTCAATCTGATTAGTGTCTCCAATGTGCTGAGTCATGTAAATTCTACCTGACTTTGAAATAGATCCCGTTGCTTTTTCTTCTGGACCTACTCCAACTACCTTGAGTGTCTTCCATGGACCATTGAAGAGAAGCGGCTCTGGTACATACCCCCTTGCACGTCTTATGAAAACTGGATTTGTTTTGTCTATGAGCTTGACTACGGAGTCATCTGCTCTTTGGTGTATTCTCCTATTATGCACCAGGAAATAATCAACAATATCTCGAAGTTCATTCATGATTATTTCAGGTTCGATATACATGGGCATTCCTGTAGGATTGGCACTTGTCAGAACTAAAGCCGGTTCGTCAGTATTTCTGAAAAGAAGATGATGTATTGGCGCATATGGTAACATGACCCCAATACTATCTAATCCTGGAGCAATGGATTCCAAGGATTCAGTTGGTATTACTGGTAATACATTATTCCTTGAGTCTGCAGAATTCTTTGAAACCAGTACAATGGGTCTTCTCCAGGATGTGAGAATCTTTTCTTCAAGCTCATTGATATGAGTTAACTGTTTGAGTGTTGAAAGATCTCGAACCATTATTGCAAAAGGACGATGAGACCTCTTCTTTCGGAGTCTGAGTGTTTCTATTGGTCCATGACTACTGGTCTTTGTAGCAATGTGAGTTCCCGCAATTCCCTGAATTGCTACAATAGCACCATCATCAATCAGCTGTGCTGTTCTTTCAATTATGTTTGTACCTAGTATCGTTATACCTTTGTTATCTACTAGACGATAAGTGGGACCACAATCATGACAAGCTGTTGTCTGTGCATGATATCTGCGATCGAGAGGATTTGTATAACCTGTATTACAAGTATCACATAATGGAAAATCAAGCATTGTCGTATTGGGCCTATCATATGGCAGGTCTGTGATAGTTGAGAATCTAGGTCCACAGGCAGCACATGATGTGAATGGGTAGAGATACCATCGTGAGTTCTTATGGTTCAAATCATTCACACAATCTTTGCAGATTGCAATGTCAGGTGGCAATACAGGAATTGCATCCTCATTACGAATTGTTGAAGACTTTTGAATCTGAAATTCTTTGAATTCTTCTTGTGAATCATTCCATTCCAGATCGAGTGTATCAATGCGTGAAATTGAAGGCGAGTCGTTCCTAATAGTATGAATCATTTCTTGAATCTGTGTTTCCTCACCTTCCACAGTAATCTCAACACCTGCATCACCAAGGTTGAGTACGTAACCGAGGAGCGACAAGGATTTCGCGACACGATACACAAAAGGTCTGAACCCCACTCCTTGAACAATTCCGGTCACGTGAATGGTCGCTCTCTTATTCACCATTATTACTCATTTCGAATCTGAAATTTAAACCAGATATTAATCCAGTGAATTGGCAATACCATGAAATGATTTTGTAGAGCTTGTTCGGTGTATTACATATATTAACAGACTTCAGAGGTTTTCATATAGGTCCTCTTAAGGTAGTGTAAGAACTAGTAGTCGATTAACCTTGACGACTAATACGCATACATCTTCAGCAGTTCGTGATCCAGAACCTACTGCATCTGTCTTGGCTGCAATACCGGACTGCCTAAAAGGTACACTTATCGACTCCACTAGCAGCGAGATGAAATCAAGGAAATCAACTCTCATCTCTAGTAATAATCTGACAAATCGATTCATATTATCCAGATGGGGGATTCGTCCATCCCAACGGAGGAGATACAAGAATCTATTCGCTTCCATTCGAAAGCATTGCCGTATCTTGTTTCAACACTACTTACTTCGAGGTAGAATTGAGTGGATCGATAGCTTAGGTCGACATGTTTTCGGCGTATTCAAGTTTGACGAAGTTCGAGGAAATCTAATTCTTGGTTTTGTGGAGATGACTCCTGAGTCAGAATGGACCCTATCTCATCGGTAACCAACTATTACTTTTGTATTACAAGTATCACATTCTTGTCATAATGAAGCTTAAGAGATTGGTTTATGTATACGATTTTGTATCCGTACAGAACAACAGATTCCAACTGTAAGCAGAAGCCATAAAGACACTCAGAAAGGCCATTTCAAGCCTTTTTGGTTCTTTACATGTAGAAACATGATGGAGAAGAATTGCTATGAATGAGAAACTAGACATGCAATCTAATCGTAAAGTTATGAAGGAATTTACATCTGGAGCTAGGCAAGTATTACAAGAGCCAATTCTAAAAATATTGCAAAAGGGTTCCGTCCTTAGCCAAACGCAACTTGAAACGCTTCTTATTGATCTGGTTATCGAAGATAATTACGGAGCGCATATAACATACGAAGATAAGGCATCAATCCGGTCCCGAGCTGGAACCAAGGCGAAAGGCGTATCGAGGGGTGCTTTCAATAGAACACTCAAACAGGCCAGACGGAATGTGACACGCTGTTTCTATACAATGCTGCTTCTTACCTATCTTGGATTATTTGAACTAACAATATTCCGTCCTTTTGAGGAGGTTGCCGCACGGATAGGTGATTATAGAAGAATACGTGAAATTCTTGCTGGGAAGTCTGAATTGACTCAAGAAGATTTAGAGAGCGTTAAAGTGACAGAACGTACAATCTTGTCCCTTCTGGAAAATCTCTCTTTATCACTTGCTCTAAAAACGGACACTTCTCGGAAGAGGGAATGAGTAATCTGCAGAAGAACATCACTATCATTTTAGTTTCGAAAAAGAAATGGCTCGAGCGTGTCGCACACAGAAGTACGACCAATGAATGGAGTCACCATCCAACACTTGTGCATTCAAGCTACTAGTTGAGTCATCCTGGAAGTTTTGAGGAGATAGAGATGACACTTGAAGTGCCTGAGATGTCAAACAGATCGTGATCCAATGACATCAGCCTATCTTCTATTATCACGACACACTCATACATACACTT
>MUGD01000228.1 GCA_002900555.1 Thermoplasmata archaeon M9B2D | reverse complement strand
CCCAAGAGATTTTCGGGATCTCAACAAAGAACTCCCGCAAGGCGGAAGGCTCGATACCCCGGTGTGCGCTCTTAAAATCATCAAGGGTCACCTCCATCTTCTCCAGAAGTTCAATCGGAATCGGTTTTTCCAAATCAATCTCAGGCAGATACCGTCGCAGCGCGTTCATTGCAGCTTCACGAGCTAACGCGGCAAGGTCCGCCCCGACAAAACCATAGGTGATATCCGCGATTTCATCAAGAAGCGCTTCCTTCGAAATACGTTTGATAAACTCATCAGGATTTTCTCGGATAGTAGCAAGCCGCTCGTTAATCTGCTGTTCTGCGCTGACATTCGCTTCGGCGTCATCCAAATCATAGGGCAATAAATTCGTAATCTCATCAGCAATCAAACGGATGACTTTTTCATAAAACAACGGAGGCATTTGGTCCTTTAATGACGTAAACGTCACATCAAGATACTTGCTGACAACCTCAGCACGCTTATTCCTATCCTTGGAACGCAGCATGCTTCGCAGCAGATCCGAGATATGGATTTTTTTAATGCCCTGCTTGATGACAGAAAGGACCTTCTCCTCATTTACCTTCACTCCTGATGCAATCTCCACAAGACCAGGGTTAATCGGCATGCCCCTTGTATGAATCATCAGAATCTCCTTTCTGCCATTTCTGTCAGGGACATCGATGCGGATTTCGCGGTCAAACCGACCTGGCCGCCGTAACGCTGGGTCAATCACATCAGGGATGTTTGTCGCACCAATAATAATGACTTTTCCCCGGCCCTTCAAACCGTCCATCAGTGTCAACAACTGAGACACCACACGACGCTCCACCTCGCCGTGTACCTCACTGCGTTTAGGCGCGATTGCATCAATCTCATCAAGAAAAACAATCGATGGAGCATTCTTCTGGGCCTCCTCAAAAACCTTACGAAGATTCTCTTCGCTTTGACCATAGAATTTGCTCATGATTTCCGGACCGTTTATTGTATAAAAGTTCGCGCCCGATTCGTTTGCAACTGCTTTCGCTATCAAAGTTTTTCCAGTCCCTGGCGGACCATGCAGAAGAACCCCCTTTGGGGGATCAATTCCAAGCCTGTCGAACAATTCTGGGTGTTTCAACGGCAGCTCAATCATCTCTCGAACCTTCTGAATCTCGATATGAAGGCCACCGATATCCTCGTAACTGACCCGTGGTCCTTCCTCCTCGGCAATCTTGGCTGCCTCTTCTTTTACATGTAAGACAGTACGTTCTGTTATCATCACAATACCATGAGGATTCGTATCAACAATAACAAACGGAAGTGCGTTCCCAAAAAACGCGATTCCTGGGATGATAATTTCATCTCCCTTCGTAATCGGTCGACGCAGCATATTTTTCTTAATGATGACGTCAATACCCATCCCAAATTCAATACGTTGGCCTTCCGGCATCAAGGGAGCTAGGGCAACGTCACGTGCTTCTTTTACCTCAGCACGCCTGATTTTTACCCGATCTCCTAATCCTGTTCCCGCGTTTTTCCTGGTTAGATTATCGATACGTAAAAGCCTTTTCCCCTCATCAGAGGGATGCGCACGCCAGACTGACGCCGCAGTCACCTTTGTCCCTTCAAGTTCAATTACATCTCCTATAGAAAGATCGAGATCCATACGTGTCTGATGATCAATTCGTGCTCTACCATATCCAACATCTTGCTGAAATGCTTCTGATACTTTCAGAACAACTTCTCGTACCATAACTCCCACCAGTCGTAGTTACGGTTGCCAGAAGAATAACACGTATTATAAAGTTTTCTCCCCTCATGTATTCACTCACACACGAACAATAGGAAAATTACATAAAGGTATTCTATATTTTCTAATTGATAATTTAAGTCTGGGGGAAACATATGAAATTCAAATATCTTGTTATTCTTATCACAGGCATCTCCCTTGTCGTGCTCTATGGTGTTTCGCTTATTTCACAGCCGGCAGAGGTATCGCTTTCCTCACTATCCACCTATAATGGACAGCAAGTGATTGTTCAAGGAATTGTGGCTGATTATCGAACAACGAATTTCGGCAGCCAACTCATAACCCTTCGAGAGCAGAGTAATAGTTCTGCTTCTGTTGTGCTTTACATAGAAGGTATTGTATTCGTGGAATTCGGGGATAGGGTACAGGCGGTTGGAAAAGTCCAGCGCTACAAAAATCAATGGGAAATCACAATAAGCAATCCCCAATTCGTCACTATTTTGGAAAAATGGGACAATCAAAGCTTTCCCCTCTGGCAGCTTGCAGAATGCCCTGAAAGATATGCAAATGGCAACGTCAATGTCACAGGCTTTGTTTCCAAAAAACACTCCTCTTCATTTATCCTTTCTGACGCAACGGATACACATCTCCTTGAAGTCTCCTGTGATTCCTCGTTTCTCTCTGTACTTTCAATTGGTGATGCCGTAGCGGTTGCTGGACGATTTTTCTACGACCCGTGTTTCCTTCGCTATCTTCTGAAGGTATCAGATGACACACATAGAATTACGAAACTAAAGGGAGAAACATATGCTTGATTTTATCCTTATTATCGTATTCTGTACTCTTGGCGTACTTGTTGGTGTCGTCACCGGCCTGCTCCCTGGATTGCATGTCAACAACGTCGCACTGATTCTCCTGTCAGCCTCTGCCGGGACCATTGCACTATGTACTCCCCTTTTTCTAATCGCGGGATTTATGATCTCTGTATCCATCTCACATTCGTTTATCAATGCAATACCTGCAACCTTCATCGGGGCCCCAGAGGAAGAAACCGCACTGTCTGTTCTTCCCGCGCATGGAATGCTGCTGGACGGCAACGGTTACAAGGCAGTTGCATTGTCTGCAGTAAGCAGTTATGGGGCCATTATCTTTTGTCTTCTCATCCTGCTTCCGATCCGATTCATTATGGGCCCTCCTCTTTTATTGTATGACGAGGTTCAAGGCATTATGGTATGGCTACTCATCGCCATTGTCGTTTTGATGATTGCGACGGAAAAAACCCGGATTACCGAACTTGGCTCTGAGGGGATACTACCGATAGTTGCTGGAATGCTGTTTGCTGGGTTTGTCTTTCTTCTCTCTGGAGTTTTTGGTCTGATTATCCTTGATTTACCCCTTGTATCACCGATAGGACTACCTGCTGCTGTGCTGTTTCCAGCCCTTGCTGGGTTGTTTGGATTGCCAACTTTGATAAATTCACTGCTTGCAAAACCGACAATCCCCTCACAGAAACTAGAACCGCTTAAATTAAATAAAATAGAAAAGAAATTATCGATTGGTTCCGTACTAGTGGGAAGCCTTGCCGGTGTAGTTGTCTCTGTCATCCCTGGTATTACCACCGCTATTGGGACCGTTCTAGCTATGAATCTTCGTCAGAGAGCAAGTAGGGAACAGACGATTGTTACCCTTTCCTCAGTCAACACCGCAGCTGCGTTTTCTGTTATCCTTATGCTGTTTATCATCCAGCGCACCCGAAGTGGCGTCACTATTGCGGTCAACCAGCTTATTGCGGTAGAACCCTGGGATTCCGTTCTCATGCCCACGGGACTAACCTATCTGCTATTGTTTATCGTGTTCAGTGGATGTCTTTCGTACTTTCTCACACTTGTTGTAGGGCGGCTCTTTGCAAAAAAATTTCATAAAATCCCGTATCAATCCCTCGTGGTTTTGACGGTTGTCTTTCTTTGTGCCCTTGTTGTTCTATTTACAGGCCCATCTGGTCTTCTGGTGTTATTCTCCGCGACAAGTATCGGGTTTCTGCCAATCTGCTGGGGTGTACGACGAAGTCATTGCATGGGAGTGCTTCTAGTGCCAATCATCCTTTATTTTCTTTGAAACACGTGTTGTTCGACATCATTAAACCAATCAGTGATATCAACATGATATCTCCGTGCTACATATAAGGCAGCAACCTCGGGAAGCAGATTCTTCTCTTTTTGCTCCTTTGTTATCTCATCCTGTATATCGTTAAAACTCTGATGCGTGTGAGAACAAATGACAGTGATAATCCTTTTCGTGATATCTTCTTTTTCCTGTGTGCCCGTTTGTTGACAAAAAAGGTTTTTCGACGGAGTAAAACCCAAAGGAATTGTAGTTTTTTCAATAGGAAAACTCGGTGCCATCTCCTCATTTTTTCTCACAAGCAACCCTTGTGTGAGTGCATATTTGACAAACTCCTGCGCCTCTTTTGTGGACAGCCACCCAAGCTCCATGGATAACGACAAATAAAGCTCCGCCTCGGTCAACGTGGTTTTTCCACTTCGGTTAAAAAGAAATGCGATAACGATTTCTGCCTCGGAGTTCATATTTATGCTCCTTGTTTTTTTTGTAAATCGATAATGATACCGGCAATTCCTTGTTCATCCCAGAACCGGCTTTTCTCTGTCGAATCCGTGTATAGGAATATTTTCTGCTTGGAAGTACTTTGTTTTGAAAAGCTACCATACAACGTCTCATCATTAAACAAAACGATACCGATATCACCTGAGTAGGGTACTTGCAGTGTCCGTTGTTCTTGATAGTGCAGACTTAAATCAAGATAGATCTCATCTTCAGTCAGCTCCTGCACACCAGGCATGTCCAGATCCGGCCAAAGATCTGGCCGTAGTGTGATAGTTGTAGCACCAGCCATAATGGTATCCATGACGTCATCAAGTCTCCGGGGGCCATTGTCAATCCAAAGAATATAGCGTTCGGCGAGTCGTTGATACAACTCAAAATTAGGGTTGTTATGCTCTATGCCGTCATAATCCAGCACGTACAGCATCGTCTCCCGTTCGACCCGGGTAAACAACGTGTCAAGAGAAAAGACAGATGCACTCTGCTCTCTTCCATCATAAACAACCCCTTTTTTCACAGAAACAAGCGGAATGACATTCATACAAAAGGACAACTAGTAGCAATACTAAATACTTTTGAGAAAGAGCCTGCCTGGAAGAGGGAAAAAAGAAAGGAAATGGATTATCGTCCAAGCCGTTGTTCCGTCTCAGCGATTTTCAAGCGTGTTTTGATGACTGTATCCGGGTTCAGCGAGATGCTGTCAATTCCGCACTCAACAAGAAACTCCGCAAACTCTGGGAAATCAGAGGGTGCTTGTCCGCAGATACCGACTTTTCGTCTCGGATGATGTTGATGTGCAGTCGAGATGACTTGGGATATCAATCGTTTCACTGCATCGTTCCGCTCATCAAAGATATGTGCCACCAGATCAGAGTCCCGATCCAGTCCAAGCGAGAGCTGTGTAAGGTCGTTAGACCCGATACTAAACCCATCGAAGATCTCTGAGAACTGGTCTGCGACAATGACGTTAGATGGGATTTCACACATGACATACACTTCAAGACCGTTCTCCCCCTGTTTCAGACCGTATTCGTTCATAACAGAGATGACCTTTCGGCCTTCTTCAGGAGTTCTGCAGAACGGGATCATGGGTTTGATATTGGTAAGCCCCATCTCATTGCGTGCTTTCTTTAACGCGATACATTCCAGTCCGAACGCTGGTTTGAACTTCGGGTCATAGTATCGAGAGGCCCCTCGCCAGCCGATCATGGGGTTATGCTCTTCAGGTTCATACAAATATCCACCAATGAGGTTTGCATATTCGTTTGTCTTAAAATCAGACATCCGAACAATGACATCATTTGGGTAGAACCCTGCAGCTATCTTTGCGATTCCTCTCGCCAACGTATCAACAAAGAACTCCATTTTATCATCATACCCGATGCTGCGTTCATCGATCTTTTTGATGACCTCCGCGATCTTCTTGTCCTTTGCTGCTTTCTTTTCCAGTGTTTTATACTCAAGTAATGCAAGGGGATGAATGCCGATGTGTGAGTTGATAATGAATTCTTCCCGTGCTAAGCCTACGCCGTTGTTCGGTATCTGCCCTTGTTGGAATGCTTGCTCAGGCACCCCGACGTTCATCATAATCTGTGT
>MUGD01000227.1 GCA_002900555.1 Thermoplasmata archaeon M9B2D | reverse complement strand
AGAGAAAAGAGAGTCGATTCATGATCCTGTTCCGCGCATTCGATGAACGATGAAGCACTTTTCGCGATAAGCCTGGTCATCTAGATTGTTAATGAAATTCTCAAGTTTCTTGACCTTGGTGAACTCCTCTTCTATACCAAGATCACGAACTTGAACCAAAGCTTTCTTCTCGCAAATTCGTACATATATTCCGCCCAGGCCAACGCCATGTTTCATGTACACGGGCTCTTCCTGGTTCTTAACTCGATAGAAACCCTGTCTTCTGAGCATTCTACTGAACATCATCAATCTGAGCATTCTACTGAACATCATCAAAGTGTCTTTCCCTCCCGGCGGTCAGACAAGAAATAGGGTACACGTTTCCTCAATATAAAGGTATACGGTTTCTACTGGTAAACGCTACTATTTCGCGCCTCACATTTGTGTATGTCTGATTATAATCACAGAAAAAAGCTACAAAAATATAATCAAAAACAAAACAAAATGATATTATGAGAACGAATCGACAAACATACGAGCTTGTTATACCTCTGCAAGCTTCCAATAGCTTCCAAAAGGCGCGAAATGTCTCAACGTGTACATTTTAAGAAAATTGCAAGAATCAAATCAAATAGAAGCGTTTACCAATAGGAATTACAAACATGTACAGTGAATTCTGTCTTAAGATACGGACGAAACGAGACGAACAGGCGAAATGATTCTCATTTAGCTTCCAAAGGAAACCGAGGTGATTTAGTTTTTCGGGCTTGGTCGCGGAGATATCCAAGAGTACACGTTTTACTAAGTGTGCTACGATTTCTGTATAGTGCAACACTACACTCAAAGTATAACTTTAAAATGGGCACGCACTGCTCAGTAGAATGAGTGAGTAAGAAAAATGGATCCATGGAGCGATTTCATACTAGCTATTGCAAACCTGTTTCATCCAATGGCCACTCCACCTTGGTCAGGAATTCTAATTGTCCTTGTGAATATAGGTCTAGCACTGATATCAATCTGGGCGACAAATAAGTTCACAGATGTTGAGAAGATGAAACAGGACATGGCTGAAGTCAGGGCATGGCAGGACAAAATGAAAGCGGCTAGGAAGACCATGGATCCGGTTGCACTACAAGAAGTGATGAATGACCAGGGCAGAATCATGCGCATCAACAGCTCGATGATGAGTGCACGAATGAAGCCAATGTGCTACTTCTATATTCCCTTCATACTTGTCTTTACGATCTTGGGAGCTGTTTTCCAAGGAGGAATTGTCGCAGTTATACCCTTCAATATCGATAAAGTACTGCCATTCCTTACTGGAATGCTGGGTGCACCAACAGCCGCAGGATTCGGTCTTAGTTTCTATGGTTTCTACCTACTTGTTGGTTTTGGACTGGGAAACCTCATTCGGAAACCATTCGGTCAGTCGCTGACGACCTAGGGAACGTCTATTGCGATAAGCGCGGCGCATAGTCATTATTACGAAGTGCTTACGTTGGACAGTCACCTTTTATTCAAAGATACCATAGTAGTGGCAAGCATTCCCACGGGGCTTTGTCGATTGCTCGGCAGAGTCACGAGAAAGGATGCAACTTTCGCAATCTACGCATCATCCCTAGTGGTCTTTCATTTTGCATCCTTTCTCCAATGCATTGTTTCTTCAGGAACTGTTTTATTTGATAAATCATAGGTGGAGGACATGACATCAGAGCCTTCAACTGTATACTTTGGCTCGGTTCAGCATGGAAACCGAGCTAAATTTGCTTCATTCGCATCAAAAGTGGATGAAGTAGTTAAGAAACTTGATCTTTCGACAATTGAGAAGAAGGACAAGGTCGCGGTCAAGATGCATCTTGGATTTCAAGATGGGTATCAGACGATACCTGTATTCTTTGTTCGCCGAATTGTAGAGGCTGTAAAGAAGACTGGTGCTTTTCCATTCATAACTGATAATCCCACAAGTGTCTACAATGCTGTGAATAGAGGCTACACGCAGGAAACATGTGGATGTCCACTCATACCATTTGCAGGTGTGAAAGACAAATACATCTATGAATCAAAGGTTGACTTTCATGGACTCAAATCCCTAGATATGGGAGGTGTACTTCATGACGCAGATGTTCTCATCGATCTCTCACACGTAAAGGGACATAACACATCCGGATTTGGCGGTGCAATAAAGAACATCGCACTTGGTGGTTTCTCTGGTCCTTCAAGATGGAGAAGAATCCATGGGATTGAGGGATCGATTCCATATTGGGATGCGAAGAAATGTACTCCAGAGCATGCAAAGAAGCTGGTGAAGGCATGCAAGGATGGGTATATCTCATACAATGAAGAGAAACATGAGCTTAATCTCGACTTTGGTATGTGCCACCAATGTCTCGATTGTATCGAGGCAGACAAAGAAGTCGAATGTCTTACTCTACGACCTGAGAATTACGCTCTCTTTCAGGAATTAATGGCAATAAATGCAAATAACGTACTCAAGACATTCGATGAGAATAAGAAATTCTTCATTAATTTCGCTATTTCAATCACGCCGTATTGTGATTGCTGGGGAATTGCACAACCAAATGTCGTTAATGATATTGGTGTCCTTGGAAGTAGAGATATTGTTGCAATAGAAGCAGCATCGCTTGACCTAATAGGGAAAGAAGGGCTCATCGAGAAGATGGTGCCGCCCTTCTTCAGATTGCATAATGATCCAGGATTGCACCCCTTTCAGCGACTTCACGGACCAATGAAATCGCCATATATTGCACTTCAATACGCAGAGAAGCTTGGAATGGGATCACAGAAGTACAAACTTGTTGAGGTACTCTCTCCAGAAAAAACGATGAAGATGAAACCTCCAAAAGGCGTCAGCGAGTCAGAACCTACATTCTTTTAGTTGTAAGAGTGAGTACGCGACAAATAGTTAATAACAGCACACGACCGAAAGACGTTCAAGGACATGTGCACAAATAATACTGTAAGTGATTGCAAGGATTTGAATGTGAGAGATTGACCGTTGGCGAATGAGTCGACACCTGAAGAAAGATTAAGGAAATACAAAGAGAGTCTTGCCAAGATGGCTCTCTCAGAGGGCAAGACACTAAAATTGTCAAATCCGATAAAATCGACCCAGCCGCAGGATAAGCCAAAGACCGGCGATTTTTCTACTTCCCCAGCCCTCCGTCCTGCGAAGGAAAATATACGGCCCCCGCAAGTTTTGGTAAGTCCTAGCAAGAGAGAGCTACGAGAGTCAATAGTTTCATCACGAAAAATGAGCGGCGATAAACTTCGAACACCCCTGGAGGATAAGGCAGGAAGAAATCGTGTCATGATGAAGGCACGAGTGAAAGCAATTGATGGGTCACTTCAAGAAATCAAGAATAGGAAATCTGTGCTAGAACTCCAATTCAAGAAAAAAATGGTTTCAAAAGATGAATATGATAAACGTCTGAAAATGCTGGTAGAGGAAGGGCAACGCCTACTTAGAGAGAAAGCTCAGATTGACAAAGCTCTAGCTATATAGCCTAAATTAGTGCTTGTTATCGGGTAAATTCAAACGCAAGGAAAAGGAAACACTAGCTAGCCAT
>MUGD01000226.1 GCA_002900555.1 Thermoplasmata archaeon M9B2D | reverse complement strand
TAAAAACTGGAATATCTTCTCTGAGTAGTTAAAAATGATTACAAACCACCCGACAATGGAAATCAGGGAAAAGATGATTCTTTTTCGCAGCTCACCGAGGTGTTCGGTAAATGGCATTTTCTCTTCAACCATCTACCGTTTTATCCTCCGATTTTTTCTCTTCGCTTCCCTCGAGGTTTGCCTGATCAATCCTATCCTTATCTTCAAGCAGTGGTTCCTTCACTTCTTTTACTTCCTCATCGATCTGGTCTTTTACTCCGCTCAAAGCCTTTTTAAGCTCAGCCACCCCCTTACCCAGCGTCCTCCCCAGTTCAGGGAGTTTCTTTGGACCGAAGACTATGAGGGCAACTACGAAAATAACGATCAGTTCCTGCATCCCGAGATCAAACATATAAAATACCTTTCATCAATCCTTAATTGGACCAGCTTAACCGTCAGGAACCCTTGCGCATCCTTATTAATAACCTATTGACCTTGCATTATCAAAGAGAAGATTGAATGAGATCATTAAACGCAACTCCGGCGTTCTGTCGTGAAGGTCAAACCCTACTCCGACAATGGTCCTTATATAATCAGTCGTTCTCAGACGGTATCCAAAACGAAGTTCAACAGTATCAAAATGCTTTGACTCATAGCTATCAACAGCGTAGAGCTCTGCAAGGATATCGAAATCATGGGCCGCCTTGAGCGAGAAACCGGCAATAACCTCAATCTGTTCGTTCAGCGAACTCTTAAAAGGCTCCGAGTAGGTCAAATTTATATTACTGCTGAAAGGGCCAATTTTCTTACTGACAATGATCCCCCCACCTGCCGACCCGTCAGTACTGAATATGCTCCTTCCCGTCGGGAGTGAGCCCTTCAGGAGATACGCTACTGATGGGCCGTATATTTCTTCACTAAATATCTTATGCTTAAAACCAAGGCTGATATCTTCAAAACCATCCTTCTCATCCCAGTTCAAGATGAACGGTACGGTAAGAAGCATTTCGGCTTCGTCGGAGATTCCAAAACTTGCCTTTAATGCCAACCTGTCATAGTTGATATCAATACCTTTCTCGTAATCAAGTCCGGCGGCGAAGGACCCTCCCGACAAGGTATGGGCACTAAAGCTAGAAAAAATACCATTGGGCTGGACAGGCTGCAATCCCTTAGTTTCTATAGCAAATGCATTCTCTGTCAAAAAAAAGATTAACAAACAGGTTGTGAGACAAAAGGAAAGCCCCAAAAGAAAAGAGTTTTTCATTTATAAAAAATAACAAAATATCAAAATAAGTGTCAATTGGTATTCAAAGCGTAATGTTATTAGAAATTATGCAGAACTACACAATATAGGAACCATACATGTCGCTGATGAGATAAGCAAACAATTTGTTATAATTAGTGCTAGCTATTAACATGTTCGGGAACAGCAATCTGAAAGAAAAAGTCGCTTGCACCATCAGCAAATATCGTCTTCTCAACCTTAATGAGACGGTGCTCATAGGCCTTTCTGGCGGGCCTGATTCTATCTGTCTGCTCCACATACTTCATATACTTTCACGAGACCTCAAATTATCTCTCCATGCTGTATACGTCGACCATGGACTACGTCCCGATGACGTTCCACAGGAGATCATGTTCTGCAGGAACGTGTGCATGGATCTTAAGATCGATTTCGATTCCAGAGAAGTGAATGTTAAGACACATCCATCGATAAAAAAGCACGGATTGCAGGCCACAGCCAGGGAATTGAGATACGCCGCACTCTCTGAAGCAGCTCATGCGGTGAAAGCCTCAAAGATAGCCCTGGGCCATACTAAGAACGATAATGGAGAGACTCTTCTCATCAATCTGATCAGGGGAGCGGGGATGAAAGGTCTATCAGGAATAGCTCCCGCCCGAGGAAAGATAATTCGCCCTCTTTTGGAAATAACCCGTCAGGAGATCCTGTCCTTTCTTGAATCCAGAGGTCTAGATTACATTAATGATCCCTCAAATCTCACGGAAAAATACCTTCGTAACACTCTTCGTCGACGGATTATGCCGGAGCTCACGAGGTTAAATCCAGATATAATCGATACATTGTTCAGAACGGGTGAGATACTCAGACAGGAAGATGAGTACCTTGAGATTCAGGTCACCAAATCACTCATGCGTCTTTTTAGCAGAAAAACGCCAACACGCATCGAGCTTTTTCTCGCACCCATGGAGACGATGACGACGATTCTCTTGCGGAGAGTGCTCAGGAGGGCGCTCCTTGAGATCAAAGACTTGCCCACTCTTTCCTTCCATCACATAGAAGCGATTGTCTCGCTAATACAGAAGGGACAGAACGGTGACTTCCTCGATCTCCCACACGGGCTTAAAGCGATCCGTCGTTACTCATTGCTCGTTCTAACAACTGAAAAGCCTCGGCAGTTAAAGGAGTATGAGTTTATTCCTAATCAGGAGCTCTATCTTGAAGAAGCTTCTCTAGTCCTGAAGGCTTCAACAACGGTACGTCCGGAGCGAACTGATGGCAAAAGAAATGCCATCTTCGATGCAAACAAATTACAAATTCCGTTGATAGTCAGAAGAAGAAAACCCGGAGACTATTTTCTCCCTTCCGGGTTCGGAAAACGGAAAAAGATCCAGGATTTCTTCGTTGATCAGAAGATACCAAGGGATGAGCGCGATACCGTACCGCTCATCTGTTCAGGCGAGAATATAATCTGGATCGTCGGCCATCGTACCGACAACCGCTTCCTCCCGGACAGCAATACGACCAATTTCCTTCTTATTTCGTCACATTCTGCCAGGGATTGATAAGTCATGGTCTTGATTCATACCCGTCCGGGTTCGGTTAGGAGATGGGGAGTATGTCCACCTCCATAGTTTTCAGATCGATGATTCCAACAGTTGCCTTTCCGTAGAGTTGACTTCCCGTCTCTCCAGGATTAATGATGAGCGTATTTCCCCTCCTCCGTGCTTCGGCTTTATGTGTGTGACCGTAGATTAGAATATTATAATGTCCACTATCTGCAAGGGCATCAACAAGGTGATGCTCATGGATCACTATTATTTTTTGGTCATTGAATTCAAGGATATGTGGCTGCCGGTGAAGTCTTCCTCCAGAACGATCATTCAATAAGAGGAGATCCCCGTCATTATTTCCGAAAACGCCTACGAAATCGGCCTCAAGCTCTTCAAGTGGTCTGAGTGAAAACGGCGATGTGATATCTCCCGCATGAATAACAATAGCCACTTTCTTCCTGTTAAAGATATCAACAGCCTTCTTTATGTTCTCCACATTATCATGGGTGTCCG
>MUGD01000225.1 GCA_002900555.1 Thermoplasmata archaeon M9B2D | reverse complement strand
AAAACTGATACACTATGGCATTAGTGTGGTAATGTTGCTGGCAGCGTTCTCAACACTGGGGATTCCTTATGCTTCGGCAAATGCTCCTCCACAGCCAAGTCAACCGATTCCTTCACCTGGATCGAGTGGAGTGACTGTTTTTATTGATTTGGAATGGATACCAAACGAAGCAAATCTTACCTTTGATGTCTATTTTGGAACAGAAAGCCCACCACCTCTTGTTTCAGAAAAACAATCAGAACCAATATTTGAACCAGATCGTCTGTTGTTAAATACCACGTACTATTGGCAAATTGTTTCTTACAACATCCAGCAGGAATTCACTGAAGGTCCAATATGGAATTTTACTACAGCAGTAAATCAACCACCATTGACACCAAAGGTTCTTGATGGCGTTCCGACAGCCGGACGAAATATTCCCCTGGATTTCGTTACAGTCGCTGCTGATCCAGAGGCAGATCAGGTGTACTATCAATGGGACTGGGGCGATGGCAACCAAAGCGAATGGCTTGGACCCTATGGGTTTGGCGAGCAAGTAACAACCTCGTACCAATGGGAACATAATGGGACCTATGAAATTATCGTACGAGCCAAGGATTTAGAAGGAAGAGAAAGCGGCTGGTCTTCTAGCTATAATGTGACGATTACGTCACAAATTCAGTTGTTGAACTGTAAATCCGGTTATCTTTACTTACGCTTCCTAACCTTCGATAAAACATATGGCTACATCTATTCACTTGATTTGTTAGGGATGTCTCTTATCATTAGCTCTGGAGGAATGACTATTGATGCGGAAGGTTCAGATGCAGTACAGACCGTGATATTCCAAATGAAGAACCGGTTTTTGGTAGACCAACAATGGAATGCGACCTCGAATAACCTCTCCGGTAATTTCTACCAGGGTTATTTCTATTTAAACGATGGCTTGTATGAGACAATGGCCTATGCATATGATGAAAACGGTCGGTTAATCGACATAGCGACACGACAGTATGTCATCTATTACGAATGGAAGTTTGTAATCCTCAAACAGCTGCTGGGCATAGCATAGAAAACCTAACAATCTGACGCATCATTTAGAAAAATCATTAAGGAAAGCTAGGCATACCTTCGCGTGTATTGAATAATTTCGTAGATTCTCCCACTTTTATGAGGAGAATTTGTTTTTCTATCAATATTCGCTGCTGGTTTCTCTATAGTACACTACATAGAATGAACAAGAGATTCTATGGTATGGTTGCGTGAGTCCCTCTTGTATGAAAATAACAATAACGTATTAGTAGTAACGGTCTGATAAGAGTGGATCTGTCATAGACTTAAATACTATGGTTCTATTCTTTTTTTGGAATGCAGGGGAGTTATATATGAATGATATAGAACTCAAAGTCGTGGAAATAGAAAAGAGTGACGATATCAATTTCATCTTAGGGCAAACTCATTTCATCAAATCTGTTGAAGATTTGTACGAAGCGATGAAAAACAGTGTCCCTACCGGCAAATTTGGTATTGCCTTTTGCGAGGCAAGTGGCGCATGTAAAATTCGTAGTGAAGGAAATGATAGCATGCTAAAGCGTCTTGCAGAGAAAAACGCGATGAATATTGGGGCAGGTCATACATTTATCGTGTTTATGAAGGATTGTTACCCGCTTAATGTGTTACCCAGCATCAAGACCGTTCCAGAGGTTTGTTTGATCTTCTGCGCTACCGCGAATCCAACGAAGGTTATTGTCGCAGAGTCAACACTAGGTGCTGAGCGAGGTCGTGGCATCATCGGGGTCATCGATGGGTTTATCCCAAAAGGAATAGAGGATGCTGGGGAGATTACGTGGAGAAAGAAATTCTTACGTGATATCGGGTACAAACTCTGATTTAATGCCCATATTTCCCAATGAGTGGAACAAACACGCAGCCACCGAGATGATTGACCGCTGTAGTTCCTTTTGCTTTTTCAAGGAGGGTGAGTTCACAATACATGGTTCCTATGGGAAGCAGTAATTTTCCAGGGTCATGGAGCTGGTCTAGTAATGGCTGAGGTATATCGGGTGCAGCGCAGGTGACATAAATGCGGTCATATGGTTGATGGTTAGGGAGCCCACAAGAACCATCACCGACCTCCACGATGACATTTGTACATCCAATCTTTTCAAGGTTTTCTTTTGCTATGTTTGCTAATGATTCAAATCGTTCTATTGTATAGACCTTCCCTGCCTGTCCAACAAGCTGTGCAACAATCGCAGCGTGATACCCTGAACCTGTTCCGATTTCCAAGATTTTCTGACCTTTTTTAATGTCTAATGCTTCGCACATAATCGCCACCATATGTGGTGCCGAGATGGTTTGACCATTCCCGATATCAAGAGGGGTATCTACATATGAATAGCCTCTCAGTGAGCGAGGAATGAATTCTTCCCTTGGAATGGCAAGAAACCCTTGTTTTATCTCATCTGTTTTTATATACCCTTGATCAATCAGATGCGCGACCAACCGTTTTCTTTCTGTTTCGAACATAGAGTTGTATTTGGAAATTTGTTTGGTATATATAGTTCCTTGCACCATCTGATTTTTATATTAAGAGTCCATTCCAAGCATCCTATCATGACGAAACGTGCAGTTATTGCTCTTGGTGGAAATGCACTCATAAAAAAAGGACAGAAGGGGACTATTTACGAACAGTTTGCAAACACTCGGGAAAGCTGCCGGTCAATTGTTCAAATGGTCAAAGAAGGATGGGATGTTGTCATCACCCATGGGAATGGCCCACAAGTAGGTGCTCTTGTGCTTCAGAACCAAAAGGCAAAAGACATCACCCCTGAAATGCCGCTTGGGATTTGTGTTGCTGAAAGTGAGGGACTCATAGGGTATATGATCCAACAATGTCTCTTAAATGCATTAAAGCGAGAACATATTGATAAGGCAGTCATTGCGCTTATCACACAAGTGATTGTTGATTCAAAAGACCCTTCTCTTACAAACCCAACCAAGCCAATCGGACCATATTACCCTGAGGATGAGGCGTTTATCATGTTAAAACAAGGCTATCAAATGACCCGTTTACCTCGCGGATGGAGAATGGTTGTGCCATCCCCTGACCCCTTACGAATCGTGGAAGGGGATATCATACGAAAAATGTTGGCGTTATCGCCTCAGGTGGTGGAGGCATGCCTGTGATTGAAAAGGAAGGCTGGGGCTTGGATGGGTTGGAAGCAGTGGTTGATAAAGATTTGGCTGCGGAACGACTCGCTGAGGCGGTTGGTGCACAGGTGTTATTGATTCTTACTGACGTCGAAAAGGTCTATCTTGGGTATAATACCCCAAAACAAACTCCCATTGGGAAAGTGACATACAATGAATTAAAGGAGTATTATCTCTCTGGCGAGTTCCCCCAAGGGAACATGGGACCTAAGATTCTTGCGGCTCTCCGTTTCTTAGAATTCGGGGGAGAACGAGTTGTCATCTCAAATATAGAACAAGGTTGGGAGGCGCTCAATGGGAAAACAGGGACGGAAATCGTCCGTGAATAGGTCTTTTATTCATACGAGTTTTTTATAAGCTTCCTCTGCATTCGGAATCGGTACATCCATGGATACATCAATAGAGCAGCAGATTAAAGCAATAGAAGACGAGATTTTCAAAACTCAGAAAAATAAAGCGACAGAGCATCATATCGGAAAGCTGAAGGCAAAGATAGCACGGTTACGGGAACTAAGTGAGAAACGAAAAAGCACTAGTGCAAAAGCGAAAGGTTTCTCTGTAAAGAAAACCGGGGATGTGACTGTTGGTATTGTCGGGTTTCCTAGTGTTGGGAAGAGTACCTTATTAAATCAACTCACAGCTGCGGAAAGCAAAGTCGGTGATTATGATTTCACCACCTTAGAGACGATCCCAGGGATGATGAAATACAAAGGAGCAGAGATACAACTCCTTGATTTACCTGGTCTTATTGTTGGGGCGTCCAAAGGACGAGGGCGAGGGAGAGAGGTTATCTCTGCTGTACGAAGCGTCGATCTCCTTCTTTTGATGATTGATGCGTTTAATCTTGAGCAGCTTGATTTAATTGAACAGGAGTTACATAGTGCCGGTGTACGGTTAAATCAGAAGAAACCTGATGTCGTCATCAGTAAAAAGGCATATGGTGGGATTACCGTTAACACTACAGTACCATTGACCCATCTCAATGAGCTTGTTACTAAATCAATTGCATCTGAGTTTGTCATTAATGCAGATATTACATTACGGGAGGATATAACCGAAGATCAGCTTATTGACACGTTTGCTCAAAATCGTGTGTATATTTCCGCGCTTGTGGCGATTAACAAAACTGACTTAATTTCCCCTGATGTGTTACACACAGCGGTCAATAGACTGCATCAAAAACGATGGGATGTGGTTGGAATCTCTGCGAAAAACAAGGAGAACTTGGATCATTTAAAAGAACAGGTTTTTTTGCATCTCCGACTCATTCGTATCTATATGAAGCCAGTTGGGAAGAAAGCTGATTATGTTCAACCGATGATTTTGCGGGAAGGCCAAACTGTTGCCGATGCGTGTCGTCATATCCATCGTGATTTCTATAGGAATTTTCGGTATGCCTCTGTGTGGGGTCCTTCGGCTAAGCATTCTGGTCAAAAGGTCGGTCTTGAACATGTTTTAAAAGACCAGGATGTCCTTACAATTGTTGTCACGAAATAATATCCTCTGCGATTACATAAGAAAGCTTATTTATTTCCCTTTCTTATTACTCTTATCAAAGAGGTAGGTGAGAAAGCATCTATGTTACAAACTCCGGCTATCGTGTTAAACGTGAAAACCTATGAGGAGGCAACAGGTGTCCATGCCGTTGAAATAGCTCGACTCATGGAAAAAATCTCAAAAGAGACTGCTGTTGGTTGTGCGATAGCAGTGCAGGCGTGTGATATCACCCGATGTGCGCAAGAGACAACAATTCCGATTTATGCGCAGCACGTCGATCCGATAAAACCGGGGAGTAGTACAGGATGGACGTTACCTGAAGCAGTGAAATCTGCAGGTGCTGTTGGCACGCTTATCAATCATAGTGAACATCGTCTTATTCTAGCTGATATTGATACGTGTATCACCCGAATAAAAGACCTTGGACTTGACAGTTTAGTTTGTACAAATAATGTCGCGACCTCTCAAGCCGTTTCAACCTTCTCTCCATCGATGATTGCAGTAGAACCTCCTGAACTTATTGGCGGTGATATCTCTGTTACCACTGCCGATCCTGGGATAGTAAGTACAACCGTAAAAGCAGTAAGAAGCATCAATACAACTGTGAAGATCCTCTGCGGTGCTGGAGTAAAGAACGGTAAAGACGTAGCA
>MUGD01000224.1 GCA_002900555.1 Thermoplasmata archaeon M9B2D | reverse complement strand
GTCTAGAATAAAGCAAGTGCAGCTACGTTACTGTTGTTTCTCTGCGGTCTGGAGTTCGACAACCTTCGCACTGTCACTCTGCATGGTTGTACGGCCTTCGATAACTCCCCCCTCTACAATGCTGATCTTCGGCGTAACGATATCACCAATGATCTTTCCTTTGTTCTTGATCTCAATGAGGCCTTTCGCGCGAACATTCCCCTCAATCTTTCCACCTACAATAATGTTCTGGGCATTAACATCTCCCTTTATATTCGCCTTCTCACCGAGAATTACCCAGTCTGCAGTTATGTTACCTTCAAGAGTCCCATCAACTCGTAATGCACCGTTCGTCCGCATCTCTCCCTTGAAGGTTGAGTTATTTCCGATGAATGATTCGACCTTGTCCATTTTTTTATCCATAATGGGATTATCCTCCAATATATCGTTTTGGATTGACCGGTTTCTTGTCTATCCACACTTCATAGTGAACATGGGGCCCCGTCGAATTACCTGTCGAGCCGACTGCCGCAATCGTCTCGCCCCTTTTCACTTTTTGTCCAACCTTTACCAGAATCTTTTTGTTATGGGCATAGCACGTCGAGTATCCGAAACCATGTTCTATAACGACGAGATTGCCGTTCCCGCCGCTCCATCCTGCAAAGCTGATAATGCCGTCAGCGGTTGCATTGACGGGATTCCCTGGTTGCGAAGCAATGTCGAGACCGGTGTGCATTTCCTTTTTCTGTTTTTGAGGATGAATGCGATAGCCAAAAGGTGAAGAAATATATCCTTGTACCGGCCAGCCCTTAGGAGTAGCCATATAGACATCCCGCTGTTCACTGAGGTAATCCTTTATATTAGCGACCGATTCCATGGTCTTTTGTATCTCCTGCTTAACCATTTCCATATCAATGGAACCGGTATCAGAGGTATCGAGGTTTTCAAGGATTGATTCTTTCGAGCCGAGCGCAAAGATCCTCTTAAAATCGAACTCTGCTTTTTTAAGCGTATTGATCGTTCCTCTGACCTCATTGAACTGAGCGGTATAAAAACCGAGTTTATCCTTCATTTCATAATATTGCTTTGTCTGGACTGCTATGGAAAAGATGTAAATGCTGATTGTAATCCAGAGGGACACAGAAAGGATAAGACCGATGGAAGGGAGTTTCATTCTCAGGGGCTTCATATTACTGTGCGGAATAATCATGACAGTAATAGGAGTAAAGGCTATCTTGAGCCACTTTTTGACCTTATGCATACCTGACTCCCTTACCTCCCGGTTGAATTTGTGCAATAACATAACAATTGTAATCAGATTTTATCAATATTTCAAGGCTTTTCTCAACATCTTTCTCAGGAACAACGAGTGCATATCCTATTCCCATATTAAACGTTCTTCTCATATCGTCAAGGGGAACTTTTCCGATTCTCTCGATAAGATTAAAAATAGAAGGCTTTTCCCAGGCAGTGTCATCCACAATGGCAAAAAAACCATCCGGGATAGACCGAATAAGGTTTAAGGGAATGCCACCGCCCGTTATATGCGCCATAGCTTTAATATCTACCTGCCCTTTAAGTGCGCGGATTGCATCTACGTATATTCTTGTAGGAATCAAAAGTTCCTCACCTACGGTCTTACCAAGCTCTTCTATATATGTATCGGCAGAATATCCCGCGATATTAAATAACGCATTTCTAGCCAGAGAATATCCGTTGCTGTGAATGCCGCTCGAAGAAAGCCCGATAACCTTTTCGCCTCCCGAGATACGGCTTCCATCAATGATATCACCACGATCAACGATACCAACGGCAAAACCTGCAATATCATATTCACCCTCTGCATAGAATCCTGGCATCTCTGCCGTCTCCCCACCAATGAGCGAACAATGTGCCTGTCGGCAACCTTCTGCAATACCGCTTATGACCGTTTCTGCAGTCTCGACATCAAGTTTTCCTGTTGCAAAATAATCAAGAAAAAAAGCCGGATCCGCTCCCGAGGTCAGAATATCATTCACACACATGGCGACAAGATCAATGCCCACAGTATCATGCTTCTTCATCTGGAAGGCGATCTTCAGTTTGGTTCCAACGCCGTCGGTGCCGCTTACAAGCACAGGATCCTTGTATCGTGCAGTATCAACGCTGAAAAGAGCCCCGAAACTTCCTATATCCTGGATGACATTCCCGCTGAACGTTTTTCTGGCCAGTGGAGAAATACGTGTGACCAGTCGTTCCCCCGCTTCAATATCAACACCGGATTTTTGGTATGTTATTCCCTCTCCCATTGACGTCCTTTCAGAACCCATCAAAATTCAAACACTGCATACTTTTTCTGTATTTTACAGAATATATATTACAACATATTTGTAACACAAACAGTCTTCAATTTTCAAGCTTTTTTCTTTTTTTCAATACCTTTCAGGAGAGAATTTAAAGATATATTTGAATAATTTCAAGGGGTTTTAACTTCGATCATCGACTTGACCACTGAGTATACCTCCTCAGGTGTCATAATACCGCCCCCTGTCCTCCCGTAAAACTCGATGGCAACATTGCTCCCAACAGCAAGCCTGACATCCTCAACCATCTGACCTGCGTTCAACTCAACAACAAGAAATCTCTCTGCCCTCTTTTCAAGGCGCTTTAAAGGCACCTCGGGGAACGGAAAAAGGGTGACAGGCCTCAATAGTCCTATGTGTATGCCTTCTTTCCTTAATTTCTGAACCGCTGATAACGCGATCCGGGCGGCAACGCCAAAAGCAACGACTACTATAGCAGCGTCTCCGGTTTCATATTCTTCAAACATCACTTCTTTTTCCTTCATCCTTTTATACTTTTCCTGAAGGACAAGGTTTCTCTGCTCCAACTCTCCTTCCCCCATATAAAGGGATTTAATAACTCTGGGCTCCCTTGCCCTGCATCCATCGAGTATCCAGTCTTTCTCTGGAAGGTCGGGGCTTACATATTCCGTAAGATATAAAGGTTCCATCATCTGCCCAAGGATCCCATCAGCAAGGATCATAATGGGATTCCTGTACTCGTCCGCTTTGTCAAAGGCCTTCATCGTAAGATCCCATAGCTCCTGATGGTTATAAGGAGCATAGACAAGCATCTTGTAGTCTCCATGCCCGCCGCCCTTTACTGCCTGAAAATAATCGGCCTGGCTTGCAGAGATGTTGCCAAGACCGGGGCCACCTCTCTGCATATTAACAATGACCGCTGGGAGCTCGGCACCCACAAGAAAGGAAATCCCTTCCTGCATCAGACTGATACCGGGGCTGCTCGACGACGTCATGGCTCTGACACCTGTCGCGGATGC
>MUGD01000050.1 GCA_002900555.1 Thermoplasmata archaeon M9B2D | reverse complement strand
ATAATATGGTCAATAAATCTGTTTTAGCACCCAACTCATTCATGGAGGTTTTATGCCCGAATTGCGACGAGATCCCGTCTCAGGACGATGGGTAATTATATCAGTTGAGAGAGGTAAGCGTCCGACAGACTTCGTATCGCTCCCATCAAAAAGAAAAGCTGGAGGGTTCTGTCCCTTCTGTCCCGGTCACGAACATACAACGCCCGATGAATTGCTCGTCCTGAGGGAAAATCAGAACGATCTTAAATCTCCTTGGATTTTGAGGGTCGTTCCCAATAAGTTCCCTGCGCTTCAGATTCACGGTGAGCTCAATAAGACTGGTGAAGGGTTGTTTGATAAAATGAATGGGATTGGGGCCCACGAGGTCATTATAGAAACCACTGACCACAGCCTTTCTCTTTCCACAATGCCTATAGCATCTGTCCAAAACGTTCTCTGGGCTTATAATGAGCGGATCAATGACCTGAAAATGGATCCTCGCTTCAAATACGCCCTCGTTTTCAAGAACGAAGGGGAAATTGCCGGTGCAAGCCTCGAGCATACCCACAGTCAGCTCATTGCTCTTCCGATTATCCCCAAGACGGTTAGAGAAGAGATGGCATCTGCTAAAAAATATTACGATTATAAGGACAGATGCCTTTTTTGTGATATTATCTCTCAGGAACTGTCTTCCCCAAAAAGGCTAATCTATGAGAATGATTTCTTTCTAGCGATAGCTCCATTCGCACCTCGGGCGCCCTTTGAGACATGGATCCTTCCAAAAAGACACTCATCTTTCTATGGACCCGTAAACAAGGACTTTATGTCGCTAGCTGAAATCTTGCAACATGTTCTTGGTAGAATAGATAAGATTCTGAACATCCCCCCTTATAATTTTATCGTCCACACGTCTCCTTTTACAGAAGAGAACAATGAATATTATCACTGGCATATCGAGATCGTTCCAAAATTGACAAAAATTGCGGGTTTTGAATGGGGGTCAGGGTTCTATATAAACCCCACCCCCCCTGAGGAAGCAGCAAAATATATGGGAGAATAAGATTACTTCTCATGAGGATTGTCATAGCAACTCCAGAAGCGGTTCCATACGTAAAAACCGGCGGACTTGCTGATGTTACAGGTGCACTTTTTTCACAGTTCAGAAAGATGGGTCACAGTGTTTCTCTCTTTCTTCCATTTTACGGAACGGTACAGAAACTGCAGAGACCAAGAAAACCTTTATCTGGACAGAAAGTGAACCTTGGGGACAGGATGTATTATTTTGACGTCTTCTCCGAAAAGAATGCCTATTTCATATCTAACGATTATTTTTTCCGGCGCGCGGGACTCTATGGAGACAAGGCCGGAGATTATCCTGACAATATCGAACGATTCGCATTTTTCTGTAAAGCGATGCTCCATTCAATAAAGAAGCTTGATCTTGCTCCAGACATCATCCATTCGCATGATTGGCAGGCAGCACTCATTCCGACCTATCTTTCCTTCGAACATGCTATGAGCAACATAAAGACGGTCTTCACAATTCATAACATGGGATATCAGGGGATAGCTCCGCATGAAACGTTGCAGAACATCGGCATTCCGGAACGTTATTTCACACTTGACGGACTGGAGTATTATGGCAGTATTAATCTTCTTAAAGCAGGAATTGGATTTGCCGATGCTGTTTCAACCGTCAGTCCAACATATGCCGATGAAATTACCCTACCCCATTTCGGATTTGGTCTCAATGGAATCCTAAAAGAAAAAGGTGTAACGGGGATTTTGAATGGTCTAGACTATGACCTCTGGGATCCGTCTTCTGACAAGTTTCTTTTATCAACTTTCTCAAGATCTAACCTCACTGATCGGCGGCTATGCAAGCAGGATTTGTGTAAAATTGCCGGATTTCGAGACAGGGACAATGCTCTTGTCGGAGTGATCGGCCGCTTTACCACGCAGAAAGGACATGATATTATTGCCAGCGCTATGGAGAAAATCATAGAACTGAGAGCCAATGTAATGATTCTGGGAGAAGGAGATCCTGCTATAGAGCGTTCCTTTTCTGTGGCAGCCTCAAGCTTCCCTGGTAAGATATATTTGAACACATCGTTTGATGATACACTTGCACGTAAGATTTATGCCGGATCAGATCTTTTCCTTATGCCGTCCCGGTACGAACCGTGTGGGTTGGCTCAGATGATCGCTATGAGATACGGATCTGTACCAGTAGTCAATATGACTGGAGGGCTAGCAGATACCGTCGATGATTTCAATGCGGGGAACAATCATGGAACCGGTTTTGTTTTTCGACTTGGTGATGTGCATTCAATGATCGAATGCCTAAAACGCGCGTTATGCGTTTACAGAAACAAGCAGGATTGGGAAGGGCTTGTTCTGAATACTATGGCTAAAAGATTTAAGTGGTCTGACTCCGTCAAAAAATACATTAAACTTTTCGAAACACTTTAAGGGAGTACAGCAAGTGCTCATTAAACATAAACTATCTATTTTCAGTGCTGTTTTCTTCCTGCTTCTCCTCGTTTTTACGCTCGCCAACACTTTTCTTTTCGAAAAGATACATTCCAATGTTCAACTTATGGAAGACATCTCAAATATAAATAGAAAACACGATGCGCTTAGGCATTCTATCACTGAGTTTTGCAAGGTAGGAAAATACTGGGGGTATAGCGGAGATTTTAAATACCGAAGGATGTATGACGAGAAGAGGCAGGCCGTACTGAAATCCTTCGGGGATCTTGCTCCGTATATGGAAAACAGGAGGGATTTTCATCTCGTCGGTCAGATGTTTCAGAAACTAGACAGCATGGTAAGCAGCATTCTCTCTTTCCGCTCCCCCGTAGGAGACCACAAAGTTGTGATACTCGTGAGACAGCTTGATGAAAGTGAATTGCAAATACTTTCTCTCCTTGAGGATACCAGTGAGGAGTCCCTTTCAAGACTCCAAGTGGTTTCACAGAGTGCTGAAAAAATGAAAAAATCACTTTCTTTTTATATACTGCTGATAGTAATCGTATTTTTCGTTGTATCATTTGCACTATCCCTTCTTCTTTCTCAAACATTTTCTAATCCATTAAGCCAAATACTCACGGCAACTGACAGAATTGCTGCCGGTAATCTTGAGTATAGGATCGATTACCAAAGGAAAGATGAGTTCGGAATACTCTCCGAGAGATTTAACCAAATGATAGATAAGGTGAATGAAACTGAAAGCAAGCTGCGTTCCCAGCTCTATAATACTCAACTTCTTCTGGATATAAGCAATGCTATTACTACTTCACATGATCTACAAAATACCCTTGGTATGGTTACCTCAACCATTTTTGAGCGTGCCGAAGTTCTTGGGGCCGCAATTTATCTCAAGAAAACAAATGCACCTCTTCATATAGTTTCCTCCAGCTTTTCGCAAAAAGGTATTGGGTTCCCCGAATCCCTTTCCGATGATATTGATTCAATAAAAGACGTTCTCGTACATTCTAAACCAGCTTTGATAGAGACCTCCCCTTTTGACTCGACCTCGTCATCAAAAACCATAATCTGTCCACTTATAATAGATAGTAAAACGAGAGGTATGTTGATCATTGTCTTAGAGAGTTCCATCGTACAAACTCATGAACTTTCCAATCTTTACATGTCTATAGCTCAATCCGTCAGCACGGCCATAAACAGGATTTTTCTTTATGATGAGACCCAAATACAACTCAGGAGATTAACTGCTTTTTATGAGCTTGGAAAAATAGTGAACGTATCTTCCAATTTAGACGAACTATTCTCTAGGGTTTCTGAGAGGATGACCGTCCTCCTCAACGCAAAGGGATGTGTCATAAGAATTTTAGAGGACAATAAACTTCCCGCAAAATCTTCATTTGGCTTGCCCCTAGAAAGTGTTGAGAGTTGGACGCCATCAGTCGGTGAGGGAATAGCTGGAAAAGTTGCGTACGAAAAGAATCCCCTACTCATTGAGAACCTGCATCGTCTTCCCGAGCACATGCATCTCCCTGGTATTCCCGTAACATCAGTGGTAGCGGTCCCGATGCTTCTTGGCGAATCCCTTCTGGGAACGATAGGACTCTACGACAAAAAGGACGAGGAAGGGAATATCGTTTCGTTTAGTCCCGATGATCTTGCTACGGCGGAAGGATTTGCCTCAATCTCTGCTCTTGCTATAGAGAAAATCAGGAATATTGAACGTGACAGAGCTCGAGAGATCAGTGCTCTTGAAGCTAAGAAACGCATGGAAACACTCTTCGACAGTGTTCGAGGCGGAATTATTACTCTTGACAGGAACTGGAATATTCTACTGGCAAACAAATATATTGAAAGTTGGACAGACAGAAATATTGCGGACATTATAGGAAAGAATAGTATTGATGTCTTTCACACTGCTGAAAACATGATCTGTCCCCATTGCGCGGCCAAAGCTACTTTCGAAACCGGTGAAATTAATACGATAACACAATCCAGAGGAATTAATTACGCTGAACTTTCCTCTTATCCGATCAAGGACGATGCTGGGGAAATAATCGAAGTTGTTGTCTTTATTCGTGACATTACTGACCGTGTTCTTTATCAGGAGGAGATACTGAGTCTCTATAAGGAGGTATCTCAGACAAAAGAATACCTTGAAAGTCTCATTGATAATACGCCTGACGCTATTGTCACATCAGATATCGATGGTATCATTACCTCGTGGAACAAGGGGGCTGAAAAAATCTACGGGTATAGTGAAGAAGAGGCCCTTAATAATTTTCTTCCTTTTGTCCCTGATTTTCTCAGAGAAAGAGAAATTAAATATATTGAGAGACTGAAGAAGGGTGAGATAATCAAGGACATTGAAACTATAAGAGTGAACAAAGACGGAAGGATATTCGAAGTAAGCCTGACTCTTTCGCCTATAAAGGACACATCGGGAGAGGTAATAGGTATTACCGGAATTTCTAGAGACATTTCAGAAAAGAAGAAGGTTGAGAAGGAGCTTATCAGGAGAAACCAGGAACTCTCACGTCTTTTCTTTATCAGTTCAGCGATGAGGGGAACTCTGGAGTTTGAAAAGCTGCTCAGAATGGTTTTAACAGCAGTTACCATGAGTGATGGCCTTGGCTTCAATCGCGCAATTCTCTTTCTTGTTGACGAAGAACACAATGCGCTTCGTGGTGAGATGGGAGTCGGACCCGCCTCTGCCGAAGAAGCATGGCAGATCTGGGATAAGTTATCTCTTGAAAAGAAGTCCCTTCCTGAACTTCTGAGCGAAGTCGAAGAAAGCCCTCTCAAGAAAGATTCCTTTCTTGACCGCCTTAGCACCGGGATGACGATCTCACTTGAGGACACAACTACACTGACCCTTGCCGTGAAAGAGAGGAAGCCAATTAACGTCATAGACGTTCATCATGAGCCGATGGCCGACACGGCTTTAATACAATTGCTGGATACACACGCTTATGCCGCCATTCCGCTCATATCGCGTGATAAAGTGCTTGGACTTCTTTGGGTCGATAACTACTTCAACAGGAAACCCATAACTGAAGAGGACATACGGTTCCTGAGAGGTTTCGCTGACCAGGTGGCCGCAGCCCTTGAGAGTGCCAGACTCTTCGAACAGGTAAAACTCGCTGAGGCAGAACTTGAAAATATATTTGAGTCCATATCCGATATGGTCTATTTCAATACAAATGATTATACGATCAAAAACATTAATAAGGCAGTCGCACAGAAAATCGGGAAGCCGGCTCATGAAATAATCGGGAAAAAATGCTATGAAATATTTCATGGCATGGACAGGCCACTGGAAATATGTCCTCATCACAAGACTGTTGAGACAAAGAAAGCGTATGTTGAGGAAATAGAAGAGCCGCATCTCGGCGGTACATTCTTGACATCAAGTTCCCCAATCTTTAATACCCAAGGCGAGTTTATCGGTACCGTTCATGTTGTTCGAGATATAACAGAACTTAAAAAGCTTCAGGACAAACTTTCCATGACTGAGCGAATGGCCGCACTCGGTGAGGTTGCTGCAAAAGTAGCGCATGAAATTCGCAATCCGCTTGTGTCAATCGGCGGTTTTTCTAGACGACTTGAAAAGAAACTTGATGGAAGCATGAAAGAATATGCTTCGATCATATCAAAGGAGGTCTCACGTCTTGAAGAGATACTTCGTGAGATACTCGGATATGTTCGGGATATCAAGTTGAATAAGCAAATAACCCACATGGGTACGATCATAGAAGAGGCCCTTTCCCTTTTTTCCGATCAAATTAGAAAAAAGAATATTCATATAGAAAGGGAGATGGAAATACCATCATCCTTTGTAGAAGTGGACGTGAACAGGATAAAGGAGAGCTTGATCAATATAATAGGAAATGCTATCGATATCATTTCTCCCAATGGCAGTATTATAATAAAGACATATACGGAGGAGGGCTTTTCAGTTACAGAGATTTCTGACACGGGGCCAGGCATAGATACGAAGGATCTGCCCTATATATTCGATCCATTCTATACGACGAAAGTTACTGGGACCGGACTTGGACTTGCCATTACTCACAGGATTGTTGAACAACACTCCGGAAAAATTGAAGTAAGAAGTTCCTCAGGAGAAGGGGCTGTCTTTAAAATATACATACCTGTAAAGGAGGTATCAGAATATGAAAGTATTGATAGTTGATGACGATCCTGCCATACGTATGCTCTATAAGGAAGAACTTGAAGATGAAGGGTATGAAGTAGTCATTGCAAGTTCCGGCGAAGAGGCCCTTAATCTCTTCGATTCTGAAAATCCGGATATCGTGACACTTGACATCCTCATGCCAGGAATGGATGGGATACAGGTGTTAAGGCACATGAAAGAGAAAAATCCCAGGTTACCGATCATCATGTCAACTGCGTACGATTATAGGGATGATTTCGCAATATGGGCTTCTGAAGCATATATCGTTAAATCAGCCGATCTTACGCAGCTAAAAGAAACTATCCGCAAACTGGTATCCAAAAAATGATCGCAAACTTAAAGGTAATCGCACCACTCTATGGAGGGATGGGACTTGCCCGAGAGGACGGTACTTATTTTGTGAAAGGTGCAATCCCCGAAGAGACCGTTGAAGCACGCGTCGTTGAAAAAAAGAGGGATTACACAGTCGCTGAAACTGTTTCACTTGTTCAATCGTCACCATTTCGGATCGATCCTCCCTGTCCAGTTTTTGGACAGTGCGGCGGGTGTCATTATCAATTTATTGAATATGACAAGCAACTCATAATGAAACAGGAGATCATTTGCGACTGCCTGAAACGTATTGGCAAACAGTCAGATATTCCATTTGAGGATGCCCTATTTGGGGAGCCGTTCGGGTATCGGAAACGTGCACAATTCAAGATTGTTAATGGCCTCATAGGTTTCTTTCGAGAGAACAGCCATGAAATAATTCAGTTCAATGAATGTCTTTTACTATGTGATGAACTGAACAATGTTTATAAACATCTTAGGAATATTGACCTCCCACCAGGGATTCGTGATATTACTTTTACATCAGGTGATTCAGTTGTTGCGCATTTCGGCGGAAGCAGCATTGACGAGTCTTTCTGTCAAATGTTGCTTTCCGACAATATAATACACGGTTATACAACTGATGACGGCAAGAAGAATGGTCTTGAATATTCCCGGTTTCCAATGGGAAACCTTCAATATACCGCATCATCTCAAGGATTCCTGCAAAGCAACTGGGCACTGAACATTAAGATCGCTGAATTTATTTATGAATCATACACGTCAATCATCGCAGGAAATGAAATGTCTGAACATGAAAATGTGTCAAAGGGGAAAATGAAGCGGCTTATCGATATTTTTGGAGGCGCAGGCAACTTTTCACTCTCTTTGAGCTCCCTTTTCAAAGAGATCCTTATAATCGAAGAAAACGGATATTCAATTACTGATGGCATCAGGAACACGCAGCTAAACAATATCAGGAACATAGAATTTCATCATTCAACATCTGATGATTTCCGCTTTCCGGGAACTGCATCCGCAATAATCGTTGATCCTCCGCGCGTCGGTATGACCAACAGAACTATAGAAAAAATACGGAAACTTGCGCCTCAACATATTTTCTATATCTCGTGCAACCCTGCCACATTTAGTCGTGATATATTAAAATTAACTGATATGTATAATTTGTCAACGGTTCGCTTGATCGATATGTTTCCGCAAACGTATCACTGTGAGATTTTTTCTCGTTTTGAATTAAAATAGGTCAAATGGAACAAGGCAAACTGATATGTGACAGAGGAGGGGTGTTCCCTGGCGAATTTGTGCTCTGCGATAGCGAGCAAGCGGTCGCTGCTCATCGGGAGCTCTTCAACATTGATAGTAAACAATATATCATATGTGAAGATAAGCCATTTGAGTGTCTCTCATCATTCAGGGGTGAATGCCACAAACTTCATATAGCCACATCCTGGGAAGGTATGCTTGGCATAGCTCTTTGGCAACCGCAGGTTGCAATCGAGGACGCCATTTATGTTCTGAAAAATGCTGGTATGTCATATTCAGAACTTTCTCCTTTTAAAGATGGGAGGCCTGAAGATATCTTCCCTGTTCTCTACTATGGGAAGAACTTTGACATGCTGAGGAAAGTATGCAATATTGCAAAACGAATGGCTGAATCAAGCCTAAAAAGAAAGTTTTCCAGAATTGATTGCCATTTGGTTTCTGATGAATCAAACCGAATAATCGCCAGCAGTTTATGAAGGTGCTGAGTGTCCCCGTGAGGGACCAATTTTACTTCGTTATCATGTATACATTATGAAAAAATATATTTTTGCGTTCACAGGAGCCAGCGGTCAGATTCTCGGACTTCGAGTTCTTTCTGAACTGGTTAAGAAATCACATGTCTATGTCATCGTTTCTTCTGGTGCTCTTTCAATTCTGAGGGAAGAGACCGGTCTGAACCTGTCCTGCGAGGCCCCTACTGCCCTTCTACGAAACCATTTTAAATCTAATAATATAGACTTTTTTCCGGATTCCAATCTCCATGCACCCATTTCGAGTGGTTCTTTTGATGTTGATGGAATGTTCATCGTTCCTTGCTCAATGAAAACCTTGGCGTCAGTTGCCAATGGATTAGCCGGGAATCTCATTGAAAGAAGCGCTGATGTGACGATCAAGGAAGGAAGACCACTCCTGCTTTCTCCAAGAGAAATGCCGCTCAGTGCGATACACATCGAAAACATGCTAAAACTCTCACGTCTCGGTGTAAGAATAGCTCCTCCTATCCCGGCTTTTTATCACAAACCGGAATCGATCGATGAGATGCTCAATTTTTTAACCGGAAAGATTCTCGATTGCATGGGCATAGACAACAATCTTTTTAATCGGTGGGGAGGAAGCTAGTCATTCCTTCACATGCTTCATCAGCCTCTCGTACTTTTCCAACCCTACACACTCCTTTGCTGCAGGGCACCACTGAAGACATGTTGGCTTCATATCTCTGGACACTTCTCTTCCGCATGACTTGCATTTAGTTTCTGTTTCGTCGGACCATATTTCAACCAATGAAGAGCAAAATATGCACCTGATCTCTTCAGGATATGGACTGCGGATCTCTCTGCTTCCAGGACAACTCTCTTTCATGTTTTATTCTATCATTTTGAATACTTGGAAGATATGATACAAATCATAACAAAACTTTTGAGAGGGATATACGTATGGGAAATCTATTTGCTCGATCTTTTCTTAAGATCATTGATCATGTCAGAAACCTGGAGAGCATCGGGGGCATTGGGGGACAGCTTTAGGTACGTCTGAAATGCCTGAATGGCCTCTTCATTTCTGTGGAGATCAAAAGCAAGAACTACTCCCATATTTTTGTAAGCATAGAGATGCTGAGGATTATAGGTCAGAGCCTTCTTATATTCCTCAATCGCACGAAGAGGATCTCCAAGACCTCGGTAGCAGGTCCCCATGTCAACCCGAACATCAACGTTTTTGGGATCAATTTCCAGCGCTCGTCCGTAGGCATCAACAGCCTCACCGAAACGTTTAGTGTCCATGGATATGTTGCCTAGCTGGATTAAAGCCTGCAGATTATTGGGGTCTTTTGACAGAATTTCCTTCAGGAGATTGACTTCATTGTCGTTTTGCAAAGGTACCGATGATGGAGAGATCCCACCTGCTTGACCTTGAGGAAATGCTGGGGGCTTATAGTTGTCCCCCCCCTTTTCAGTGCAGGACAGCGAGAAAAATGTGAGAACAACAATCGCCAGGATCAATGATAATACTAAACGCATTAATTATATTAAAGAAAATTCCCAACTAAATTCAAGAAGCTTTTATCAATGCTTTTCTATTTGATAAAATGGAGCATGTATAAAGCCCTTTTCTTTGATCTGGACGGAACGCTTGTCGATTCATCGTCGGATATCACGAATGCTCTCAATTATTCAATTCGCGACCTCGGATTCGGCCCCTTAACAATCCACGAAACGATCAATTTGATAGGCGAAGGAATATCAAAACTGATAGAAAAGGCTACGCCTGGCCTCTTCCCTGAGGAGAGAAACGACGTACTAGAAAAGTTTCTGTCTCACTATTCCCGACATCTTGTAGATAATACGACTCCCTATCAACATGTTGAGGATACGTTGCGGATGCTTCCTGAGTACAGAAAAGCGGTTATTTCAAATAAACGTGAAATGTTCTCTCGACTGATCCTTGAAAAATTGAAACTGATAAGATATTTTGACGACGTCGTGGGAAGTGATACGTTCAACGATAAGAAACCATCCCCTGTTCCTGTTATCAAACTCCTTAACAAATACAAAATCCACTTAACTAATGCTTTGTTCATTGGTGATAGTTCGATCGATATTGCCACGGGAAGAAATGCAGGGATAAAAACGGTTGCGGTGACTTACGGTTACAGACCTATGGAGTTATTAAAAAATGCCGATTTTATAATTAATAACATAGAAGAACTTATTCATATACTTAAATAAAACAGTAGAACATGTCATTTTTAAAGATATATTATTATTAAAATTTAACTATTTTTCATAATTTTATAGTATAATTTATGTTAGGTGGATATATTGAATTATAGAAATTTGAAAGATGCAATTCTATTTAATTTTATGTATAGAGTAAGTATATTTTGTAATAACTATTATTTAAAAGTAATATAATGAAAAATATATTGCGAAATTTCAGAAATCTTAATCTCAGAACCAAATTTATTTTGTATTTGAACATATTTCTTGTGATTGTTATGTCTTCGGGGGCCTCTTTTCTTATCGTAAAGCAGGAAAATTTGACGCTCCATTTTATTGAAGAAAAAGGGCGAAGTCTTACAAATGTTGTTGCGCATATGAGTGCTGATCCAGTTTCCCTTTTTGACGTCGGTAAATTAAACAATATAGTTTCTCATGTTCTTCAAGACGAAGATATAGCCTTTGTATTTTTTATTGATAAAGATGGGAATATCCTTAACTCATTGTCCGATTCCATAAGTATTCCCCGAGAGGATCACGAAAAATGGGGCATTTCGATTGATAATAAGGATACGGCCATTGATACGCTTATGACAAATAGGCACATCGTCTCCTTTGAAGAAAAGATACTCTACGACAAAAACACCATTGGAAAAGTTGTTCTCGGCATTAGTAAAAAGGACCATTCTGCTGAAACTAGTTCTTTTGTGTTCTTCATGGTAGCGACTACCATCGCCGTTATTGTTATTATGGGTTTTCTCATTTATATTCTCTTTAATCGTCTTGTTTACAAGCGTTTGACACAAATTACCGAGACAACGAAGCAGATCTCCTCAGGGAACCTTAATGTTCACGTTGATATAGACACCAATGATGAAATCGGCAGTGTATCCCAATCCATAAATCATCTTTCGTCAAACCTTAACACTATAATACGTTCCATGAAAGAGCTTTTCTCTGATATCGAATCTACCAGCATTGATATCAATAACAGAACCGATGCCATGAAAAACACGGTCGATGAACAGTCTTCGCTCGTCCGTGATATTACATCCGTTATTCAACAGAACAACGAAGCACTTCACGAAATAACTCTTCAAACGGATGACTTTAAATCAGCTTCCGAAGATACTTCTGCTTCCATACTTGAACTTGTTTCATCTTCAAATGAAATTGCCAGCAATATGGACACGCTTTTTGAAGAGATCGAAAACTCCACATCATCTCTTCAGCAGATTTCCGCTTCCCTGAATTCTCTGGTCACTGCAGTTAATATCGTTTCAAAGGCGGTTGAAGACACATCTACGTCTGCAGAGGAGATTAACGTTTCTATAAAGGAAATAGAAAAGCTTTCGCAAAAAGGTAATGAAATAACTACCGGCATAAAAGATCACACGGAAAATATGGGACTTCAGTCTATACACAAGACCATTGACGGAATGAAAAAGGTCAAGGAAACAGTCGAACTAAGTGGTGAGGTAATTAATATTCTTGATTCCAAATCCAAGGAAATAGACAAAATTCTTCAGGTCATTGATGAAGTAACAGATAGGACAACACTTTTGTCTTTTAACGCATCTATATTGGCGGCCCAGGCTGGAAGCCAGGGAAGAGCTTTTGCCGTTGTAGCCGGCGAGATAAAAACCCTGGCTAATGATACATCTTCTTCGACCCAGGAAATTGCCGGGATAATAAATATGATAAGAAACGAAGTAAAAACTGCGGTACAGAGTATTGAGCAGGGAATCCATAAGGTTACCGAAGGATTATATCTTGCTGAAGAAGCCGGAAAAATATTTAATGAAATAACCTTCCTGAATCAAACGTCATCTGACATGTCATCACGAATCGAGAAAGCTACGCAGGAACAGGCTAAAGGTGTGGATATTGTAGTTCGCGCTGTCCGGAGTATAGAAGAAAGAATCTCACACCTTGCTACTGTGGTAAAACAACAAAAAGATGGAATGGATGCAATGCTTATTTCCATTGAGCGTATGAGTGATATTGCAAAGCAGGTCAAAAAATCAACTGATGAACAGCGGAGAGCCAGTTCCCAGATCAGTGTATCTGCTGAATCGATATCCAATATGTCTGCCGCACTTGCCATTTCAATGAAGCTTACAAGTGAAAGCTCTTCTGCAATATTTGACTCCCTTGATCAGGTCAAGAAGAATACAGAACAAAGCGTTTCGATGGCGTCAGACATGTCAAATATTGTTTCGAATCTTATGGAAAAGGCTCAAGACCTTCGATTAGCAATCGATAAATTCAAATCATAAGTGTGCCCTCATTTGATATAATGTACTGTCTGTTAATCCTCATAAGGTATTGAGCACATGTTATTCTTTAAAAAACATACCGGCATCCCTATTCAATTCCTCGGTTTGCCTATAGTCATTCTTGAAGACAACGGAACAATTCTTGACATAAACGATTATTTTCTTGAGCTTCTCTCAAGGGAGAAAGATTCGGTTATTGGTCTCCATTATCGAGATATAGAATATTTTAGGCCAATCGAACAGCACATAACAAGAACTCTTTCAAAGCAGGTTCCGTACATACACAAACATAACATAGGAGATAAATACTTTGAGGTAACCATTACCCCTCTTAAGATAGACTCGAAAGCTTATTTTTTCATGTATTTTTATGATATTTCGCCGTACCTCATGCTTGAAAAAGATCTTATTAAAAGAAACCGTGAACTTATGACTATCAATACTCTCTCAGGTGCCTTTATATCTTCCGAGAATATCGAGGGTGTGTTCAGTGATCTTCTTGAGAAGACAATGCTTATTACCGACTTTACTACGGGATATATCGTTGTAAGAACCAACCTGGGCTATGAACTCAAGAGTTCTATCGGTATA
>MUGD01000223.1 GCA_002900555.1 Thermoplasmata archaeon M9B2D | reverse complement strand
CAAGAAAATAGGGATTATCAGTGAATGCAGCTGTGAAGAAGATCCAGTTCCATGACTCATGGTATGTGCCTAAGCTAGAAGGTAGTGGAAACGCGCCATACCATGGCATGCTTCCTATCCATCCGGCATTGAACGGACTCTGGAAGATCACGCTTGTGATAGTCCTTGCTTCCCCGGTACTACCCTGCGTCACCGGAAGCAGGATATCTAGGAAAACCTCGTAAAACTCACTAATTATATAGCTGACTAGAAAGACTGCAATTCCGATGTAAACGTAGAAGAGTCTAACTTTAATTTCCCTCCAAAATGCCTTTTGCTGATGCATTTCATCATCTGGGAATGTGGAGTTCATAGAACGCATTTTAGGTGGATTGACCAAGTATGAGAGATATTTCCGTAATTTGCTGCCCGATTCTTTCCTCAGCCATGGAATAAGAAGAATTAACAAACACACTAAAACAGCAGGCATTGCGAACGCAATGATAATTACTTGATCATAAGAAAACTCTAGGAATTGCATCAAAGTTACGGCATCTCCTTAATTTCATTTGATAGTTGTGACCAATTCTTAATTCTAAGTCTATAATACACCCACGCGAAAAGAACTGGCAACGGGATAGAGACAAGAGTCGCTAATGTCATAGTACTAGTTACCGCCATATGTTGCGGGATATTGTTCATTGCAGCGGGGATAATGTACTCGAAGAGAAGTGAAGGCTGTGGATATGCCTCGTACGGTGGTACGCTTGATGTAAAAACCACCACCATATCCAAACTTGGAACTACAAAGATAAACTGGCCAGCATAGCCTTGAGCAGTATATACACTAGTTGTATCAGATGAGAAAGTCCACCATTGATATGAATATCCTTCATATTCAGAGAATGTCATCTGAGTTGCTGCTGACTGTTGCACCCACTCCGTTGGAATGATTTGTTCACCATCCCAAGTTCCATTATTCAGGAAAAGATATCCGAATTTTGCCATATCACGGGGAATCATCTCCACTCCGCCATGACCCCAATAGAAACCTTGGTTATCGCGTGGCCAGTAAATATGGGAGGTTGCGATACCAAGAGGTGTGAACAATTTTTCCATTGCATATTCAAAGAGCGAATGCCCGGTTGCCTCAGCAACGATAGCACCTAACAGATGCGATGAACCAGAGCTGTACACCCACTGCTCTCCTGGATCATATGCCATAGGTAGGTCAAGAATATATTGCACATTATCACTTGCGAGCTGAGCTTGGCGAAGGCTGTTCAAATTCGAATTATATGGCTCACTCCATTCATCCCATTCCAATCCTGATGTCATTGTTAGTAGATCTTCGAGTGTGATAGCCTGTTTACGTTCGTCTAGATTTGCAATTGTCCTATTCGGTAGGAGGTCTATTAACTTACTATCTACACCGTCAATGTAGCCCTCCTGAATTGCAATTCCTACAAGTGCTGATGTGTAACTCTTCGTGCAAGAATGGATGATATGTCGACTTTGGAAATCATACAATGTTCTTGGATAATCCTCAAAAACAAGATACCCATTTCGCACGATCAATATGGAGTCGATGAGTACATTATGTTCATTGATTCTGTCCATCATCTGATTCAAAAGAGCAGAGTTCATTCCCTGCTCCTCGGGAGTTGAATTCAACCAATTATCAGTTGGCCAATAGTCTGCCGCGGGAGAGGAAAACTGGTTTGGAAGAAGATCGACCTTGCCCGTTGTCTGAAAGATCGATAATGAGATAGAGAGTATTGTGAGGATGCTAAGTACGAAGACAATTTTTCCTCTCCCGATATGTATCACTCTTAATTCACCTCGCAAATGTAAGAGAGAGGCTGCGATTATCACTTGACCTGATTCTTATTCCCTCGGTCTGATATTCCGTATTCTCCCAGTGTTCAATTATTAGAGGCTCACCATCTCTTAATAGACGAATGATTTTTGCCTCATCATAGCCCTTGCCAAGCAATGCTATTTCCCCGGGGAGTACCAGGAAGAACAGACCAGGCATTAGTACAACTAGATATAGTATGACTGCTGCTGCCATTGCTGCAGCCATTCGAACACTACGCCCTAGAACAATCCTGCCTAGGTCAATTCCACTCTCTGCAAGTGAAAGCTGGACAGGATTGATGTTTGCTTTTATTCTCGCATTAATCACTTTTTACACCACGCAATTGTAATGTTATCGTTCCGTTTTTACGGAACGTTTCAATATTTCCGTACGTTCCGTTGTTATAAACCTTTGGAAGAACGCCAGAATTGTCCAATTAAGTCGAGAACACCTAAAGAAGCCTTGTCACTGATGAGCCTGTATTCGAGTTTTAGTAGTCTCTAGGCATTTGATGTGTCTTCAACATCGCTGTCTGTTTCACTTTCATTGGAGGTTTCTTGACTGGGTTTGTGACGTCTGAAGAATGATGCGATTCTTGTGGTCAGAGGGATGCGTATCATTTCTTCGCCTGTTGATTGCCCTTGATCTGGTGGGCTTGCGTATTTTGCGACAAGAAGCATAGCTAACGGATAGAATGGCAAAGGTATGGTGTACAGACCAAGGCCCGATAATAGAGACGCTCCGGTTATGACAACTGACGGAATTAGGTAAAATAGAATTAGTATTGTAGCTAGTGTGCGGACTCGCCGCATGGAAGACTTTCCCATAACAAACCTTAACGTAAGAATCCCAAGAATGAGATTGAGGCTCCAGATCAACAATCCAATGAGAGAAGTCCATGCGGCCATGTTGAATAAGAAAGTCGAATCCATCAAGGGATATAATTGTCCACTACTGATAAACCAAAGATATTGGTAAGAGACGGTTGGTAAGCCGCCTGAAATCCAGAGATTATATGATACCTGTGATTCTGCAAATATCATGTTAGATATAGTTAGGACTGCTGGAAATACGCTCATGCTCACCCAGACAAGCGTGGCCATGTTAAATGGAACAACTCGCATTAGAGCCCGCCTGATTTTTGATCTGATGCCTTTTTTCTGTCGCACTTCCTCAATAATACGAGGTGAGGGCCACGAGTTTTTGAGAAGTGGCCAAAAGACAAAGACAAAGATGGCTAGTGAGATAACACCAGGTACAACGAGATTTGGCGAAGGATATCCTGCTATTAAATTGTAATCTGGGGTCAGCAAGTATACAGTGATGAATGAAAGTAGAATTGACATTGAGGCGGCTATTATGCAGTTTCTGTCAAGGCTTTTTTCGCCAAAGAAGAAAGCAAACACCAGCAGAGGCAGAATAAATAACAAGGAAAAGAGGATCTGGTTTTGTTCCCAAACTGTAGTAGGTGCCATGGGAAAGGAAAAATAACTTCCTGGAGGCGACAATATTCCCCAAGTTCCAGTAACAGTAACTGATGTTGAAATAGTGCGTGAACCTGGAAATTGAGATGCTACATACAACAAATAGTACGGTATGAGAAGTACTACCAAAGTTTTTGAGATGATTAATGTAATTCTCTTTACGAACTCCGTGGCTGTTCCCCAATACGCCTTTGTTCCTGTTGATTGATAAGTGTAGTGTTATTCCATTATTTTAATTGATAATTATGCACCGCTTGTAACAAAATTGAATTGAACCAATAGTCATTATCGACACTAACTTAAGATAGTCTGTCTTCGCTTTGTTAGAGCTGAGCTAGGTCCATGATAAACAACGGCAATGAAATTGATGAAGAGAAAACAGCTCTGGAACCTATTGCAAAGAGTTCTGGATTTCTTGGCTTGAGCAATAATCTCTGGAGACTAGCCGCAGTTATGGGAATAGCGCAGCTTTCAGTAGCTCTTTGGAAGTGGGAGTTTAGTATCTTCCTAGAGCGATTCCTGCAGCCTTGGCAAATTGGTGTCGTGTTCTCTGTGGCAACATTTGCTGGTCTGATTGCAAGTATATTTTCTGGTTATATTGCAGATTTTATTGGTCGAAGATGGACAATCGCCCTTGGTTTTCTTCCTGTTACAATCGGACTAGTTACAATGTCTATCATTCCAATTTGGCCATATGTAGCAATTCAATTCGCCTTAGTCTGGTTCGGAATGAGTACAGCTCGTCTAATGTCACGAGCCATACCTGCAGATGAGATTGCTTCCGATGACGGGCGCAACCCCGCTCGTAGACTTATGATGGTGATGACACCATTATGGTTTCTTGATGCCCTTGGTCCCTTTCTCGGCTCTATTCTACTTAATGCAGGCTACCAGTCGAGTAATCTTCATGGTATTGCTGCAATTATCTCCATGGTCACATTCGTGTCAGCAATCGTTTTGATTAAGGAATCACTTGGCTCTGATGTTCGGAAGAAAGCACGCTCTGGACCAAAGATATCTTTCCGTCAGCTCGGTCGTGACTACTGGCTTCTTGCATTAGGTATGATTGGATTTTCCTTCTCATGGAGTCTATCAATTCAATATCTAGGCAATCTCTGCGTTGGTCCTTGGGCTGTCGATCCAATAACATATGGTCTGACTTGGAGTCTTTTCTCTTTAACGAGTGCGTTCATAATGTACCCTGCTAGTGCTATAGCTGATCGAAATCTCAAAGGTTCATTGATTATCGGCGTTTTTGGAAATGCTCTCATTTTCTTATGGTTCAGTATTGGCAGTGGCGCTCTTATGATGTACCTCATCAACTTCGTGTGGGCGATACCTTTTGTTTTATGGATTGGTGCTGAACGTAGTATCATCGTATTGGTTGTTTCCGAAGAAACCAAAGGCAGGGCGCTTGGCACCTACGACCTATTGATGGGAATTGTTGGAATATTTGGCCAGTTGCTTGGAGCTATGATTTGGGAATTCACCGATAGTCTTCGCATTGTTTGGGCTACAGCTGGTGTAGGGATGCTAATCAGTTGCTTTGTCTTACTGATCTTGCTTCGGTATATCCGGAATGGAAAAATCGTAGGTGTTCACCGGCAAAGTGAGTTGCTCTTTAAAGCTAAACGATAGGTTTTGTAATCTACTGTGAAAATTGAATCACTACAGGAAACGAGCTTACATTCCGTTTTTCAGTCTGTAGTATGTTGATTTCTCAAGTTTTATCATATAACCGAACATTGATGACTCGCAACATTTCTTTATCAATAATAATGCATATGCTTCAAAGAGCGAGGTGTTGAGATTGTCCAGCTCATTACAAGATTCAGAATGGATTCAGAGAGTTCTTGATGTCGTCAGTGAGGGAATGGTTGTAATTCAAGATGAAGATGTCTTAATGGCTAATTCCGCCCTTGCAGATATGCTAGAGTATGATAATGATGAGATAATCGATGTTGCGTTCGAAGACATTGTGGACAAACTCGCTCGCCGTCGTGACAGTGATCTCATTGAATCATTCATTCTCGGAG
>MUGD01000222.1 GCA_002900555.1 Thermoplasmata archaeon M9B2D | reverse complement strand
CGATAGTCCTTCGCGTATCAGGAGGAACTAGCATCATCGGCCCAGAACTCTTACACGAAGGCACCGTCGTCTCCATCGAGGATGCGATTCGATTAAACGCCTCAGGCGTTGCGTACTCCATTCTGGTTGGCGCGGCATTCGAACGTGACACGATCCTTGGGATGACCCAGTATATCGACGAAGCAGAACGATACGGCATCCCTGTACTCGCAGTCACCGCGGTGGGAAAAGAAATGAAACGAGACGCTCGGTACATGAGCCTTGCTTCTCGAATTGCTGCGGAGCTTGGCGCACACATCGTCAAAACCTATTATGTCAGTGAGTTTGAGAAAGTCATTGAATCCTGTCCAGTCCCTGTGGTCATTGCTGGTGGGAAAAAACAGCCGGAAGATGAAGCGTTACAGATGGCGTATGATGCCATACAAGCAGGAGCCATCGGGGTGGACATGGGCAGGAACATCTTCCAAAGCTCAAATCCCGTACGGATGATCCAAGCAGTCAACGCAATCGTCCATGACAACGCGACACCAACGGAAGCCTTTGAGATTTTTAACGCAAAAGAATAAAGGAGATCACTTGGTGGATGCTGTGATTTCGATACGTTTAAATAAAACATGGTATTTCACCTCCTCTGAGGAGGCAAACCTATGGACCTAACAACGATAATAGGAATCATCGTCGTAATAATAGTTGTAGGGATTGTCATATGGATTCTCAGTTTCTACAACAAAGTGATTCGATCAGAGAACAGGATAGATAACGCCTGGGCTCAGATAGACGTCCAACTGAAACGACGAGCGGATCTCATCCCTAACCTCATGGAGACCGTGAAAGGTTATATGAACCATGAGCGGCAGACCCTTGAGGCTGTCACAAAAGCAAGATCAGCAATCATGACTGCTAAAACACCACAAGAAAGCATCAACGCAGATAACATGCTGACCGGCGCATTAAAGACCTTATTTGCCGTCGCAGAAAGCTACCCTGACTTAAAGGCAAACCAGAACTTTCTGCAGCTCCAGGATGAGTTGACACATACAGAGGATAAAATCGCGTACTCACGACAACATTACAACGACTCTGTGCTGTCGTTCAACAACACCATTGAGACTTTCCCTGGCAACATTTTTGCTGGTATGATGGGGAAGAAAGAACGACAAATGCTCCAAATCCCAGAGGCGTCTCGGGAAGTACCTAAGGTGTCATTCTAAACAGTACAGTTCGTCTTGGTTCCTATGGCACAACAACCCCGGCTCATCGATGACCATATACGGAAAAACAAACGAGACACGCTTCTTATCTGCCTGTTTATGGTCATACTTCTTTTCTCAGTCATCTTTGCGGTAGGACTGGTTCTTGGTGCACCCCCTTATCTGATGATGTTCATTGGCCTGCCGGTTGCGTTGCTCTATATTCTGATTACCTATTCGTTTTCCGTGCAAAGCGTGATTTCCGCCTCGCGAGCACGACCTGCTAACCCGCAGAACCGAGAAGAAAAAATCCTTATCTATAAGGTCGAGGAAATGGCGATTGCCGCTGGGTTACCAACACCAAAAGTATATGTCCAGGATTCCCAGGACATCAATGCGTTTGCCACTGGTCATAAACCACAGGACTCCATCATCTGTGCGACTACAGGAGCGTTACAGCAGCTAAACACGGCGGAGCTTGAAGGCGTCATCGGTCATGAGATGAGCCATATCCGGAATCGTGATATCCTGGTCATGACCGTCACGGTTGGGGTTGTTGGCGCGATCGCGCTGCTTGCCGAGATTGCATTCCGGATGCTGTTCTGGGGGGCAGCGACTGGAAGAGGGGGTGGTGGAGGCAAAAAAGGACAAGGCAACATCATTGTGGTCCTTATCGCGATTATCTTTATCGTCCTTGCACCGATTTTCTCAAGACTTACGTATCTTGCGATATCGAGGAAGCGCGAGTATCTGGCGGATGCTGATGGCGCGTATCTGACCAGGAACCCTGAAGGGCTGGCACGAGCCTTAGAGAAGATAAAGGGAAGCAAACCGAAGGACCCGAAAGGATCTAAAACGGTCGCCCCGCTGTATATAGCAAACCCGTTCAAGCGAGCATTGAAAAACTCTATTTGGTCAACCCATCCTCCTATCGATGAGCGGATCCGTCGGTTACGATCGATGTAATCTCCTTTCGTTCTTTTCCGGATAGATATCTCTTGTGCTACAAAACGATAAATACGAATCGAAAACTACATAAACAGGGAAGACATGGCAGCGGAGAATTCATATGAAGAAAACAGGAATAGTCGTCCTTCTAGCGCTCATATCGTTCCTGGTGATATGCCCATATGTTCATGCAAGTGATGTCGGTGTCGTCGTCGACCAGCAAATCGTGACAATCTCTCTTGCCAGTTCCGGCCTGCAGGTTGATGAAACCTTCAAGCTGACCAATACCAACAAGGGAAACCAGAGCGTCACCACGCTACGGTTCTGGATCCAGCAGAGCAACCAAGGGACGGTACGGATCATCGAGAAACAAACAGGCATAGAGCTTGATGCGCTGATAACAGGAAACATCCGAACCTGTAATCTTAGCGCAGTAAACCTCACCCTTGCACCAGAGGAATCCCTCACCATTCAAGTGACGTACTATCTACCGACAGACGAACAGTACTTCGTAAAAACCCTTTTATATGATACAACTTCTTTCTCTGTTACTTACGAAACCCGCGATCTTTTCACAGGAGAACATCTGTTGTATGGCTCTGAAGTAAACAACGCCATACGGATCCGCCTCTATCAGCCAACGGAAGCACCGTTAAGCATCACCATGATCATCATCGTTTTTGTTGTCGTCCTTATCGTGCTTGCTGCACTGCTCTTCTTGTTAAAGAAACAACGGTTGAAGACAAAAAAGACGGTTGTAGAATCTGAGGAAACCCTTACGACGAAAAAGACGTTACTCCTGTCGTTGTTAAAAGACCTGGAAAAACAATATCGTGCTCAATCCATCTCCAATGAAACCTATACGAAGATAAAAGATGAATACAAACAACAAGCAGTTGATGCGATGAAAAAACTTGACGATCTGAAAAAATAACCTTAAAAATCAAAGATGCTTGGCTGTCTCGGTTCACTGTCTTGCTTTTTTTCTTCCTTCTTTTTGTTTTTCTCGGCTGGTTCGACTTGGATTTCTCTTTGTTTCTCGTCAACCTTCTCAGCGCATTGCACGATGTCTTTCATCCGATGAAGGTATTGTTTCCCTAGGAGGTATTTCACGTCGCTTTCCGTGAGATCCATCACCTTAATCATCTTGCAGGCAAACCGTGGGTTATTTCTGAACAATGACTGG
>MUGD01000221.1 GCA_002900555.1 Thermoplasmata archaeon M9B2D | reverse complement strand
TTGTTTTAAAATCTATATTGCTGGCTCGCGAGCAGATTCTGCAGATCCAGAATTATACCGAAAGATGAAGAAGGCCGGTGTGGTCAGCATCGAATTCGGTCTCGAATCCGGTAGTCAAAAGATTTTGGATTACTATAATAAAAAAACCACTGTACACGACTTACGACAAGCGGTAATCCAGAGTCATGAAGCTGGTTTTTTCACAGCAGGAACCTTCGTTCTTGGTGCCCCTTTTGAAACAAAGAAGGATTTTCAAAGAACACTCAAATTTGCCCAGTCATTACCGCTCGACTCCGCTTCATTTTTACCCCTACGATACCGGTCATATACAGACCTGTGGATGGATGCTGTCAAAGAAGGTCACATCGAATCAAAAGAATACGAAATTTATGCGGACTCTACAAAACATTTAGGAATGTACTCAAAAAAAGAACTACTAAAGATCTGCGAACGTTCTCAAATCCTTTTTTATGCACGACCAAAATATTTTAAAAATCTATTACAAAAATCACTGAAGAATAATGATTATAGTTTACTCAAGATGTTGCTAAAAATATTCGCCGAAGGTATGAAAGAGAAGATGACCATGATGAAAACAAAAAGAGAAGTTATGTAAGAGGAGACGACAGGAAATTATATACTTTTCTCCATTTTTTTGATTAATTCGTTATCGACAGTTTTTGTATCAGAAAAGGTGTTTTTCCAGAAGGAGTCCGATGTAGACTATCGACATAACTAATCTGTAGGTATATGTCATTGTGGAATTTGTTGGTAAAACTCTGAAAAATGCATTTTTCCTCCTCTTTCGTAAGGCTTCCTTCAGGTACGATAAACAACTGCACTTCTCCTTCCTTTTCTTGAAGGAGTTGGCATTCTTTCACATGTTGAGTACATTTCGCTACCAAGCCATAAAATCCTGTCAATGGAATAAATCGGTTTGATTTTGTGACGATGAATTGTTGTACTCGACCAATAACGTTTTCAATTAATGGGTGGGACCTACCGCATGCACATTGTCTCTGTGTGGTTATACACAGGTCCTCGGTTTTATATCGAATCAATGGAAATGCATAGTTATTAAATCCAGTGGCGACAATGTGCGCCAAGTTCTTATCATCTGATGTAATTGTTTCCTTAATCAATTCTGTGATGCCATATTCCGAAAAAAGATGGTAACCATTTCCTTCTTCACATGTTCCTGCAAACACAGCGAATTCATTATGAGCGTATAAGCCGCTGACGGGACAGGAAAATGTTTCTTTAATGAAATCACGTTGCCATTTTTCAATAGTCTCCCCAGATGGAACAACTGCCTTAATCTTCAAACGAGTATTATTCTCTTGTAGATATCGTGCAAGAATGGTGAGTGCAGAAGGAAAACCTAAGATGAATTCAGGGTTGAATTTCATAATTTTCCGGATGTAAACCGGTAAATTTTCAGAAGTTATACTCAACGATGAAAGGGCGAGAACACGACCAAATCCACGATAGCTCCACGGTTTATCGAATCCCATCAAATGGATTTGTTTATGCATAAAATGACACTGAGACCATCGAAGCACTTGTTGAAGATAAGCAGTATAGGTTGCATGAGCCGGACCGCGTTCTACATAGATTCCTAACGGAATTCCCGTCGATCCTCCTGTGGTAATATAATCAAGTTTTGCAACCGAGTAGTTTTTCGCCCGAAAATCTTGCCAGTTATCTCGGAGTATTTTTTTGGTGATATAGGGTAGTTTTCGGAGATCTTTAATATCCAGGATGTCGCATGGTTGTAACCCTAAATTATCAAACATTTTAGTATAATACGGGACATTGTGATATGCATGACGTAGTAGCAGGTGCAACTGATCTAACTGATATTCTTCAATCTGACTCTTTGACCACCATTGTGATTGTTCTAGAAATTGACGTTTCTGCATGTAAGTTCTAAGATATAAAAAAATTTTTAGTGCATCACCAGAAATTGAATTCGCGCTCCAAAATTGATGGAATGGATTGGACATCCTCTGTAATTCTCATCCGGGATGAATTATTTATTTTTTTCTAGTAAATCAGTAGTTAGGCAAGTCAGTTTTTAGAAGATGTATAAAGGGGGTGAGTGACATTCCTATTTTGGGATAAATAGATGCACTCACCACAATATACACAGAAAGACATAGGCAAGATTCTAAAAAAGTCTCTCAAAAAATATTTCATCACGGCATTATCGTTAGAGATGGTACATAACTGTGTCTACACCAAAGAGGACGTCCTGAGGACCGTGATGTTCTCTATCACTCGGGATGTTTACGTTGTCTATGGTTCAAAAAAACTTCAGAAGAAGCACAAGAAATCACCTTCTGATGATGATGTGTTCTATCATCTCAACAAACTCACAACCAAGCAAGTGTTTTAAACATTTAACCAGGCGAATACTTGTTTACTGATGCAAGCACGACAATATGGTATCTTCGATACCCCTGTTCAATGCGGATTGGATATCCATAAGATCCCGTGGTATGGAGAAGAGAAGGATATCCATGTGTTGGGGATGGAACGAGTGCGGGGAACCAATTTTGGTCATGCTTATGCCAGCGTTGAATGTGTAAACACGCGGGAGCGGTTCACTGCCTCTGTGCTCCGCCTCCATCAATTCACCACGAAAGAACAATTGATTGCTTCTCTTCTTTCTGAGGCGGAAAACTATGTCAAGATCAGTCGACTGTTTCTGGATCGAGAGTTCTTCGACGTACAATCCATAACTGCCCTCCAAAGGTCTCCCGTTCAGTTTGTCATTCCTGCTGAACATAATAACGCTATCAAAGAATGTATCATCTCTGCACATTATCAGAGGGTACTAATCCCTCGGGCAGAATCCTGTGCATTCATCACACCATACACGATGAAGAAAGGAAAACAACACGTCATCATCACCCTGGTCGTGACCCTGGAGCCACCGAGGAAAATCGGTGATAAATGGGATGAATTCTCCTACGTCACCAACATCCCGGTCACCCTGGAAAGTGCAGTGAAGATCGCGGATAGTTATCGAAACCTTTGGGAGATAGAAACTGGATACCGAGTCAAAGAAGACATCTGTGGGAAAACCTGTTTACCGCAGTACCTTGTACGTCTGCTGTTCCAACTGCTCTCCGTTTTTCTGTACAACCTCTGACATCTCTGTAATCTTATCCCTTGTGTAAAACTCAGTTGGAACAAAAGAAAGTACCCTATGATTTTACCTGAATTCAAAGACATCATTTCAGACCAGATTCCCGGTCGATAACAGGCAGCCTACATAGCGGTAGCTCTATCAAGTACAAAAGAGTACTCTAAGAAAAGAT
>MUGD01000220.1 GCA_002900555.1 Thermoplasmata archaeon M9B2D | reverse complement strand
TGACACTCCAACATCAATTGCCAAGTCAGCTTGCGTCATTCCTACTTCCCGTCTCATTTTTGAAAGCTCATCTACTGTCATCATTTTCTATTGATTCCTATTAGTAATATATTTTCAGAAATTATTACCAGAGAGAATTACAAATAACAATGTATTTATGCTCTTCGTTCCGCGGCTTGTGGAAATAACGAGTTGATTATAATGAAGAATTTGAAAGTTACAGCTGGATTTGGACCCAGTGTTGACAAGCTCCCTGTCGAAATTGTGGAGCGAAAGGGAAAAGGACATCCAGACACGCTTTGTGACAAAGCCGCAGAAGAATTATGTTAAGCGAGTACTACATGGACGTTTTTGGTCAAGTTCAGCATCACAACGTTGACAAGGTTCTTCTCGTTGGAGGACAGTCCAACTCCAAATTTGGAGGAGGGGACGTCATTGAACCGATATACATTCTCATGAGCGGTCGTGCCGTTGATGTTGTCGACAAAGATTACGAACGACAGGTACCAGTTGGTAAGTTCGCAGTCGAGCACACAAGAGAGTGGTTAAGCAAAGATTTGCCACATTTGGATGTAAACTCAGATGTTATCATTGATTATAAGATTCGTGCAGGAAGCACAGATCTCGTTGGTAACTTCGATCTAGAAACAGGCGTTCCACGAGCCAATGACACAAGCTTTGGTGTTGGGTATGCACCATTCTCACCTACTGAGCTAATCACTTTGGAAGCGGAGCAACTCCTAAACAGTGAGAAGGTCAAGAAGCAATGGCCTCAGATTGGTGAAGACATTAAGATCATGGGGACAAGAATTGACGACAAGATCCATGTTCAGGTCGCAGCAGCAATCATATCAAGCGAAACCAAAGACAGACAGGAGTACGCCAATGTCATGCAAGGTATCGAAGATGTCGTCACGGACCTTGCGGTGAAGATTACTGACATGGAAGTGGAAGTGAGTGTCAATACTGCTGATAGCCCAGATGACAATCTGTTCTATCTCACCGTAACAGGAACTTCAGCTGAACATGGTGATGATGGTCAGGTGGGACGAGGTAATCGTGCAAATGGTCTCATTACTCCTTACAGACCAATGACTCTTGAGGCAGCTGCTGGAAAGAATCCAGTATCACACGTAGGTAAGACATACAATGTAACTGCAAGAGAAATCACAGAGCGAGTGTACAAGGAACATCCTGACCTCGCTCAAGTATACTGCTATATTGTGAGCCAGATTGGAGCTCCGATTACCGAACCACAGGCAGTCAACATCGAAATCTTTGGCGATTGTGACCTCAACAAGGTCAGAGGTTCTGTGGAATCTATCACTGAAGAAGTGATCGCAAAATTGCCACGGGTCTGGGAAGGCTTTGTAAAGAGACAGTACCAGCTCTGGTAGTACACCAGTAAGACGGATAGAATTTGTAGGGCATGAATAGACACGCCCTACAACACTCTTTTTCTCACTTGTCTATCCCAAGTGACTTCATGAATGCATCACTGTTTGATTCACGACCTAGGAAATCTTGGACAAGTTCGTCTGGGTCGCGACTGCCACCTGGTGCCAAGATTTTCACACGATATTCGTGTCCTGTTTTTTCGTCCATGAAGCCATTCTCTTCGAACTTTGTGAAGACATCTTCTGCATATACCTTTGACCAGAGATAGCCATAATATCCTGCTTCGTATCCACCCATCAGGTGACCGAAGGATGCTTCGGGACAAGTATTCTTGGGGTGGGAGAATAATGAAATATCTCGGAAGTTCTTGAACCACTCAGAAGTTGTATCTTCGGGAACTTCAATATGATATATCATATCGATGAGAGAGAAAAAGACCTGACGCAATTGGAGAAGCCCTATGTCTAATAATTTTCCATCTATTAACTTCTTCAAAAGCTCAGAGGGCAACTTCTTATCCGGATCTTCATAATGACCCGAGAGAAGAGAGAGGACTTCTTCCTTCCAAACCCAGTTCTGAAACATCATCGAGGGGGTTTCAATAAAGTCAGGGAGCACGCCATTAAGGCCAAAACTCGCATAGCTTGCGCTGTTTGAAATAACATGCATCAAGTGCCCAAACTCGTGGAAAAAGGTCTCAACCTCTGAATGAGTCAAAAGAGATGGTTGAGTAGTGGATGGCTTTTGGAAATTGGCAACCATTGCTGTGATTGGTAAAAGGACCTCACCCTTGTTGATTCTACGATTGAGAAAATCAAAGACAGCATAGTGTTTGTATTTTCCATCCCGTGGGTAGAGGTCTAGATAGAATACGCCTTTCGTTTCGCCTGTGACGGCATCAACGACCTTGAACTCTCGTACATCATCATACCAGATATTCGGAGTCTTCGTTTCAATGAAGCTGAGATTGAGAACTTTTTGATAGATCTCTAATACCCCTGCGACCACACGCTCCATTGGGAAATACTTCTTAATCTCATTTTGATCCACAGAGTATTTCTCTTTCATTAACATCTCGTGGTAGTAGAAGAGATCCCAGAGTTCGAGAGTAGTATTTTCTGATGCGACACCTAGCTCGCGTGCTTTTAGTTCAGTAAGAGCATCAAATTCCTTATGGCCCAAAGGTGCAAGTTTGGCCTTCAAATCATTTAGAAAATCAAGCACACGTTTGGGATTCTTTGCCATCTTTATGCTGATTTGATATTCAGCAAAGTTTGAGAATCCTGCAAGCTTTGCCAAACGGTCTCTAAGGGCGAGAGCATCAGAGAGCCGTTCGCTATTTACTTTGCCGCCTCGATTGTTAAAAGCAATTGTAACTCTCTTTCTTGTCTCAGAATTCTTAGCATAATTCCTGACAGGGATATAGACAGGATAATCCAATGGCAGTAAGTAAGTGTCTCCTTCTTTCTCTAGATTTTCATAGATGTCAGGGGGAACTCCGTCCAGCTCAACTTGAGTAAAGGGGAGTGTAGTAGTCTCTTCATTAAGAGTCCTGTTGTAATCAGATTCAAGAACTGTGATGTTATTTGAAATCTCGAGGAACTCCTTGCGCGCGTCATCATCAAGGGCAGCTCCGTTATGTCTGAAAACATCAAGTGTATGTTTTAATAGAGCCTGTTCCTCAGGGCCGAATGTGTCCTTAACTGGTTCGAGCTGGGAGATAACATCATAGAGATCCTTTCTACCCAGTACCTCATTCTGAAACTTTTGTAGCTGCTTCTCAACATCATCAGCAATGTCTCGCTGAGCTTTGTCTTTTGACACATATTTCAAGAAAGCCAATGGATTCAATCGCTCTTCAAGCAAACTCAATACTTCTTCAAAGTCTTGAAGTGTTTTGAGCAGTACATTTCCTGCGGGGGTCTTTGATATTTTATCTAATTCTTGTTTTGCCTTAGCAATTGCTTCATCCGCAATAGATTGGATCTTCTCCGGGCTAATACCCCAATCCACCTTACGGATTGTTCCTTCCTCCGTCATAGCCTCCCCACCATAATCTTCCATATTTAAGAACCACTTTATCGGCGTTGATACCATACCAATTTGGCAAATTACTCGCAAAGAACACGTAGACTATCGTGTAACATGTTTTTTAAGGACTCAAGTATAGTTTCCAACTAAGTCAACCCCAGTCGTCATGCCATGGGGTTGTTAATACATCAGGAGAATTAATAGCATGGGCAAAATAACTGACCCCATCGCCAAGCG
>MUGD01000219.1 GCA_002900555.1 Thermoplasmata archaeon M9B2D | reverse complement strand
CAGGTTGGTTATTCTCTTCGCAAGCCTTCTGACAATTATTCTTCTAGAATCTCTAAAGGACTGGCGGCGTACCGAACGATTCCAGGTATCACCAGTGTTTTCTCATTTAAAATAAATCTTTCCAAACCCGGTGGAGTTAAACCTGAAAGGATGAGGGCATTAATAGCAAACCACATTCAGATGGATCTTCTGACTGCGCGTGTTCCTGCCCCTACCAAAATTGGTCGAAGTCTTGTGACTAAGAACGAGTATGTAGAACTCTTTACTGTTAAATTTGAAAAAGAAGAACAGAAAACAGTAAGACAACACAGTATTGGGAGTTTGGAAGGAGATGTGGAATGAAAAAGAAGAGTCCATATCCGTTCAAGGAACTTTCCCCTGAGATGCAGGATGCGGTGCGAAAAGGTGTTTATTGTCCTCATTGTGGACAGTTTGCTAAAGCGTATTGTCGTCCCATGGGTTCTCAGATTGCGAAGTTCCTCATTCGGTTGCTCCGGGCCCACAAGCTCTATGGAGATGACCGGTTTTTCACATCGCGGGAACTTTACCCTAAAGACAACAAGTCTGCTACAGATGGCGTCCTTGCGCGTCACTGGGGACTCATAGAAGTAGCTGATGCTACGAATACGATGGGTGCTCCCGCGGGGGCGTACAAATTGACAGATAAAGGTCGTCGTTTTGTACAGGGAGTGGAATACATTGCGTCTCATGCAATTATTTATAACAATGAACTTCTCAAATTAGATGGAAGAAAACTCATCGATATTCGTGACGCTATCGGTAAGAAAGGTAACTACGACGAATTGATGCGAGAAGTGTGATTTCAGAGAGGAGGTCTAATGTCTCGTCCTTTCTTTGAAGGATTTCTATTTTATGAAAAACGTCAGCAATATCCTGAACGAGAAAAAAGACTCAAGGGTATTCTCGATGTTGCAGAATTCTTAGACTATCAGAGCACGTATTTTCCTATGGATAAGGGCATTACGCCTACAATGAATTATCGTAAGGACGATCCCTTACACATAAGATTCTATGTTCCTCTTTGTGGTAATGGTAAGAATAAATTGTTACTTAAACGATTAATTGAAATCGTAGACGAATCGAGTTTGTACATCGAACTTGTTCCTGTTCGATATCTTTGGGAACGCCGAACGATTGTGCAGATTGAACTTACCCGAGATATGTTAGATATGATGGCCACGCAAAAAGATCATTATCAGTTATCTCTCTCGTCATTTTGTCGTCTTATGCGTGAACTAATTAATTACGAGGAATATGCTGAAGTTTATTCGACAGGTGTAGAGTTTAATTCGGTAGTTACTTCTAAAACAGTAAGAATCTATCCACCTGAGAAAGGAGGATAAATGAGTGAAAACTTAATTCCGTTCTTTACTTCAGACCAACACTTTGATCATTACAATCCTAATACTGGCAGAGGCATTTTACTGTTTCAAAAAGATACACGCCCCTTTGATACTATAAAAGAAATGAATCATGCCTGGATAAACGCGTGGAACAAGAAAGTTCCCAAGAAAGGAGCGATAGTTTACTGTTTAGGAGATTTAGTTTTTGGGGGATTCGAACGATTTCGGTTCTTAGTGGAACAACTTCACTTTGATATTCTTGAAATTATTCCTGGAAATCATGATTCATGGATAAACAGAAAAAGGGAACAATATGACATAAGTCTTATAATGAGCGAACGAAAAGTAATTGTTCGTCCTCTTTACCACCAAATTGAGATAGAAGGACAGAAGGTGGTTCTTTGTCACTTCCCCATGCGTTCCTGGAATGCGTCTTATCATGGTTCCTGGCATCTGTACGGGCACGTGCATCGGTATATCGAGCCGTGGGGAATGAGTATGGATGTGGGAGTAGACGGCGCGGAAGGTGTGCCATATTCCTGGAAAGAAGTTTGTGAGTGGATGGAACAGCGTGAACTGGAACTCAACGCTTTAAGAAAGGAAAAGAAAAATGTTGAACGTATTTGAGATTCCAGAAAGACCTTTAAGACGACGCGGTTATCAGAACGGGCGTACCTATCGTTGTCCAATGTTAGAATGTGATGAGCCAGAAGGGGGCATAGTTGTTGATACGGTTGTTGCTGTTTATCTAAATTCTGATGGCGATTTTTCTGACCAGGGAGACGTTGAATGGGATGATTCTGATCCCGCACGATGTACGAATTGTCAGGCGGAAGGAGTACTCGGGGATTTCATATTCGAAACTGAAGATTTTCTAGTCTATCCTCGTGGAGATTTATCTGACTTGGATGTTCCTAAATTAAAGGAGAAGAAGTCATGAAATTTCACGGTCTATTCGAGTATATTCTCACCCCCCTAGAAAAAGGAAAACGACAAGAAAAGAATAAGTATTCAACTGGTGGGGATAAGATGTCTATCGAAGGGGAGTCGATGAAAGAAATATTTCAGGACTTCCAGCAGCAATTTGGGCGCTGTATTGGTAAAGTGTATTCTACCACGAAGGACGAAGAACGCGATATTCATATTGGATGGGTCTTTGAAAAGAAGGATGAATACGAACGAGATTATCGCGATAATTCTATCCGCAGGAAGTTCTTCATTCAGGAAACTTGGATATCTTTATATGATCCGTGTTCAGAATGTGGTTGTTTTGGTTATCTTCCCCACGAGATAATTCATCCTCCTTGGCCCGCTGAAGAACAGACCTGTACACCTTCATAAAATTCCCTATAATTAAGGGAGCATGACGAAATGTTGTGCTCCTTTTTTGGGTGAGAGATGATGAAAAAGACTGCCGCACAGGAAGCCTACTTCGAATATTTACAAAAAGAAGCAGCATTACAACGTAAAGATATTGAAGAACTCGCTGAGGATTTGAATACCCAAATGGGGGTTTACGGGCCCGAAGCCGCAGTAGGCGCGGTACCTAAATCTTTACAACAAAAAATACGTGAAATAGAGTCTGGAAGTGATAAGCAAACCCTGACGGGGTTGGCTGGCGGTGCTGGAGGTGGTATTTTAGGCGCGGGAGTTGGAGCGCTTACTACTGGTCTTGCTAAAGGCAGAGTATTGGCACCTTTTGGAGCACTGAGTGGTATTCCGGGGGCGTTAGTTGGTTATCATTTTGCTAAAAAGTTACAGCGTGAAAAAGAGTTGCAGGAGTTGTTAAAAGAACGTTTTCTGTCTTGACAGTAAACTAAAGTGATTTTATTCTTTTTATGTCCGCACCCGGCCATGTAATCTTCCCTCGGTTCATGGCCTTTTTTATTGGGGGTGATGTATCCGGCCTAATAATTCTGCAAGAGGGTCAACTACTACATCCGAAATAGCCTCATTTGCTTCCAAAGGTAATTCTTTAAGTCGA
>MUGD01000218.1 GCA_002900555.1 Thermoplasmata archaeon M9B2D | reverse complement strand
CTATCAAAGTTTTTTTAGTTCCAGAGATTATAGAATTTATAATGCCCCTCTCCATCATGTCATCACACTCGTCCAAAATCTCCGAAACTCTGTCTTTGAATTTCTGCTCATATTCTATCTCATCTATATCTTCTCCGATCTCCCCAGCGACTTTATCAATCTTATCTTTCAATACTTCTGAGAAATCTTTATAAACATCATCTGGCGTTACTTGCAGTTTCCACCAGGGCTTTATTTTATCCATAAGACTGACCAAGCGCTCTTTTGATTCGGATAATGTAATCATGGTCAGCTCTGGAATCCCGTCATCCTTTTCATCTCCCCACAACACATCATCAAACCACTGATCCCACGCAATCATCTCATCGTCATTCAAATCATCCAGCATTTTCTGGGTTTGTATGCTGATGGGTTGAATAACTGCTCTCACCATTTTTCGGATTGCGGCATCGCTAATATTGTTTACACGGTGTATATCATCAGAGAATACATCACCGCGAGGAAGGACTTCTCCATACCCGCCCTGTGATGGAGCAATAGGTTTGCCCAACATTCCTGGTCGTTCTGGGCTTGGTTGTTCTGGTTGAGGAAGTTCGTCTTCTGGAATCTCTTCTGGGACGGATACTGAGATCAGACCATCTGCTATTGCCTGTAATCGCATTTCTTGTGGAGTGAAAATTCCTTTGTCAATGTATTGAGATGCAGCAGTAGCGTTTGCCAATCTTGCCCTGCCCAGAGCAACGGACAATTCATCGTCCATATCGATGATTTTATATTCCAGCGTTTTTGGCAACATGAAGTTGAAAAACGATACCATCTTTTTCTTGAACCTGGCAAAGCCTGTTCGCCTCGATTTGCGTTCATCCCTAATAGAACCAGCCAGCGTGTCCCCACCACTTGTCGTGGTTTGGATTCCTATATCAGAAAGTGAAATCCCGTAACCGGCTGCCACGATAGATGCGTACTTTGCAGTGATGCGATCAAACATCAAGTCCGTAGGAGGCTTGCCAAAAGGCATAAATTTTACTTCGTTATTGTGCTCATATAGAACAGGGATTTTAAGCGGGTCTATGCCTCCCAGCATATTTCGAAACGCCTTTACCCATTCTTCGGCTGAAGCTTTTGACATATCCCCCAAATCCAAAATACCTGCCTCTGGAGTATCAAGAAGCAGATTAGCATAATAAATATCTCCCCTATTTAATAATTCAAGCGCCAGGTAAACTTTCTCTGGTGGAGGAACGCCCCACCCTTCCATGTGGATATTTGTTCTGGGGGAGTAATAAACACGATTTATGGCGTGTCGAGGGAAAAACACGGGTTGCATCGCAACTTCTTTAAGATGCTGATAAACAGGCCAATCTGCACTTGGATATGGGAAAAGCGTTGCCGCATCCAGAAGTTCCAGCCACATAACTTTTCCTTCTGGGTTATCTCCCTGCCTACCAATCTCGGCAGCACCACCAAAAGGAATATCAAGCAAATCTGTTCCTACCCACTCAACAATCGTGTCATAGTCGTATTTGCCTGTATTCTTGAAAAACTCTGTGTAATATTCAATATCGTTTTTCAGCTCGTCCCGCTGGTCACTATCTTTCGGCTCAATTTTCCAATCCAATGAAATATAGTTAGAAATAATAGTCTCACGACATAACTCTGCTATGGGTTGTTGAGCAATTATCCTTCTCCAGGTATTGCCGTTTAGAAGAGAATTAGGATTTGACCAAGTTGGGAGCACACGAACGAAATAATCTGGAAGATCTAAACTCCTTTGACCTCTTTCACGCGATGGTCGTGGAGCTGTAGTTTTTACTTTTGGCATCGTTTACCACCATTAAGAAAATAACAATTATTATTGAATTATTATACCTTGTTTTCAGTTTGCGTTTCTTCACTAATGCCCACACCAGACAAAGACATAAACGGTATATTCGACCAAGAAATGATTGGTGCTACCTGAACTCTTGCTCCACTAACACTATCAACTCGGTCATCATATGGCGCTTCAGGGAAGTTGTCCACCTGATTTAGAAATTCCTCGATCCATGCGCCATTGATCAAATAGACTTTCCCATTCTGAGCATCTTTGAACCATATATCAGCGCGCTGTATCTTATCGCCCTCTGGTCTGTGACCGCCTACTTTATGATATGGGAGAGGGGCATGAGTATCATCGCCTTCCCTGAAAAACTTTTGGATGGCGGCGATTTGATTTTTACCGCCAGAGCCTGGTTCTTCCTCGATCACGATTTCAACAAATGGGCCATCTCTCATGGCTGTCATGTGCATCTGGTGAAGTATCCCGTCATAATTCCAGCGACCAGCAACCTGATCCTCGATATAAAACAGTTCTCCATCCCAAGATTCTCTAGTACCAACAGTTTCATCAGGGTCTTTTTTGCCCCTACGGGCTTTCTTCAACTTTCTTTCGCTTGCAGCGAGATCCCAATACCTGACCCGCTTCCTGATTTTCACATCGGGAACTTTATCAATAATTTTATCCTTGAACCAACTTCTATCACCCCTAGCGCCTTCTGGGGTGACAAATAAACCTTCAAGTTCTTGCTTTCGTAGACTTTTATCATCTTTGTATGTGTAAAGCAATCCAGCAAGAAACATCTTATCCAGATGGCTTTTATTGTCCTCAATTGTCCCATGAAACCATTCGACAAGACTTCCAGTAAATCCAAGTTCTTCCAGCGCTTCGTAAACCTCGTCTGGTATATCCTGCTCAACAAAGAAATCATACATCCAGTGGTATTTACCAGCAGGAGTTGCAGTTACCCACGCTTGGGGACTTTCCCCAACACGAACACTAGGAACAGCGATTTTCCAAGAATCTCCAGTTGAATCCCGCTGTGCCTCATCCATCCATACCCAATTTATGTTTGGGCCTCTTGCGCTGTCTGGGTCTTTTACACCTTTACAGGTTACCTTTACCCCGTTTATAAATGCAAGTTCAAATGGTTGATGTGGCAACCAACCGATTTCCTGTCGATACCGTTGAGAAGGTATAACCATTTCCCAGGGTATCCAGCGCCTGAATTCAGGCCATGTGGATGTTTTGAAATTCTCAAAGTCTGGATTAAGAACAGCACCATCTCCACCCTTAGCGATTTTCCTCATCGCTTTTTGTGCCCCAGCAGCGGATTTACCAGAACCACGACTTCCTATAAACGCAGAGAAATATGCTTCAGACCTGACAAAATTCTTTTGGTTCTCGCTAGGCTCATAAGCAGAGCCATCAGATTTTGGTAAATACCCACGACTATCTATAGGCCAGAGAATTTTTGTACGACCTATCTCGTTTTCAACTTTTATGCCCCTGCGCTCTAATTCGCCTCTTACTGCTTCGAA
>MUGD01000049.1 GCA_002900555.1 Thermoplasmata archaeon M9B2D | reverse complement strand
GATCAAGAGAGGAGAAAAAAATGGCAGCAAGAATACTTATAGCCGAAGACAGCGAAACGGATCTCCAATTTATCAAAGTTGCGCTGCAAGGCAGCAAACACTCATTTATGTACGCAAAGGATGGAGAAGAGGCTGAAGCTGTCGCCCGGCAAGAGAAACCCGATCTCATAATTCTTGATGTCATAATGCCTAAGAAAAATGGCTTTCAGGTCTGCAGGGACCTTAAAAAGGACGATTATTTCAAACAAATACCCATTATACTGCTGACCTCTAAATCCCAGGAAAGCGATAAGTTCTGGGGAATAAAACAAGGGGCAGATGAATATATCACAAAACCTTTTGAACCACAGACACTTATTTCCGCGATAAAGAAGTTTCTTGGCACTCTTTGATGATCTCTTCCATGTCTATTTCAAGATCCACCGCAAGAATCTCGCTTTTTCTTGCGGGGGATTAATGTCCCTTTTTTCACTCTGATTAATCAAATAATTTGAAAAATCAGATATATTATATATTTTTGTTTTGATTGGTATGTAAAAATATTTCTTTTTTTCTTATTTTAAGATATAATATATCAAGATTTGCTTTAAATTAATAGTAATTTATGTCATATGAAGACCTATTAAAGAAAGGCCTTCTTCCGGCCGATGAAGTTGAAGCACCAGTTATCAACTTTTGTGTTATTACAGCGGCTGAAAAAAGAATGTCTATCCCTATCTCCGCAGTGAAAGAAATTACTGATGCAGCCGCTATAATGCCTTTACCCGGCAGCCCCCCACATATCAGAGGACTTATACAGCTCAGGGGTGTGGTTATACCGGTAGTAGACCTTTCACGTCTTTTTGGTACACGGAGTAATCCGCATGCAAGTAAAAAACTCATTATCATGGAATACAGGGGAGAGCTCTTTTCAGTTATGTCAGAAGAAAGTCCTGATCTTTTAGAAGAGCATGACGGGGAAATTGTTGATATAGATCGTTTCTTTGAGGAGTACAGAGTAAAATAATGTCGAATAACCTTATTGATTTTTTTATTGAAGAGGCGAACGATCATATCAAAGTAATTGAAGATGGTATTCTTGCTCTTGAAAAAAATACTTCTGATTTTTCAAAGATTGAAGAGATCTTCAGATCCGCGCATACTTTGAAAGGTTCAGCCGCGCTTGTTAAGCTGAATGTCATAAGCAAAATAGCTCATCTCATGGAGGATATATTTGAAGAGCTGAAGAATGAGAGAAAAGCTATTACATCCGACATGGCTTCCTGGATGCTGAAGGGTCTCGATACTATGAAGTGGCTTATTAAGAATGCTCAGGAGAAGAAACCTGAGGACCCCTCTGTTTTCGAAACGTTTAAGGCTGCTTTGCCAAAGACTGGAAAACCAGCCCCAGCGCCTCCTGCCCAACCTGTCAAGCCTTCAGTTTCAAAAAAGCAGGTTCATTCAAAACCTCTTGTTGAGATAGAATTTTTCCTTGCTGAAGCCAATGATCATATCAATACCATAGAGCACGGGATACTTTATCTTGAAAAGTCACCTTCAGATATGCGTAAAATTGAAGAGATTTTTCGTGCAGCCCACACATTAAAAGGTTCGGCTGCACTTGTAAAACTCAATACCACCAGTATGATAGCCCATCTTATGGAGGATGTCTTCGAGGGGCTGAGAAATAATAAAAAGCCCGTCAGCGCTGAACTGGCTTCCTGGATGCTCAAAGGAATTGATACCATTAAATGGTTAATAAAAAGCGTTCATGACGGAAAGGGAGAGGATCCTTCAGCATTCGAATCTTTAAAAACATCTCTCCCGGTGTCCGAGCCCGCACCTGCTTCACCGGCTCAATTATCCTCACAAGAACCTGCTAAGACTGCGTCTTCCTCTCCTCCCAAAACTGTTCTTGAAAAAAGAGAGGGTGGCCGGAGAAGAGAGGACGTTGAGCTTTCAGAAAGCAAGTTTGTTCGAATTCATGTTGACACTATTGAACAGATCATGAACCTTATAGGTGAGTTGACGATAGTTAAAAATTATCTTATGGCTCAGATAAAGAGCGCAGATACAATTCGTGATGAAATAACATTTGCGGGTAGAAGGCTTGTCAGTGAAGTGTCTTCTTTTGGCGACAGGTATTCGTATTCGATTCCTGACAAAGTAAAGTATATTGATCCTCTTCTCAGTGAGTTTCATGAACTTGAGTTCGATCGTTATGACGAACTAAACCTCTTTGCGAGAAAGCTGCAGGAGATTACGGACGATATTAATGAATCCATGAAGTCCCTTTCGGAATTTTTTAGTTCCCTGACCTCAAGAATCAATTACATGGATAAACTTATTATACAGTCGAAAGAACAGATATCAGAGGCGCGGATGATCGATCTTGGGCGTCTCTACCAGAGATTTACAAGAGCTGTTCGAGATATCTCTCTTCAACATCATAAGAAAATTCGTTTTCTTACCTCAGGATACGAAACAAAGATAGATAAGATCATATTTGAAAGATTATATGAGTCGTTAGTGCATATACTTCGAAATGCTATTGCACATGGGATTGAAACTCCTGCGGACAGAGGCAGAAAGGGTAAACCAGAAGAAGGAACTATCCATCTCAAAGCTCGCCGTGAGGGGAGCACGATTTTAATAGAGATACAGGATGACGGAAAAGGTATAGATTTTGATGCTATACGCCTAAAGGCAATCAGCAAAGGACTTCTTAATTCAAATGACAAGGTTTCAAAGGAAGATCTGCTTCACTTTATCTTTTTATCAGGATTTAGTACGACGGACAAAGCAGATATGACATCTGGTCGAGGCGTCGGTCTTGATGCGGTTAAGGAGACACTTTCAACGATTAATGGAACTATCGCAATTCACACTTCCAAGGATAAAGGAACAATCTTTAGATTGAAAGTACCGTTATCGCTTGTCATTATCAATGTAGTTATTTTTAACTGTGGAGGATACGAATTTATTATCCCGTCAACGATTGTTCAGGAGCTTACCGAAGTGCCCATCGATCAAATCGCTGATTCTGAGTCTTTCTCTCTTAGAGACATGAAGGTTCCTTTCGTTAATTTGAACGCTGTTCTTGGTCTTTCAGACAGAACAGCAGTTAAGAGCAAACCTGTTGTTGTTCTTAATTTATCCGGTAAATATTTTGGTTTGATAGTCGACTCTCTCATCGGTCAGGAAGACACGATCATCAAACCATTCGGTAAATTCCTCGAAGGTATTAAAATTTTCTCTGGTGTCAGTATATCAGCTGACGGTAAGATAAGGCCCGTTCTTAACTCATCATCGCTTGTTTCAACATCTTCAGTATCCTTCATTGCCGAAGATACCATCCTTGCCTCTGAAGAAAAGAAAGAAACCATTCTTGTTGTTGACGACTCTATAAGCGTGCGAAAGATCATGAGTGCAATGCTGACGACGAGAAATTATAATGTTCTTACGGCAACTAACGGGCTCGAAGCGCTAAACGTGATAGATGAAAACAGCGTTGACCTTGTTATCACGGACCTGGAAATGCCTGTTATGCACGGTTATGAACTTCTTGGAGAGATAAAACGAAGGGGATTACTTAGCATTATACCTGTCGTTGTTCTCACTTCAAGAAGCGGTGAGAAACATCAGGAAAAGGCTTTTAGCCTCGGAGCCACAGGCTACTTGACAAAGCCTTTTGAGGAAGGTGAATTAATTGAAACTGTGCAAAAAAGCATTCAAAGCGCTAACCTTTCATAAGGGATGAAGGATCGCACTGTTTTTGAAATGACAGGATTACAACCTTCCAGTTCCTCGGGCTTGAAATTTCCTTATCATCTGTGGCATAGAAATCATTAATATCCGAATAATGCATTTTTAAGTATTGCGTGAAAAACACTTGAAAGGAAATTTTAATCAATCAATTGTTGCCGGACCTGAAAGATTGGTTTTAGCCCTTCCCTTGCCCCTTGCGATATGCGTAAGAGTTGCTATTTATTGTCTCCCTCCTAAAGAGTTTTAGTGAAGTGACTGCATTCGCCGTCTTAAACCGTCTCTTTTTCGACAGCAGTGTCTTCGCTCTCGACATCTTCACGTTCGGGCAATTTAAATCTCGAAACAGAGTTCTGGAGCTTCATTGACGTACTTGAAAGAGTATCGGTCATCGATTTGGAATCTTTAATGAATTTCAGCATCTGCAGCGATATTTTGTTGACTTCTTCCATTGCGAGAACAACCTTATGCGTCATTTCTCTCTGCTCTTGAGAGAAATTAAAGATATCCGTGATTATTTTGTTTGACTCATTAACAGATGCATCAATATCTCTGAAGGCGAGACCAGTATCAGTAGCAATCTTTGTTTGTGTTTCAACATGCTTCGTCTCTTCTTCTAGCGATGAGGTTACTTCGCCTGCCTCAGTCTGGATTGCCTTAATGATCCCTGCTATATCTTTTGATCCGCCTGTTGCCCGGTCTGCAAGGGTTCTGATCTCCTCAGCAATAACAACAAAGCCTTTCCCTTGCTCACCGGCTCTCGCGGCTTCTATGGATGCATTCATGGCAAGAAGGTTAGTCCGAGCAGCAATATCACCGATAAGATTCGAAATGCTCCCGATCTCGAGAAGTTTTTCAGCCAAAGTTTTCATTCTTTTGTTAATCGCCTGAACCGTTACTCGTATCAGATGCATTCCCTCTATAGTTTGAACAACAAACCGACCACCTTTGTTGGCAGCCTCCGACATCCTCACAGCAACCTGTTGGGCCGTTTCAGATTTTTCGCCGATCTGCATTGTTGCATGCGACGTTTCGTCAACAGCTTCGGAAGCTTTCTTGACTTCGACCATCTGTATTTCCGATCCCTCGCTCATTCGCTCAAAGATTTCCATCATATAATGACTCGTTTTTCCAACCATTTCAGCGGATTTTCTGACGTCAAAAAGGATATCGATAAGTCCATCAAGCATCATATTGTAAGCATCAGCAAGAGAACCGAACACGTCCGCAGTAACAGGTGCTTTAGTAGTCAGGTCACCATCAGACGCAATGCCAACAACCTCAAGGAATTTAATGACATTTTCTTGGGTTTGCTTTCTTTCTTCGTCTGTCTGGATATATTCTCGCAACTTAACCATGGTATCGTTGAACGTAGCTGCGATTTGGCCCAGTTCGTCACCGGGCTTTACATCAACAGTAACGTTCACATTTCCCTTACCCATTGCCCGAATACCCCTCATAAGAATATTGAGTGAAGAGGTGATCCTGTTGGAAACCACAATACCGACAATCATTCCTATGACGATGATAACGAGCGAAACAGCCGGAACGATCATGAAAAGTCTTTTCTGTACCTTTGCAGCTTTCTGACTGACATTCTCAACCTCAAGAAGAATGTCCTGTTTTACTTTTTCGATCTGCGGAAGCAGATCAGAGACGTTCTTGTCATAAACAGCATATTCACGCTGCACTTCATTAAAGGTCCTTCCTTCGAGTATCAACGTAGAAACCTTGACAAAGGATTCGGCAGTAACGGCGAGTTGCTTTTCAGTCTCAGCAATCTCATTCAATTTCGCTTCGTTATCCGGAGCGACAAAATTTTCTTTGAAGTTGGTAAGGTTCTTACCCAGACGTTCAAATGTATCAAATATTTTTCTATTAAACTCCCTCTGTTTTTCCGTGTCACGGATTTCTGAGTAGAGCAAGAATTCTTTCTCATATTGCCGCATTACCGACAAGTCGACAGAGATCGAGTCAGCGACCCATGTTGCAGGAACATCCTTTTGGGATATCTCGGTAATATAAATACTCAGTTGATAGATTCCAAAAAAAGCAAGAACACCAACGATCAATGAAACAAAAATCAACAACATCAATGTTCCTATCAACTTAACTCTAATTGTCATTGGCGCTCTCCTTTTGAAAATGCTACTAAGTTTATATCAAGTATAATTCATTACCATCGAAAAAGTTCGTTGCATTTCCTTATTAACTCTTCGGCTTTTTTCTCATCTATCATTAATTTTACGATTTTCTTACAATTATTGAGGACTTCCTCCATCGCCTCCTTTGTATCAGGAGCAGTCTCGATTTTAATAAATACATTATACAGATTCAATGAAATATTTCAAGTATTCCTTTAATTTTTACAATTTACATATCAGATTTATGTCATTTCGGATTGAGAAGAATTACGATTTTCCCTGCTAGCGCCCACAATGCTCATCATCCTTCAATGACGTCATCAACCCAACTTAAGGCAGCAGCAACAGCAGGAAATCCAATGGTACTGGTAAGGAGGATAACGGTATGTCTAATTTCATCCGGACTAACACCTATTTTGAGAGCCCTGCGGGCATGGCTGTGTACTGAACCTTCTGCACGCACCGCTACCGCTGCCGCAAGCTGGATGAGTAAAGAGACTTTTTCCTCCAATGGACCAGTCTTCTTAACAACTTTTCCAAGTTTTTCAACAGCTTCAATGAAATCAGGATGTTTTTCTTTAATTTTCTCAAAATGCACAGGAAAAATATCTTTGTCTTTTTTCATATCATTCCTCACAATTCAAATGAAATTCTGGTCAATTATTACTTTAAATATTATACATAATTATTTATTAGTTGTACATAGGTAATTTGTTGATGCTTATGAGCTCAACATTATAAAAAATTCAGTCATTTTTGTTATGACCATATAAATTTCCTGTTAATATGGTACTTAACTTATAATTTCATATTTCGTTAACAGTTATTGGAACAGTAATATATTGAGCTCCGCATTATGATCTAAACATCAAGCTGTATTCCGGTCTTTCTCAAGTCCTCAATTGTATCGATATCAGACAGAGCGTCTACAAAACCAATTTTGAGACCACATTCTTGTGCTTTTGTAAAGCTCTCGCTCAATGTTGAGGGACTGGACCATTTAATTCCTCTGAAAATATCAGAATAATTCTTTTTCATTCCTATCAGATAATATCCGCCGTCCAAAGCCGGCCCAAAGACAACATCATCTCTTTCCATCAAATATAAAGAGTCCATCACAATCTTTTGCGTTAGGGTTGGGATATCTGTTCCTACAAGAACCGCTTTTTGATATCCAATATTGAGTACATACCGAAAAGCCTCAAACATTTTCATACCAAGATCCCCATCAGACTGTGGGAACAATCTTAAGCCATATTTCAGAAAATAGTCTTCTCTTTCTCGTGGTGTGAAACAAAGATACACATCCACTCCATCACAAGAACTTAACTTTTTGACCGTTGAACTAAGAAGAAACTCATACAGAATTATCCTCTTTTGTTCGCTCAAGAATCCTTTTAACCGCGTCTTAACGCCTCTATCGGGAAACTTAGCAAATATAATGAGTGCGTTATTTTCCATCAGCGTACATCACGATAATAATTAATTAGTTTCCGGGGGGAGACGCCGAATACTGAAAACGAAATAGCCAGAGACCAGTCTCTTAAGGTCGTATATAATAGCCCTTCCTCAAGCCATCTTCGCGGCGAAGTGAGTACTGGTTCTTCGAGAAAATGGATCTTGCCTGATTTTTTTAGTTTGCCAGCTATAGAAATATCCTCCATGAGTGGAATATCATTAAAACCGCCGATTTCCTCAAATAGATCTCTTGTAACGAAAAGGGCTTGGTCACCATAAGGAGTGGATGTAATCCTTGACCTGAGATTAGCACCTTTTTCAATTAGTCGAAAACAAATTGATGGATGATCAATGACGATATCAAATGCTCCTGCAGAAACACCGTTTCGGGATAGAGTATCCCTAATGAGACGGAAAGAATCTGCAGGCGGAATACAGTCAGCATGAAGAAATAGAAGAAATCCGCCATTTGATTTGCTGGCACCGTAGTTCATCTGTCTTCCTCGACCACATCCTGTTCGGAATACCTGTGAGGTGAATTGCCTCGCAATTTCACAAGTCCTGTCAGAACTTCCTCCATCTACAACGATCAGTTCTTCATTTCTACCAATTGTAAGGCTGGACAAAGTTTTGGCCAAATGTATCTCTTCATTAAGAACAGGAATTATTACTGATATCATCTTTTGGTTGTTCATTTCATCTCCTCAAAACTATATCGTCATAGTAGGCAACCGCTGCTTCTCCCGTATTATCTGTATCTGTCATGATTGCGATCGCTTCCGGGTTTGCAGGCTCCTCTCCAAATACAGACTTATAATCTTCCAGAACGTTTCGCTCTTCACTGATCCATTCACCGGTCATTTCCGTGCCACTTTCAACAGCGATCATTACAACTCTTGAATAAAAAGGATTGGGAATTGTCACACCTTTTTTTAATTTATTAGCCCAGATATAGTTTATACTTTTAGTGAAAGCAGGTATCCAGTAAGGAAATATGACATATATCCTTGCCGCATAATCATCCCCGGCCTTTTTGGTTGCATCGCCTGTTGATATAATATTCATCACTTTCCATTTCCATGTAAGGAACGGGAACTCCTTCAAATCAAACGATATCTTATAGATGAGTGCTGAGGCCGAAGCATGACTGTACGCTTTCAGCGACTTGTTCCCATTTTCTTCATGAATCGAGTATACAGTCGTGCCCCTGAATTCCTTCACGCTCCAATGGGAGGAAAGTCCAGCTTCAAAGTCATCAATAACTATCTTATCCGCAGCAAACAGCTCTTGGGACGTTATTAACAAGAAAGGTAAAAGGATGACAAAAACGATTTTCGCTGAGCATGAAAGAAGGCATTTAGAGGTAAAAAGGTTTTTTTTCAAGACAACAGATTCAGATAGTGAACTTAACATCTTCCAATATACCCAAGAATCAGGAGTAAATGAATATACAACTTTTTTCGAGCAAATACCATATATCAAGATATAAGTTTCATGCCGGCCTTATAAACGTCACTAAGAGCGGTGGGATGTTTTAATATTTCGCCCTTGGAATCAATATTCTCGAACCTAAGCGTTTCATGGGTATTTACATTAATCGTTCTAAAAAAAGCAGTGGCTGTTGCATCTCCACACTTATATCCGATCTCTTTCTTCATGCCTCCTACAAGGAGAAGCAAACCCTTTCTTCCATACTGTCCTTCGGGAATAGGTTTTTTCAGCAGATACTTTTCGCACCAGAAAGACTGACATCTGTCTATTAATGCTTTTATCTGGGCGGTCAGGCCAAAGAAGAATATTGGTGATGAAAGGATAAACCGGTGGGATTTTCTTATCGATTCGTAAACTTCTCCCATATCGTCCTGGACAACACATATTCCGCTTTCATCGCATCCCCCGCAGTTCAGGCAAGGTGATAAGTTCATCTCGCTTGGTCGAAAAACCCGGACAAAATGGCCTTTCTCTTTGACCGCCTTTAAACACTCATTGAGAAGAATCTCCGAATTCCCTTCTTTTCTCGGACTCCCCAGAAACGCCACAACATTCATTCTTTCCTCTCTATATATGCGTTCAACTAGTACCTAATAGTAACAAAAAAAATGGAGGAGCGAAGCCTCCTCCTTATTCAGTCTATTCTTTTAAACATCTCTTTCTTAGCACCGCATATTGGGCAAACGTCCGGTGCTTCGTTTTCTACTGTATTACCGCATACCCCGCACACATAGTAGTCCACCTTCTCAAGATCGGTAAAATATTTGTGTGCCTTTTCGAATAGCGCCGCATGAATCTTTTCAACTTCATTGGCATAATTAAAACTCATCTTTGCCGATTCATTACCTTCTTCTTCCGCCTCTTTGATCATTTTAGGATACATGTTCTGAAATTCATGAGTCTCGCCTCCAATAGCAGTCTCAAGATTCTCCTTTGTTCCCTTTATCCCACTCAATTCCCGAAGGTGGTTGTGCGCGTGAACTGTTTCGGCTTCAGCTGCAGCACGAAAGAGCTTAGCAACCTGTGCAAATCCTTCACTGTCAGCCTTTTTTGCGAAAGCTAGATATTTCCTGTTGGCCTGTGACTCTCCAGCAAAAGCCTCATTAAGATTCTGCGAGCTTTTAGTCATAACTCCTCCTTCAATAATTTAATCGATCATTTCCATCGGTTTTCCGCAGCACACAAGCTGTCCCCCTCCGGCCTTTGTCACAACAACTTCATTACCACAAATATTACAACGGTACTTTTCTCCCTCTTTCTTTACTGGCACCATATCCTCCTATAAAATTGACCTCATTCCACAATTACACCGGCTCAAACGCATCTTTGGGGGCGTTACAAACAGGGCATGCCCAGTCATCCGGTAGATCATTAAAAGGTGTTCCTTCGACATCTTCATCATAGATGTATCCACATACGGTACACTTATACTGCATAAAAAAGCCTCCTTATTGATATTTTTTATGAAATTCCCTCATGCTCCGAGCGAATTCACGACCAAACTCATAGCAGCGGTTCTGGTCATCCACCGATGGTCTATATTCGACCTGTACTCCTGGCTCAACTACCTCCAGCTTCATATTTTTAAATTCGTTATACAGCCACTTTACTGCGCCACCACCCCAACCATAGCTTCCAAAAGCTCCAACTATGCGATCTTTTGGCCTTAATCCTCTTAAATGAGTTATAAATTCTGCAACTGACGGGAACACTTCATTATTGAGAGTGGGGGAACCAACAAGGCACGCTCTGGATTTCCAGAATTCCTTTATAGCAACGCTCATTGGAGTCGCTCTCAGCTTAACGACTTTACATTCAATACCTTCATCCATAACTCCCTGCATGAGAGGAATAGTCATCATTTCAGTACTGTGCCACATAGTATCGTAAACAATGGTAATGCGTTCCTTTGCTTTCCCTTGCGCCATATTCATATACATCTCAAGAACCCTTCCGGGATCTTTCCTCCAAATAACTCCATGGTCCGGCGCAATCATATCAATTTCAAGGCCAAGCTTTTGCAATTGCGTTATCTTTGATTTGATGAGGGTGCCAAAAGGCATAAGAATATTAGCGTAGTAATCGATCACTGCATCCTCAAGCTCCGCATAAGAAGCACACTCAACAAAATCATCATCAAATCTGGCGGATGTTCCAAGATGTTGACCAAAGGCATCCTGTGATATAAGCAGCTTTGCTTCTTTTACGTATGTCATCATTGAATCCGGCCAATGCAACATTGGGGTCTCAAGAAATTGTAAAGTGTAGTTTCCGATCTTTAACTCATCTCCTGTTTTTACGGTCTTTATGTTCCATTTAGAGGCATCAAAAAACCTCTCTAGTCCTTTCTTACCGCGTTCAGTAATGTATATAGTTGCATCAGGAACAAGTTCCATAACACGGTCAAGTGCGCTCATATGATCATTTTCTATATGATTTATAACGATATTTTTTATTTTCTCGATTTGCACGATATTTTTGATATTCGCAAGAGCAACTTCTGAAAAATCATGCTTTACGGTGTCAACCAATGTGATCTCATCATCAATAATGAGATAATTATTGTATGTAGAACCGTGAGGAGTTATGTAACCATGAAAATCCCTTACAGCCCAGTCAATTACTCCAACCCAATAAATACCTGGTTTGATCTCAACCGAATTCATTTAATCCTCCTAAATTGTTCTATTAAATTGTTCTATAATTTCAAATAGTAGCATAGATTAGGGAAGCCTTCAATGTTGCCTAAATCCAATAACTTAAGGCAATTTATGTTGTAATTTTTATTTGTTAATAATCATTCTAATCTAATTCCAAAAAAAAGTCAACTATTTTATAAAATTCTTTGTATCTCATTTTTTTTATTTAAATACAATAATATTGGCTTGTACATGCCTATTTCCTCCTCATTTAAGTAACTATATGAGAAAATAATTATTTTATCGCCTACAACCCCTTTTCTTGCTGTAGGTCCGTTTAAACATATTTCACCAGATCCTCTTTGTCCCTTTATTACATATGTCTCAAATCTCTCACCGTTGTTCATATTGCTAATCATTACTTGCTCGTATTCTAAAATATTCGCTCTCTCAATGAGTTCTTCATCTATCGTTATGCTCCCCTCGTACTCAAGCTCAGATTGGGTTACAGTACCCATATGTATCTTTGATTTCAACATACATCTCATCATGGGAACTATCCTCTAGGCAATTATGCTTTGGACACGGTAGAACTGTTGTGTACGATCAGGAGCATTCTGAAGGGCCCTTCCACATTCCAGAGATTCCTTCATTACATCATCTCGTAAGACGTTTGTAATATCCAGAATATGTGATGTGGGAGCAATATGGCTGGTTTCTAACTGATTCAATTTATCAACGTATTCTATGATACTGCTCAGTTGATCCTGAAAATTCTGGATCTCTTTATCATTAAGCTCGACTCTTGAAAGCTCGGCTATTTTAGCAACCTCTGATTCAGTTATAGACATAGTCTATCAAACTCTTTCGAGCTGTGCAAATTTTAACGCAAGGCGCTTTATACCTACATTGGGGAAATTTACCATTACTTTCAGGTCTTCTCCCTCACCGTAGCAATCTCTTACCACTCCAACACCCCATTTGGGATGTTTTACCCTGCAGCCAGTTTTATATTTAGAATTTAGCGATATCTTCTTCACCTTTGTCATGATAGGCCCTTTTACTACATTTTCCCTTGATTTTTCAGATGTTTTGCAACATTCAGCAGGTATTTCTTTTATAAATCTTGACCGCTCTTGCGATTGTATCTTTGAATATAGCCTTCTCTTTGCCGATCCTGTAAGATAAAGCAAATCCTTTGACCTTGTCAGACCAACATAAAATAGTCTTCTTTCATCATGCATTTCGTCTTCGCTTTTATTTGCTTTAAAATATGGAACAATCCCTTCTTCAATACCCATTATAAATACAATCGGGAATTCGGCACCCTTTGTATGATGTAATGTCATCAGAGACACTTCATTTGATGTATTCGCATCATCCCAAACCGTTTTTAAGGATATCTCGTCAAGGAACTCGGCTATGCTAGTGTGTTCAGCGGAAGAGACAAGCTCGTAAATATTCTTTACTTTTTCATCATCCAAACTGTTTATGTATCCAGCTTCATCAATAATTCGCTTCAACATTTGACCCGCAGAAGAATATTTTGCCCTTTCTATACTTTCAATTAGGTTGACAAATCCTGATAACTTTTCCTTAACAGCCGCAGAGATGCTCTTTGATTTACATATGTCCTTAATGGCTACAAAAAGGCTCTTGTCGTTTTTCTTGGCTTCCGATTCAATTTTATTAAGCGTTGCGGCACCAATCCCTCTTGACGGATAATTAATTACTTTTCGCAATGACACATTGTCATGAGGATTTACACATAACCTCATATACGCAAGTGTATCCTTGATTTCCTTCTTCAGATAAAAGCAGGAGCCCCCCACTATTTTATAAGGAATCCTTTCCGATTTTAATGCTTCCTCAAGAAAACGAGCTTGAATATTAACCCTGAAGAATATCCCTATGTCGCTATATGACGCCCTTCCCTTCAGATACATCTCTTTTATTACTTTAGCTATATACTTCGCTTCCTCCACGTCCGTGTCGAACCAGTAGTGGCATACTTTCTCCCCTTTGCCACGGTCTGTCCACATCTTCTTTTCTTTCCTTGAGATGCTCTTAGCGATTATCGACAATGACGCGCTCAGGATGTTTTCTGTATTTCTGAAATTCTGCTCAAGCGATAGAACCTTCATTTTCGGGAAATCCATTTCAAGTCTTGAAATATTTCTCGCATCAGAACCTTTGAACTTAAATATGCTCTGATCATCATCAGCGGCAGCGCAAAAATAACCTTTCTTTCCGACCATATTTTTCATTAATGCATATTGAGCAGGATTAGTGTCCTGGAATTCATCAATTAGCAGGTACTTGAAAGAATCACGATACTTTGAAAGCACACGAGGAAATTGATCAAACAAGTCATTAGTCAACATGACAATATCATCAAAATCAAGAGCATTCGATCGCTTGAGTTCATACTGATATCTCATATAAACACGTGCTAGCTTTTCATCAAAACCAAAGCTGTCACCAGCCGATACAAAAGCTTCAGGAGATACCCGATTCGCTTTTAACATGCTTATTCTCGAGGCAACCCCCTTGTACAGTGCTTCATATATCTTTAACTC
>MUGD01000217.1 GCA_002900555.1 Thermoplasmata archaeon M9B2D | reverse complement strand
TAAAGAACTGTTGCGATGAGGAGATGGGCAATAGCGGACATGAAAAGGAATAGGGCGACCAGCGGTCCAATCTGCACGTTAAAAAAGGTTTCAGAGACCGGTGAAATCGTGTTAGTGATTTCGTTATATTCGGGATGCATATAGGTCAAAGGAAGGGTAAATGCATTGCTTAATATCAGCATTAAAAAACCCTGGATCATATGGATAATGCCCATGACTGCGTTGAAGATTCGTAATTTTTTAAATCGTTTATCATCAAGCGTAGAGAAACACTCTACTTTAGTAGGATCGCATGTCCCTGCGGGAACAGTGAATGTCCCATAGGTCTTGCAAGAAGGGCAGGTCACATACATTTTTTCATTTGGTTCACCGTTGATGGTAAATTGCATTTTGGGCACATAATTTTCATTTCAGACATGTGTATAATCTCCCTCAATCACTTGAAACAAAGAAATCATAGTGACTATATCTGCTTTTCGGATGCGCGTTGTTACCAAAAAATGTATAATAAAATATATTTATATAGGGGGATAAAGTTAGATACTTATATGAAAAGAAGTATTGCGTTATCCTTAGCGCTTACGTGTGTTTGCCTCTGTCTTTTCCCAACCGTCCTTGCCCACGTACCCTATTTAGAGCGCCGTGATTTTTCTGTGCAGCAACCGTTCACGGTACGAAAATCCATCACGCAATCGATAGCGGTCTATTCATGGTTGGAAACAGATTGGGTGAATCCATCAAACGACATCGATGTATATAGTTTTACGATAACGGATCAGCCTTTACGGATTTTCCTTGAGGTTAGGGTTCTATGCGAATTTCACACCATGGTTTGCACTTGTTGGTCCTGGGCTTCCACCACCGAATCAAACACTGCCATTTGATCTACCGCAAGGATACGGCGTGATAGTAAAACAGGACGTCCCACCAGGCAGCCCCCGAGAGGAGTTCTATGAGCCATTCGGTGGAAAATCATACTACCAGGGACCTCGGTTCGACGAGACATTATACGTCTGGGGGACCTATTATGTGTATTACTGGGATCCGTACGAAAAAGGAGGAGATTATGTTGCTGTTTTAGGGTATAAGGAACAGTTCCCCCCATTGGATATCCTCCGAGCACTCATCAATACTCCTCTAATTCGCCGTGGTCTTGAACTGCATCTTCCCTAAATTTTTTAAGAAAATATGATTGAAAAGATGTTTTAACACATCAAAAAGAAAACATCAAGAACACGCTGAGATGCGTGCATTCAATACACAACAAAGTGACGGGAATGAATTTTGTTTATGTTTAACTATTGAATCTGATATGGATGAATCATCGTGCTGCATCTGTTATTTTGAGAATTTGTACGTGTTCGAATTTCTGAACAATCTGATAGCTCTTCACATGAACTTCTATAAGTGTACAAAGGGGATCTTTAAGAAACAGCGACAAATCAGGATGTTTTTTTAACAACAATTTTTTATATTCTTCGTTGCGATCTTTTACCTCTTTTGCGGTTCCTAGCGCAGTGACGGTAACAGCATCAGAGAGATCAGCAGGAGTGTTTTCACGATTATCAATTAACACCGCGATATGCTCGTTTTCATTGATATTATGGTATTTTTGCGTGTCTCGTTTGGTGGCAAACACGATAACCCGCAAATCAGATGTAGATGTAAATGCGACAAGATGTGTGTATGGTTGTTGATTGTTCTGCGTCGCGATGACCGCAAATCGTTGATGCTCAAATAACTGTTGTATTTGACGTCTCAAATCCTTTTCATCCATAGAAAACTCCTTGTTGGTTTGAACGGATTAAACGGATATCAGATTCCACTAGTGTAAGCGCTTCTATTGCGCTTCGTTCTTTATCTTTAATCTCCAGCATTACATCAAAATCATATGGTTTTGATTCAAACAGAAACCCAGCGAAATCAGAGCGGTCAAGATGCTCTGCATGTGCTCCTTTTGCCATGTACGGCTTCTGTGAACTGTAATCAACCATTGGAACCCCATCTTTTTCCATCCAGGTTTTTTTACAAGATTCCAACACGTGACCGAGTGATTCGTTATTGTTACGTAACGTATGATGAAAATAATCAAATAAAACAGGGATTTTGATTTTGTGATGAATCAGCAGACAATCCTGGATGCTATAGCTTTTTTCATCATTTTCTATAACAAGTCGACGCTTAAGAGAGTCATCTAATGATTGAAAACGATTAACAAATCGCATCATACTTTTTGATTTCTCACCATAGACACCACCAACGTGAAGCTGTATTTTTGCTGATGTATCAAGACCCATGAGATCAAGGACTTTGGCATGGTATGCTATCTCTTCGACACTACGCTGAAAGACATCCTCCCGAGGGGTATTCAGCACGATGAATTGATCAGGATGCATCGAGATACGCATATCGTTTTTCATGATGAACCGGCCGATCTCTTCGAACCGATTCTGAAACACCGTCTGCCAGGGGAACAAACAGACAGGGTGAGACGCAAAGGGGATAAGATCTGAGGAAATTCTGAAAAAGAGCAGTCCGTGGTCGAGATTGAATCGTAATATATGGAACAAGCAATCAAGGTTATTTCGAATGGTCTGCTGCAGTCTTTCTTCTGAATACGAGCGTAAGCGGAAGGTGCGGTCTCCCTTACAGGCAAGGGAGCGGTTAATGCATGGGTATCCTATTTTCATTTCCAGAAATCTCTCACATTGCTTGCTTTTATCGATTCAGTATCAAACAATTCATCAGGATATGGTTGAAAAAAGGTCTGCGGGAGAAGATATGATTGATCAAATCGTATCGCCCAGGATCTCACAAGGTTAATTAGGACACTAAGAGGAATCTGACCTCCACGGAATTTTTGTAAAAGCCTTGCATAGAACTGTTTTTCATTTTCTTTGAGATCCTGTGAGACATATCCGAACACATGATTGAGGACGTTGATTTGGGATGTATTCCGCGGCGCCTTAGAAAATGCATTGTGAAGATGTTGCTCGTACTCTGAAAAGACAGCAGGCAGTGGTTGTTTATTTTGGTTTGCAAGGATGTTTCCAAGGTTCCGTAGCTCTTTTTGACTATATCCCATCAGTAAAAATTTATTTTCAGTATGAAATCCAAGCAGTGGTTGTAACAATCCTACTTGTTTTATCCTACGGAATCTAGAGAATGTAAAAATTTTTGTAAAATAATGCTCTCGTATAACTGGATTTTGTAGACGCATCTCATCTTCAATTGCTAAAAAGGGAAAAAATCGTATAACGTATTCACCAAAAAAACCTGCTTCTCGACGCACCGCTGCAGACTGTGTTACTGCAGGATAGATTTTCACATCACGAATCCCACAGGAGGGCGATTGAGATTTTAACAGAAAACCATCGATATCTTTTTGATTGGAAAGAAATCGCTCCGTAAACCTCTTCATATCTCCAGAGATGTCACGGCCAGTATTTGGTTGAACTAGATATTTTTTCGATTGCTTTTCAATGATACGTATAGGATCACGAGGTATGCCTAATTCTATTTCGACCTCAGGGCATATAGGCAAGAACTCGACATACGGTTTCATTTTACTGACGATGTCACTGCGGATTATCTGGCCATTATACCGACAAAATTCGAATTCGATACATTTACTGATTACGATTCTAGGTTTGACAAATCCATTCATAGGAATTACTCTGAAGAGTGATGTTTCTCTTTGGCGGCTTCATGACAAAAGGAGGTTTCGAATTTTGTTCCTATCGTATTGACGAGATTGGAAACCACAGTAAGCAGGATTTTTGATATCATCGGTTTTACTTTGATGTCGTAGACGATGAAGGGATGGTGCGCTATTTGTTCTGCGGTCCAATGATACATCTCCGATGCAGTTTTGATTGATATCAGGTATCGTTTCGGGATGAAACGGTATCCTTCCTCTGCCAATTCCTGCCAATGACAATACCGATCAAGCTGGGTCTGAAGAAAATTCCTGAATCGATCCGGATGCTCTTTGACATGTTCATACGCGAGGTTCTCCAAGCCGTGTTTTCGTAAATCGGTTTGAGGGAAATAGACCCTCCCAAGATCGAGGTCCTCGGCGATATCCCTAATGAAGTTAATGTATTGCATCGCTCTTCCGAGGTATTTGGCATGTTCAAAGGATTCCTTTGGCAGTCCGATGATTTTTGCCATCATCAAACCAATGACTTCCGCGGAACCATAGATA
>MUGD01000216.1 GCA_002900555.1 Thermoplasmata archaeon M9B2D | reverse complement strand
ACGACGAAAGTAAGAAGATCCATACAGAGAGGAAGTACCACCGTAGTCTATAAGAAGCTTCGTTTGGTTGTGCACACATAAAAAAATGGGTAAAGGAATCCAAGGATTATTTGAAAAGAATATTTCTCTGCGTTAAATACGAAAAAGTTCTTTTATGTTTTGTTTGGAAGAAGACCCTCCCCGCTGACATGCATCTGTTTGAACATCCAGGAGGTATACAATGGGAGCTGGTCATAGGCAAACATAGAAGCAATTCCTTCAGAGTCCATAAAGCCACTTTGGCCAGGTGGAAGCACACTTTCTGCTATAGATGTGTTTGTTGAGCCACGAATCCAAAGTGGAAGTTCGACAACAAGGTTATAGGTTCCTCGATTCATATAGGGCATCGATGGTGGCTCAAGGCTCCCAAGTCGTTTGAACCCTTGTATTTTGACCGGGGTCAACCATGCTGAGACGTCTGCGGTATGATACTGATCCTCAAGTGTAGAGAGCGCTTGATAAAGGGAATCAATGATAACCGTTTCTAGCGTATCGTTCAGATAGTTCTGATATCGAAGATGAAGTTTCGAGGAGTCACCCTGCAATATATGCAACAGCAGACTATGCGAATACTCCTTGACAAGCATGCTTAGTTCATCAAGAAGGATCTGTTCAAAAAGGGCGTCGTACCACGCATGAAAGATCGTCAGACCTGGGTCATCATAGAACCCATCCAAATCTGCATCGTTTTCATAACAGTCCCATGTTTCCAGCGCGTTTATCACATCAGAAGGGATCCCGCTGGTATTATAAATCGCACTGAGAAGGAATGGTTTGAAATACGTACCATACGCATCGTGGTACGCGACGTTCTCACAGATATCCTTCATATCCTGGAAACTTACTGCTTCGTCTGCCGCTAGAAGTTCCATAATGCGGACCACGATATGACCTTCCCCCCAGAGTGGACCAACCTCTGCTTCCGCATGATTCCAGCCAATTTCTGGTTTGTTGTTCCAATTCGCAAAAAAACCTACGGGAGGATTACGTTGCTGCGGGAGATCCTCGAAGGGAACGATCCCAAGCCATTCTTCTTTACCGGTACCAAGCAAGGGAAACCGGTCATCGATACGTCGATGAAACATTCCATAGGTAGGACGTATCGGATAATACCCGGAATGATAATAGCCGATATCCCCGTTTTTATCCGCCCAGAACCAATTATGGGAGGAGACAATTTTACTAACACCCTGTTCAAATTCTGTTATGTTTGTACATTGTTGAAAACTCATGACGCCTTCGATGGTATGATGCTCCTGCTTCCAGAAGGCCATCTTGGAGGATACCGCTATTCCTCCGATCAACGGTTTCCAGCGTATATCAAGAATAGGACCGTGTATCGTTCGATAGCAAAAAAATTCAGAGGATACCCCATTTTTATCATAGATAATCTCGGTACGGTTTTCCATCTTCTGCCAGCGTCCGTTGAAAAAGTACCGGGTCTTATCCAGTGGATGGAGAATCTCGATATAGGTATCCACTCCATCAGAAAGCCCTGAAGTAGTCGTCCAAGCCCCATAGGTATTTGCACCGATTGCGATTGCGGGGCCAACCCCGGGGAAGGTCATGCCGCTTGCATTAATCCCTGCACCGTGCATTCCAATCTCAGCGACAATTTGAGGAATTGAATGTCCCATTTGAGGACCCCCTAATAAAAGCGTGTTCCCTGTTTCTGATCTCTCTGGCGCGACCACCCACCCATTACTGCCGAAATGGTACAGCAGTCCATGGGATTCACAGAAAACTTGCTCTTGTTGTTTCATGCGCACAATATAGTGTGCGGATTCATACAGGATCCATGGAAAAAACGGAAGACTAAACGAGGGTATCAACGGCGGTTCTGTATCATTTGATTGGATGGTCGTTGTTGCTCCAGGGTCTACCTGAGGGCAGGCGTCATTGAATATTTTCCATCCCTTAAGTATTCCGTTTCGCTGCATCAGCTGCTGTAGGACAAGGGTAAAGACAAGCTCCATGCCTCCCCCTTCCCCCCAGCGTCTGACCATAAGCTGGCCAATGGAGAGAGAATCCTCAACCGTCCACAACTTTGGGGTGATGTTTCTTGAAACGTATTCGTGAGGCATTTTTTCAGCCGGGTTATCAATCGCTTCTGTGATGTACAGGTTGATGCCTTCGGCATAGGCGACAATCATCTCTTTATATGGTGATTGCATGGTTGAAAACAATTCGGTGTTCTCCTCAGTAGTATATCCGTAGATACGGGTCCAATAATCATTACTAGCGTTGCCAATGCCAATTTCACTGAGTCGGCCTGTTGCTTCTCTGCGGAACACATCAGCCTGCCAGAGGCGATCTTCCGCGATAGCGTATCCGATGCCAAAGGATATCTCTTCGAGCGTGTCCGCATAGACATGCGGGACCCCATAGTCATCGCGGATGATGATGCAACTCCCGTTTTGATATGATAACGTCTTTTGACTTGAACCAGTATATGATACTAGCTTTGGTATAAAGGGTGTTTTTTCTGAGGGTTGATCTTCTGCTTGTAGAGGTATTGATGGTAAGACCAGCAGGATAACGATTAGAAACACGCCACAGGTTTTCATAGGAAAATTCACCTCTTAAAAATATACAATGAGACATATTTATAGTATTGGTTGATAAACATACAAAAGAAAGGCGAAAATGCAGCGGTTGCTTCTAGAGAGAAACCATATGCAATAATTAAGTTGTCATCAGTTCGCCGATACAATGCTGAAGTAATTGAATCAGATCGTCTTTGCTTAGCATATCCTTGCCTTTCTGCTTGATATCCCAGCTGCATTGCTCCTTTTCTTCATCATATTGAAAATCTATGACGACCCGTCCTTGTAACATTTTAAAGACCCCAAATCGATATAATAACGCATAATTCATATTAATAACCTCCCATTGTTCATTTTTTTTATATAAACCTTATTTAAAATACCATGGAGATGCTTTGGAATTGGTACAGAAACATGCTGTTGGTTCTGCTTAAGTGACATGCTTTCTTCAACCTAAAACCGTTAGAACATTCTATCCAGTAACCTTTTAATACAAAACACTATTCTCATTCGCTACAAAACAAAGCATTTGTGCCGTCCTAGCTCAGTTGGTAGAGCACTCGGCTGTTAACCGAGCGGTCGCCGGTCCGAGTCCGGCGGACGGCGTAATCATCTCTCGGAGAGAATTTAACCGAAAGACCTCTTTTTTGGCCTCTTTCGATTTTTCTGTATTAACCTCGCTTATTTTTCGATAAGCTTTAAGGATACGATGAATCCAATCAAACGGGAATTGCTCAAAATACAATTCAGAGTCCTTGACGTAATCTTTCGTTAGCTGTAACTTGTCATGGGCCATGAAACTGTTAACCTCGTAGATATC
>MUGD01000215.1 GCA_002900555.1 Thermoplasmata archaeon M9B2D | reverse complement strand
GCTTTCTCAATTCCTCTCTCTGAATCATAGGGGATCCCAAGTTGAATAAGGAGTTCTGCAAATCCCATTATTCCCAATCCAATCTTTCGATTGGCTTTTGTTACTGTTTCAATTTCGCTGACCGGGTAGACATTCAAATCGATGATGTTGTCCAAGAATCGAACTGCCAGACGGATAACCTCCTCAAGACGTTCCCAATGAACCTCACCTTCCTTGACCATTTTTGAGAGATTTATGCTTCCAAGAACACACGACTCATAGGGTAATAGTGGTTGTTCGCCACAAGGATTTGTGGACTCAATTAGTTCTCCGCTGAGCGGGTGCTTCTCATTAATCCGATCTATGAAGATGATTCCCGGATCGCCGGTGCTCCATGCATTATGAACGATTGCATCGAAGACTGCTCTTGCACTGATACTCTTGACTGATTCTTTTGTATGAGGACTAATCAGCTCTATTTCTGCATCATCTTTCAACGCTGACATGAATTTCTTTGTTACTGCAACTGAGATGTTGAAGTTACGAAATGCTTGCTTATCAGACTTGCATGATATGAATTCCATAATGTCCGGATGATCACACCGGAGTATCGCCATATTCGCCCCTCTTCTGCGTCCTCCTTGCTTGATTACATCCGTAGCTGTATCATATGCGCGCATGAATGAAATCGGTCCGCTTGCTATTCCTCCCGTAGTACCAACTCGGGCTCCCTTAGGCCGCAGTCTCGAGAATGAGAATCCTGTCCCGCCGCCCGATTTCTGAACCATTGCCATATGTTTGAGAGAGGTGAAGATAGAGTTCATATCATCATCAATCGGAAGTACAAAACATGCACTGCACTGACCAAGTGTTGTACCAGCATTGAAGAGAGTTGGACTATTAGGAAGAAACTCAAGATTAGCCATCATTGAGTAAAAGAGGTCATCATATTCTTTTACATCAGCACTTTCATCATACTTCTTCTCAATGCTCGCTACCGCTCCAGATACTCTTCGAAAAAGTTGCGATGGTGTTTCAATAGCTTTGCCCTCTTCATTTTTCAAAAGATATCTCTTTAACACGGTTGCTGCATTAGGCCCGAACTTAAGATCATCCACAACGCCAACCATCTGGAGGATTCTTCGGGCTTCCTGATGCTTCTCACGGTATTTCATGTATCGTCGTGCAATATCTGTAAAGCCTCGTAGCATCAGGGTGTCTTCAACAATATCTTGTATCTCTTCAATATTGATGACATCCTTTCCAAGTTCATGAATTATCTGGACCACTTCTTTCGTGATGCCACGGACTGGACCAGTGTCTATGTCACCTGCTTCGAAGGCTTTTGTAATGGCCGCCTCAATTTTCGAATCGTCAAAGTCTACTATTCTCTTATCTCGTTTCTCAACCTTCACTTTGATTTCTCCTCACTTGCTGGTTCTCTAAACAATTGGGGTGTGCGTAATGCTATAAGTTCCCCTCTATATCATCTTCTCTGTTTAAACTAATAATTCCCTGAACTAGTAAGATGCAATTTTCCACCGACATGAGTTCTGACAAATCTGTCAAAAATCTGCATTAATGGTATTGCACCTATTAGAGCAACTGCACCAATTCCAGCTTCAATTGAGAGAATATCGCCAAAGAAGCTAAAAACTCCACTGAATATTCTGTAGAGAATAATGACAACTACGAGAATCGGTGACCAAACGAAGACCGCTGTTTGAAATTGGAACCTGTGCCGAAATGCGGAGAGAGCGATGACGAGACAGACTCCCGTAAGCACTACTGGCAGGAACCAGCCTCCTAGCAAAAAGCTCTCGCCATATAACTCAATGAATCCAAATACAGAGAGACCTGTTCTTCCCTGAATAGTAATAAATGGCAGGAGAAAACCCGCACTGAGCATGAGGACCCCAACCACATAAGGAATTTCTCTAACGAGGTGAATCTTCCGGGGGTGCCAAATGTTGAGTCTAAGTAGTGATAAGATACCAAAACTGGACAATATGAGGAGAAGTGGAAAGAAGAAAGAGCCTGCATTTCCTACATAAATCTTTGAGGAAATCTGAGTTGAATCCTCTTGCATCGTGATGATAAAGAAAAGAACCTTTCCGATAACCAAAGGTACTATCGTCCCAGTATAGGTGTCAAAAAGAGCTCCCCTCTCAGCTTCCAATTCAATAAAGAACCATACTGCACCTGGCTCGCTTGATCTCCAACACAGGAAGACACTGTCCGCATGTTCTGTTACAATTTCTACTTCAATTGCACTTCCTTCAAGGCTGATTCCATTTCTGAAGGAAACACTGGATTTTGGTAGAGGCTCGCCCCCTCTGAAATGACTATCGACCCATCTAATAATGTCTTTACTCCATTCGAGAAGAATTCCGTGACCCCAGTTTGGAATGATGTTCAAAGTAAGGTCTGCATTTATTGCCTGTACAGTATCCATCATCGACGTGATTGGAAAGAATTGGTCATCTGTACCAAACATCATGAAAACTGGTTTGGTCAGCAATCTTGCATATGCCAGAGGATCAAACCACTTGATTACGTTCTTCAGCTGGTCAGATCCCACCTGATATGTGGGTACCACTACACTGTTGAGTAGAGATCCTGAAGTTAGTGAGTTACGGAAATTCCCTGCAGAAATCATTGGAATTGATCCACCAACACGGGAATCGATTCCCGAAATGATGAAAGTAACTAATCCTCCCATTGAGTCGCCTGCGACAATCATAGCATCAGTTCGCACTTGAGGTAACGATTCAAGGAGCGTCAACGAACGTGCTGCAGCCCAGACGGAGTGAAAGAGACCGGAATCCTCTGGTCCACTGGTCACATTCAAAAATGTGAATGGGCTAAGAGCTGGAAAGCCTGTGGAATTGCCCGAACCAGGTTGATCGATTCCCATAGCCACATATCCTGCAGCCGCAAAGGCTCTAAGCATTTGGATAAAGTCTGCATATTGCTCACCAAAGCCATGAAGATAAAGGATTGCGGGAGATGGAGTAGTCAAATTGCTTCTAGTGATGATTACAGAGTTTATTCTAACATCATTCGCTCGAAATGTTTCGCTCATAAAATCAAAATACCACTCATTCAAATCAACCGATGCGTTTTGATACGGAACAGAGGATATTACTAATGAATGATTTTTCAAATCAAGTGGTACTAGAGTTGTTTCAGTGAGATTCCAAAAGCTTGTGTCAAGTTCGGTCTGGGGCGGAACAGACGCAGTTCTTTCTGGAAAATTAGAACCTGCAAAAAACAACATTGCAGTGATACTGCCCATGAACATCGTCATAATGATAATTGCAATGATTGATATTCGTTTGTTCATTGACAGATCCCTACTAATCAAATTGGAATATTATTGGCTATGGTTCTGTATCCTCCCTGCATTATTAGCATATCCGCACTCAGG
>MUGD01000048.1 GCA_002900555.1 Thermoplasmata archaeon M9B2D | reverse complement strand
GTCTGTTCTTTATCCATATGTGTTTTTAGACAGAACTCGTCTTCTGTATGAAATAAGGTGATTTTCTTTGTTCGATTGGTTTCTCGTAATGCGACCCGAAGATGCTGATTGCTAAGTTTGAGAGAATGGGTGGTGCTTCCTAAAAAAATTTTAAAACCGTTGCATAGAGGAGCAAGCTCCCCAATCCTACCAATATTCTCGTCACATACTGCTGCATAGAACCCGAAATCGACAATGCTTTTCTCCGAAGCAATCTGTTTTTTTTGTTTTAAGGCCTCTATGGTTGTGGTCTGAGGATGCGTATTAGGCATATCAAAGACGCAGGAGATGCCGCCAAAGGCAGCTGCTTGTGATCCGGTCCAGAAATCTTCTTTATGAGTGAAACCAGGGTCACGAAAATGGACATGGAGGTCAATGCCAGCAGGCAGAATAAGTTTGTTACCGACGTTAAGATGAGTGTCTGTTTTAATTGTTTTTTTTATCGCGACGATTTTTCCTTGCTTAATGGCAATGCACCCGTGCTCGAAAGCACCGTCACGGTAGAGTTGCCCTTCAATGCTGAGGTCCATCAAGACGCTTCTCCTCTATTAGGCCATGTGGTTTTATCTCAGTAAAAATTTGCCCTTGAAACTTTGAAATCTTGATGTCTTTTCCAACCCATGCGTCAAGGGGCAGTCCTGCCTTCATACAGGTATGCGAAAGGTATTCTTCCTCGTTCCACCCTTGCTCGACAGGAACCTGAGGGAGCAACAGACCTGATGTAAAACCATCCTCTACTAGTAACCCATCCTTCCCAATGATGATTTGTGACGGGTAGTCCTTTGGGTGCTTTACGATGATACGTGTTGGTTTTGTCAGTATAGTGACTTCAACGATAATTGCATCAAGTTCATTTTCTTCTAACGGGGGGAATCGGGGGTCGTGGGTGACTGACTGAGCAGATTCGATAATCGCGTCTTTTAAAGACAGGACCGGAAGAGGGATTCCGATGCACCCTCGTAAGTCATGGTCTGGGAACGTATGAATGGTGACAAACACTCCTTGTTTTTCTTGAAAAGACAGCCCAAGATCGGATGATGAAGCCCTCCCCTGTCTTACGTATTCTTCTAGGACGAGACGAGCGAACTGCACTGCCTTTGTCCCCTGGTCGATACTTAACATAAGAGAGAGTATCAAGAAATGCATTAAATAAAATGCGGTGGAGAGGAAATACAGACCTCTCCGTTTTATGGTTCTTCTTCTCGTATAAGCAATATGTCTACTGTTTGCGGTGGGTCCCCAAACCGTACCGTGATGCGCGCAGTCCCGGTGTAGGTTACATTCTGACCGCTTTCATTGAACCGTCCTGTGACACTGATATTATATGAACCTGGTGCAAGTTCAATGATGTAGGTACCGTTTGTATCAGTCTTCGTCGTCGTGTACACTGCTGTGTTGTCCTCGACGCTATCGTCTCGTGAAAATGTCATTGAAAGATTTGCCTTTGCCACTCCATTATACTTCGTGCTTCCGCTCACCGTGACAGATTCTTTGATAAGCGCAAGAGAGTATGTTTGGATACCTTGCCCGATACTGACAACAAGGTTCCCTTTAAACGAATAGACGGTCGTTGCTCCCTGCGTTTTTATGGCGGAGATATTATATGCGCCAGGCGTGAGTCGCGCAACATAGAACCCTTCTTCATCCGAGGTCGCGGACACTTGTTGAGTCGCAGTATTGTTGGCGACGGATCGATCTGGGGCACATGTTACTGGGATACCGCCAATCCCTATAGAGTCATGCGTTGTATATCCACTGACAACGACGGGTGCATAGGTCAATGAGATATTCACCCAAGAGGTCTTATTGGCGGTCAGAGTGATTGTTTGCGTGGTTAAATACCGTAGATATCCTGTTGATACGCTGAGTTGTGTCGCATTCAGCACGTACTCCCCAGGAATCAATGAAGCAAAGTTAAACGCCCCTGTTGAACCCGTTGTTATCTCATCGACATTCATTTGTGTGCCATTAAGCGTTGTGTAGGTCAGTTGTACGTGAACATCGCTTACTTCCTCACCAGCGGTATACGTCTTGTCTGCATTTGAGTCAAAATACACCAGACCCTTAACACCAGCAAGTTTTGGTTTTGATATATTATATGAATTGTAATCTGGTTCGACATTAATCTCCTCCTCTTCAAGGAGCGAAAAACCATTTTCAATCGCAGAGATTGTATATTTGCTTGGGTAAAGATTGGTAAAGAGGTAACGTCCTTCCTCATCTGTTACGACTGGTGCGACTTCTCGCCCGAAATACACATCCTCCAACTGGATGGCTATTCCATCGAGCGGGGCATCAATTGTTGGTTCGTATGACCCGTTCTCGTTGACATCTTGATACACAAACCCCTCAAGTGTCGACTGATTCACGGTCAAGTTAAAAAATCTTGAATAATTCAGAGAACGTCGTGTAGCTTCTTCCTCGGTTACTGGAGTATACAGGAGGTTATCGGTACTGTTAAAAGTAATTTGTTTTAAAAACACGTCATTGGCATAGCTGAATAGCAAGGTGATGTTTCCTGCAGGTGCAATCAAATTAAATCCCCCTACATCATCCGTCGCCATGTTATCGTGTGGAAATCCGAATTCATCTAAAATCACGACCGTCACAAAAGGCATCGGAGTATCGTTACAGCTAACAGAACCGTTGAAGAACGCGCCTTCATAGTATTTTGCGATGACCACAGCACTTCTACCTTCTCCGTAATACGGGTATGGTGAAATATAGACTGGGACGAAATGTCTCAAAGTATAGCCTGGGATCTGCTGACTAGGTATCTGATAATTCCCGCTTTGGTCCTCCTGAGCAGGTGTCCCAATATACGTCTTATAGAACATGGTGTTGAAGTAATCCTCCTTATATACAGTGGTTGTACCTGTAATTGCGACACGATTTCTATCCTCAACCGGCATGTCGTTGAGTTCTTTCGCGGTCCATTGCCCTTCAGCACCGGGAGTACCATCGGTGTTGACCGTATACCCTGTATAGACAATCTGCATGAAATCGTCCTCAGGATTGTAGAATTCTTTTGCCGCTGTTCGAAGTGCGGTTAAGATGTTACTTTTATCCCCAAGGAACGCAAAGATGTTGAAAATCTGCTCATCATACCCTTCGACCCCATAGTATCGAATACTGTACCCGGTTGCTTGTTGAATATCATAATACAACCAGGTGATTTCATCATCGGTTAACGTATCGTTTAACAGTTGCGGGATATCATGATAATACGCATTTTCAGGATATTGTTCACCGACATAGATAAGCTTACTTAGCGCAAGGTCATATTCCGCTCCTATTGGTTTCTTCTGCGATGGAGAAAGAACAGGGTCAAGCATCCAGGACATTATGAGGGTGGCATTAGTCTCCCCAAGACGATCCTTCAATACTTTAATGACGGGTTCAGAGAAGGCGTTTTCATTGTTATCCCTAAGGTTTCCTTCCAATAATCGAACAATCCAGACCGCGATGCCCTCTTTTTCACTTTTTGCAGTATGGAAATTTGCAGCAGGAGGAATCCCATCTTGGAAGTTATCTGCGACAGTTGGATGTCCTCCAACCGCGACTTCATAAAACCCGTAATCCCACCAGGAGATATACGCAGGTCGTTTGGCTGGGTCCAGGATGTCTGTATCTTGTGTACTCAGCCAAGCATATGCATCCACCCAGTACTGTTCCTTATACGAACTTGAGCCAAAAGCAGATGAATGCCCTTCCCCAAAGAAATCGTATTTCATGTTGCTTGTCCCGTTCTTTGAAGCCGCAGAAGGTATCGCTGCATCTAGTGCAAGAAATCCATTCGGAAGCAATATGATAAAAGCGACGAATAGCACTCCTAGGATATGGTAGATACGCACGCCTTTTCGAATCCCGCGGAAACCACCGCCTGCGTTTCGTATATTTCGTGCCATTTGCTTGTAGTCAATTTTGCTTATCAGGTACCATATAATCCATCCGCAAAGGATGGCAACGAGAGGAACCATATCGTTAAGGAAACGCCCAGCGGTTGATGTCAGCCAGACACTAATAACAAACAGGGTAAGAAGCAATAAATAATCCCGTCGTCCTTTCTGTTTGACATAGTGATAAATAAGGAAGACAAACCCTGCCCACGCGATCCAATATAATGAAGGGCCAAACGACATCACTGTTCTGCTCATGCTGTAGGTTCCTGCCTCGGCGATTGTTTGAGACACCTTAGACCCATAAATCCCAGAGCCGTAGAGAATTTCTCCAAATTTATTTAACGGTGCGAGAAATGAAAATAGTGTAGGATTAAAATATACGACGTAAAGAATTCCGGCTGCGGCAATAACGATACCAGCGATAAGAGGATAGGAGAGGACCCAAGGGATGCGTTTGCGTTTAAAGAGGATGCAGATACTGCCAAATAGTAACACCCCAAGTGCCAAATAAAAGGTGATATTCAGCAGTTCTCCTCCCTTTGCAGCGACAACAGGCCATGAAATAAAAAAACCGGTAAATAACGCAACGGAAATAGAAAGAACAAACCGTTCCTCAACCTTATTTGTGAAAAGATCAAATAGCAATTGTACAACAGCATAGACAGTAATGATGGTAAATAGGAATTGTGCTTCTACCCAAACCATGGAGAGGGCAGCAAGTGGAATTCCTGCAAGTAGCGCGTAAAGAATACGACGGAACAGGTCTGTTTCTTTAATGCTTTTTATCAGAAATAAAAACGTAAGGAAATATAAAAACAAGTTGAACGAATCGTGATCAAACAGGCCATAGGCTGACCCGTGACCTGAGCTAATATGAATAGGAATCAGAGCGATCAGAAGCGCGGCTATAAGCCCTGCTTTTTTCCCAAATAATATCTTTCCAATGAAATACACAGGGAAGATAAGTAACGCACCAAATAATGCTGGGATAAGCTGCATCGAATACCCCAGGGCATCCGCTTCGCTCATAAAGGGAATAAGCAGATGGCTAAACCCGATTGCAGACATGACCATCAAAGGAGCACGTCCTCCTGATTTTCCAAAAGGATATGCGAGCAGGGGGTCGCTATCAGAGTAATACGGAAAATGACCGGTTTGTACCGTGGTTTCTACAAGGCGCATGTTATAGTACGGGTCAGGGCCAGATAAATAATAGGTATCGGAGAGGGTAGTTCCCTCAGGGTTGATATTTACGTTTGAGATGATATTGAAATACGAGTTCATGAACAGGACTAAGAAGAAAATCGCAATCAATGTGACTCCGATCCACCAGTTTTTCTTTACACGGAACCTCTTTCGTTCCGGTGCATTTGTTAAAGTCGTTTGTTGTGGTGTTTGAGCCGATGCTTGTTGCATTGGCATTTTAAATTGTGCTCGTTTCCGCATGTGATTCACCTTATGGTGGTTACAACCGTAAATTGATGGTCTTATAAATAACTTATTCTCCAAACAGTAGTTCCGAAAGTAAGGAGGAAAGTCTGAAAAATCCCATTAAAATAGCCCTCGTGAGCATTCTGATGACGTATTTATAGACTAAAAAACATAGAAAAACAGGTAAAAGATAGGATTCCTTTGCATTTTGTATATTTGGAATTACCGTCAAAAGAATCTTTTTCATATATCCGCTGTTTTTTGGAGGGTTTGTGCGATAGCATCGGCGGTACTTACTTTGCTAAATTCTGTTTCTATTGTATCCGTGGAAACAATCTCATCGCAGTCTGCTGAAAGGAGCTTTTCTTTTGCGCCACCCACAAATAGTCCATGGGTACACGCGACCAAAACTGTTTTCGCTCCCTGCTTTTTTAACTCTTTTATGGAATGAGCCATAGTTCCACCTGTCGAGATGATATCATCGATGATAGCGACATGCTTCCCTCTGGCATCAAGTTTCTTTGGGGTTATTTTCACGGTAGTGCCGTCGATACGTGTTTTTTCCAGATAATCATAGTCGCAATCGATGAATGATGCCGCGTCTTTTGCTCGCTGCTTTGCTCCTTTATCAGGGGCAAGGACGAAATCCACGTGTTTTTCCTTAAGATACCGAGCAAGCGAAACAACCGCCGAACAGCTATACGCAGGTACAGTAAAAAATTTCAAGATGTGCTCCTTATGTGGATCGACAGTGATGACGCAGTCAGCATTCCTGCTGATATGCTGGGCAATGGCTCTGGCGCTGATTGCCTCGCCTTCCTCGAATTTCTTATCTTGTCTACTATAACCGAAATAGGGGAGAACCACTGTGATTTTTCTTGCTCCCGCATCATGAACTGCATCCTGTATAAGAAAAAGCTCGATGATTTTTGGGTCAGGGTATGCAGTCTGTACAATTACAACGTCCTGACCAGTAACATCATCAAGTAATCGGACATAGAATTCATCGTCAGGGAAGCGTTTGTACGTGGTATGCAGTAGCGGTTGCTTAATCCTGTCCGCTAGATTTGTTGCAACGTTTGTTGCTGATGTTCCCCCAAGGATATACATAGTGCAACATCATAAATCGCCGATGTCTTTTTAGTCATTTCGTAAGAAAGTTTTTATAAGAGTTTGTGCTTAGTCGCTTAGAAAATATGGATGAGATGCGGCGAGATGCAGTAGTCTTCATAATACTGAGTTTTCTTCTGGTTTTGTCGTCGATATCTGTCCATCCTGTGTCTGCCGCGCCCCTGTCAGATAGTATGGTAGATGCCACCATAGCGTGTACGTTTGATACTGGTGCGCGCCTAACTGTACAAGCGCGTATGATTGTGAATAGTATTAACGTCTTTGACACGGTCTATGATCGACAAGCAATTGAAGATATGGCAGCGACCAATCCATATGTGATGGGGGCGATTATGCTTCGGCTTCATGATTCAGTAAAAGCACTGGTTGAAACAGCATTTACCGATGCAGAGGTGTATACCCTAAATACGATGCCTACGTACCAGAAACCATATTTCATCGACGACTTCCGAGTAAACCTTACACCAGAGTTTTTTCATTACAGCAGTCCATTAAATCTAACAAATGTTATCATGGGATTTCTAGATATGGGGGCAACGATTACGTATCAGTTTAAATTACAAGCAGAAGTAGGCTGGAACGCGACCTATTTGTACGCGCTTCCGAGTACAATGAGACTTGCATATGCAAACACAGCTGATACGAATCAGGATTCAAACACTGTAACCTGGGTGGTTCTGAATTGGGTGGGGGGCGACCCGGGAAAAGATGCGACCCTATCAATCCAATCAAAAAACCCGACAACGATGTCGTCAGAGACCGAGGACATCTCTCTTGAATATCTCTTGGATACGCGGTCTGTAAATACCATCAGTTTTACTGATTCGATTCTTTTAAAAACAGTAAATATTCATCGGTATAATGCGTTGCCCGACTTTATCACCGGCGTGGGAAGTCTCCCTGTTGACGGGGTTCGTTTATGCATCGATAATGAATTGTTTTCTTGGGAAGACCTGTATGAAAAAACAATTCGACCTATCGAACAGCAGACGACACTGCTAATCGAGAATTCTTCGTTTAACCAAAATATTACCTTCTCTTTTAGTTGGGATCCAGACAGCACCACGAACTGTTCGATATCATATAACATCAGCCACATGGACGATTCACCGGCAATACGAGCGGAGTTCAAGGATCCGGATGTCCAGCTAATCATTTGTCAGATGCCGTCACGAGCGTTCTTTGGATTGATACATGCAGGAGCGAACGCGACAGTCTCTTCGGTTGATCTGAATTTTGGGAGAGGGTTTGAAGCGCTGATGTACCCGTATGAGATGATCCTTCTCCTGCCCAGTAATATTACCTTAGATGAGAAAAACGTCTATACCTGGAATAAAACAACACCTATTCAGGGGACATTCCATTCAGACCTTCAGCCAAGCCCCCCCTACTCTGCGGAACATATTGAGACTCGCATTGAAATAGAACTGGTGAAGATGGATTTAAACCTCCTTAGTATTTTTACAGGGAAGACCGAATTAACCGCTTCGACAAAGATGAAAGAAGAACATCATCTCTATGTGATTCGGCGGTCTGACGAGTTTTCTTTTTCACCAAAAATCAATATCACGTTTCTAAATGCTGATGCGGTGCGACTTTGTGCCCAGGAAAACGTGTTTAGCGAATCGGAGATAGAAGTGTTTCTTTCTAAGAAAACAACTGGTTTTCAACAGCGCTTATCTGAAATCTTCCATGGCTTACAAGTGAAGGGGACAAGTAACAGAGCGTTGTTTTCTAATTCCCTTACGTGGGATGGAGACATCTCGGCAATGGATGCAGTAGTTCCTGTGGTGGTTTCAAATTCTGCAACGGAGGTGCACACGGTTGGGTTTAATGTATCACTGTGGCCTGCAGACATAACGTTTTCTCCACAACGGTTCACCCTTCAGGGTCTGCAGAATCAGACGGTGACGTACCGGATTATTTTCCCGCGTGGTGTTATGGTGAACGCAAGTATAAGTTCAGGAAAGTCCCTTATCACCGGTACAACAAATGATGGACGGGATTATGTTGAGGTTTCTTTTGATCAAGGAGCTACGGCGTTATCGACAGAGCTTACTTGTGCTCTGACGGTTTCCCCTGTGTATGTTCTTGGGTTATTTTTGCCTTGTATTCTTGTCTTTGTCCTGCTTCTTGTCCTTGTGGTGATTATGTATTTGATACGGAAGAAGAAAGGTGGGCTGCGCAGAGGAAAGCGAAAACTATTTGAGCCAGAGGATAACGAGCCCGTTGATTACGGTGAAGAGGAGTACTATGTGCCTCCTCCTCCGTCGACAAAGAGGAAAAAATAGCTCTATTTTTTTGTACGCTTCAACATGGCGGGTGTTAGCGAGAGTAATGAAGGCATGGCTTTTACAAGTGGGAGCGCGAGTCGTGAGGGGTAGTCGATATCTCCATAGCTATTGATGAGGTCAATGGTTTTGTTCGTATTGAGTTTCTCGAGATATTTGTTGAACTGTACATCAGTAAATCTGGCGAATATGTTTCTGAATCGCATGCCAAGTGAAAGCTCTCGTCCGATGTCTTTTGTCCATCTCAGGTGGTACTGCTGTAAGAATTGTTTCGTAAAGCACTGTGTCTGGCATGCTTGTTCTGCGATAGTGCTGCAGTGTGTTGCGCAAAGCAAGCCGGGGTAAAGACCGCCACCGGAGGTTGGTTTGACTTGTGCGGCAGCATCACCGACAAGCATAATGCGGTCGTCCGTTGTCGTTTTCAATGGCCCTAATGGAATCGTTCCGCCGAATCGTCTTACCATGGTGGTGCCGTGTAAAAGTGGGTGTTGAAGTAAGGTGGAAAAATAGTCCTGAAGTGTACGGGTTCCGTGTCCTCCGATGCAAAGTCCTATGCGGGCGGTTGTACCTTGTGCATTGGTCGGGATGACCCACGCGAAAAACCCGGGGGCAATCTTGCGCCCAAGAAATATATGGACGAAGTGTGGGTCCAGTGTCGTATCAGAGAGTTCTGCTCCGATGCCTTGGAGGGTTTCTTTTGGTTTTGGGAATGTGAAGATGTTTCGTATATGTGAATGGGCGCCGTCGGCGCCAATGAGAAGCTTACAGCGAACGGTTCTATGGTGTTTGTGGTGCTGTATTGTTAGTTCCATATGGTCGCGTTGTTTTTTTGCGGTAATAACTTTATGATGCAATGAAAGACTTGCCCCTGCTTTTTGTGCTTTTTGTGCAAGACGTTCGTCAAATCTCTGACGTTTTATGACAACCCCATGTGTTTTGTCCCCGCCGATGGTAAGGGTTGTCTCTGCAGGGCTATGGACTATTGCTCCGTAAATAGTATTCTGAACAATCGTTTCAGAAGGACAGTTGGTTAATGCAAAGACGCGCTGGGTGACAAGGCCGGCACAGTGTACAGGTTCTCCGATGTTTTGGTGTTCCTCGAAAACAGCGATGCGGCTTCCTTTCGATGCGAGTTGCTCTGCAACAAAGCAGCCTATGGGCCCTCCGCCAACGACCGCAACATCATAGTAGTCATCCATGGATATTCAGAATATCAACAAAGATTTATAATAAAGACGGTATTACAGGGCCCCATGGTTTTGAGAATCCCTGGTTTACTATGTACACTGGAATGTATTGGTATGATCTTCTTTTTTAATAGAAAGAAAGAAATCAATGAACCGATGAAAACGACTGAGTCTGCTGATCCGTCGATGATCTGTAAGTTTGTGTTGGATAGCGCGGGGAAAAAAATAGGGGAAAGTGTTTCTGTCGATGATGACGTGTTGATAATCAAGTCTGGTTCGTTGTTTTTAGGAGTCCCCTTGAAACATGTGATATCAGGGGATAAAACCTTGGTGGTGAAGGGGCTTTTTGATTTTACAAAAGCTTATGAACTAGGTGAGAAATGGCGGAAGGAGTCATATCGTGAGATGAGCCAGCATGATCCCTCAGAAGAAAAATCAACGCGATTCTGATTACAAGATGGTGTTGGTTACACGTTCTGATTTGCCGCTTTCTGCAGGGAAGCTTGCTGCCCAGGTGTCTCATGCGGCAGTGGCGTGTGCCTTTTTGACGAAAAAAAACAAGCCTGATTGGTTTGTAAAATGGCAGCGGGAGGGGGCCAAGAAGGTTGTAGTGAATGTAGAAACTCTTGCGGATTTTTTCCCACTAGAAGAACAAGCAGAAAAACTTGGGATTATGACGATGATTGTGACGGATGCGGGCCATACGGAGATAGCGGAAGGAACGCAGACAGTCCTAGGACTAGGTCCTGCTCCAAGTAGTCTTATTGATCAGGTGACCGGTGAGTTGCCGTTGTTATAAAAAAATTATATCAACAGAGAAGGAGGAAGGGTATTCTTCTCTGAGGTATTAGAATTCTTTCAACGTTCTTTGTCGATTGTCCGGTAGCACTACGGTTCGTTCTACTTCTCGCCATTCCAATCCGTGTTCTTCAAGAAGTTTTTTTACCATATCCGGAACATGGGGGGCGCAGAGAATCCCTCGTACTTTCGGCTCTTTTCTGTCTTTTTTTATGTCGTTGACATACATTCTGAGCTGGTGGACAGAACTGATTGTCGCAAGGCTTCGTTTCACTTCGATTACTACCGGCATGTGTTCTCTATCAAATCCGTATAAATCGATGGAACCTGTTTTCACTGCTTTTTCTCTTTTTACAATTCTGAGTCCTTCTTCGATTATTGTTGGGTCATTAACAATTTGGTTTACTACATCAACTTCCATGCCCGCAATGATAAGGTTCGCACGGTCTACAAGTGTTGTTGCGGTCACCAGTTTGAGTTGCCGGAATGCCACTGTCATTTTTTCAGGGGGTTTGAGATGCCTGCAATTAAGAATAAGATGATTATCTTTTGTGCTAAACTCGGTGATGCTGCCTGTCGGTTGCCAGTTCACCGGCTCGCGCATCACTGGCTGATGGACCAGTACAGTTCCATCCTGTTTGACCATAATGAGACGTTCTCCCCAGTCTAATATTGATTTTGCGCGTCCGTGATAATCAACCATACATTCCCCCATCACCAGAAGCAAGGTTTTCTCTGGCTTGGATGAATGGTGTTCCCTTATAAACTGCAGTGCATCGGAGGGGGAGGGGTGAAGAACGGTATGCATAAACGAACTCCTTTTTTTGTGTCGGAACGATATTTGGTGCGTTATACCAGCGTTATACCATAAGCCGCGCTTGGCCTTTCATCTTGTAGTTCGCAAGATCTTTAAACATGTCGTCTTCTTGCAGAACGGTGAGCAATTCTTTGGAGGATGACGAGGATGACATCTGGATTTCTGTGGTCCGCCCGTGTCGTCCTTTTGATATCACGCGGGCGGTGATGATACCAAGCATGTCAAGCTCTGAGATAAGGTCGGTAGTTCTGCGCTGTGTCAGACAATTATATCTTGCCTTTTTACAAATCTCTTTGTACACATCATAAACTTCACCGGTTGTAAGCGCCTGCATCGTCCCTGCTTTCTTGTTCTGTTTATCAAGGATGAAAATAGAGTAGAGCACCAGCTTGGATTGATTGGGGAGGGTACGGACGACCTCGGTGATACGATCAAGCTCGATTTTGTTCTGCGCAAGACGTACATGGGACCTTGTAATCTTCGGGACTTTGCTTCGTTCAGCAAGCTCCGCCGAGACCCTAAGCAGGTCAAGTGCCCGGCGTGCATCCCCGTGTTCCTGTGCTGAAAGAGCAGCACATAGGGGGATGACGTCATCATCGATGACACCACGTTTCAGTGCTGTCTTGATTCTCGCACGTAAGATGTCCTGCAGCTGTTCTGCGTCATATGGATAGAATATCATGCTTTCTTCGCCAAGGCTTGATTTAACACGGGGGTCGAGAAAGTCGGTAAATTTCAGATCATTGGAGATCCCAATGACAGAAACCCTAGCATTGTCTAGTTCGCTGTTTATTCGGGTGAGGTTATATAATGCCTCGTCACCTTTGAGTTTATCGATTTCGTCAAGCACGATGACGGTGACACTTTTTTCTTTATCCATCATTGCTTTGACCTTTGAATAAACCTCATCGGTTGGCCATCCGGTGAACGGCACATGGTCGTTCCATTCATGGATGAATCTATTTGCGATGTTCTGTAAGAGCCGGTACTGTGTGTCGACGATCTCACAATTCATGTAGATGAAATTGACTTTTTTGCCGGTTTGTTCTCCTTTTTTGAGGAGTTCTTTTCCGACGAATTTGACGACTGCAGTTTTTCCGGTTCCTGTCTTCCCGTAAATGAAGATATTAGACGGGGTTTCTCCCTTGAGAGCGGGGACGAGAACGTTTGCTAAGTCGTTGATTTCTTTTTCACGATGCGGTAGGATTTCCGGCATATATGTTGGTCGCATGACCTCCCGGTTGGTGAACAATCCTTCGTTGTTAAGTAGGTTGCTGAATATGTCTGTAGTTATAGCTGTAGCGACTGTATCTTTAGGAATAAAATATGCCTCCTCGCAAGGCTGTAAGGCGTTACGGTATAATAAATTTTTGTGTTAAATTCTCTTGTAAATTCTTTTGTCTTTTCCTCCTGTTGTTAACGAGAAAGGGGGAGGGGATGATTTCGCATGGAAATAGGTAGCATGCACTGTTTTAATTTTAATATTTTTTTAATATTATAATTTTAAAAATAGCAATATTCAAATAGTCAAAAATGCATACCTATCCAAGACTACTGACGTCACCTTTTTCATCATTTCACGACTACCATACCTACGCTGTTTCCACACGAAATAAAGGGGTCCCCCTTCAATAACATAAACAAAGATCTCCCCTTAAAAAACCAGATACTTCTTAAGGAGAAAAAAAAGAAAAATAAGGGCGTAGCATAGATTGAATTATCCGCCCACGATAATAACATCTTTCACAGATCGAATCGCCTCAAACGGGAACACCAAATGACCAACCTCATCAAGATGATACAGCCGTGGATCAATATCCTCAGAAGGTTCCACAAGAATACTGAGCAACTGACCAGTTCTCCCGTCCACCAACGAATTCCTCAGAATGCCGAGGTATAAGCCCTCTTCACTCATGACAGTTTTTCCTCTCAAATCACTCTCCAGTACTTTCATCATATCCCTCTCGTTTTTTATACAATACTTACATATATTGAATGTCTCGTTCTTTTTTATCCTTTTTGGCGATGCTGCTACCCATATCCTCCTTGACTTTTTTATAATATTTTATAACCTCATCAGTCAGACTCCCACGTGCCTCAGCCATAGCCCGTTCAAAATGAACCCGACGCACCTCCTTAGTAGCAATATCATCTCGGAGAGCAATCATTGCAGCCTCACGACAAAGCGCATCGATATCCGCACCCGAAAACCCGACCGTCTTCTCTGCGAGTTCATCAAGTGACACCTCTTTCGCAAGTGGCATATCTTTCGTATGAATCTTGAAAATATCAAGTCGCGACACACTATCCGGAGCAGGTATCAACAACAATCGGTCAAACCGACCAGGTCGTAACAACCCAGGATCAATAATATCTGGTCGATTGGTAGCTCCGATAACAACCACACCCTCCATACTCTCCAACCCATCGATGCTGGTCAGTAACTGATTCACCACGCTCTCTGTCACATGAGATCCTTCGAAAGTGCCACGACGCGGAGCAATCGAATCAATCTCATCAAGGAACACGATTGTAGGTGCAACCTGACGAGCTTTCTTAAATAACTCACGGACCGCTTTCTCACTTTCACCCACCCATTT